>DAONLM010000056.1:0-14646 GCA_035406685.1 Spirochaetota bacterium
TAATTAAAATTAAAATAGGGACAGACTTAATCCTTATACTGATGTGAAACTATTTTCCATATAGATGTCAATAACTTACCAAATTAAAATTTTGTTAGTATAATATATTATCTCAAACTCTTTATGCCACTATTTTATTATAATAGAAATATTTTTTTACAATACTCAATCCACTATACTAAAATCAAAATGAAATATTATCCCAAGAATTTTTTAATCATCTCCTCTGTGATTCCTTTATTCTTTACTATTTCTGAAAAAAAATAGCCGCTCTTTCTAATTGTTCTTTTTTGAGTCTTAAAATCCATCTCAATAAGCCCAAATCTTGCTGACTCACCTTCTGTCCACTCAAAATTATCAGTCAATGTCCAATGAAAATATTTTTTAATATCTATCCCCTCATCTATTGCTTTCTTAATATAATAAAGATGAAAATAGATATATTCTAATCTCAAATTATCCTTTGCGTCAGCTATTCCATTTTCTGTAATATAAATAGGGAGTTTAAATCTTTCATAATACTTTTTTGCAATTCTATAAATACCCTCAGGATATATCTCCCATCCCAGATCATTTGTTTTAGCATCTTCTTTTAACTCTATCTTAGCAAAAAGATTATTAATATTAAAACTAAAGCTTACAATATCTCTTGAATAATAATTAATTCCAAAAAAATCAAGAAACTTACCTTTGCCAAGGGGATATCCCCTTCCTACTGGCGGAATAAGTAAGCCATCCGACATACCAGTTATAAATATTTCATGAAAGAGTTTATCCAGATTCTTACTAACAATTCTGTCAAGAAAAAAATCACTCTTTGGATCGAATACTCTTATATGATTGGCAACTCCAACCTTTGTATCTTTTAATCCTTTATTAAGCCTAACCTCATGAATTTTTCTATAAGAAAAAATATGTGCTATTATAAGGTTTTTTGCCGATATAAGAAATCTCTTAATATTACCCTTTTCACCGGGTGGCCAGTTCCCTACTATAAAACTCTGATAAAGATAGACATTTGGTTCATTTATTGTTATCCATTCAGAAACATATTCACCAAGATTAGCAACAACATATTCTGTATATCTTTCAAAAAGTTTTATTGATTCTGGATTACTCCATCCCCCCATATCTTCAAACCATATAGGATTTGAAAAATGATGAAGTGTAACAAGAGGTTCTATGCCACTATCTTTTAACTTTTTAATCTCTTCTTTGTAATGATTAATCGCATTAAGATTAAAATTATCCTTTTGTGGCTCTATTCTACTCCATTCAAGGCTCATTCTGTAAATTTCGCAATTAAGAGTCTTCATTAATTCAATATCTTCATCCACTCTATTCCAGTGATCACAGGCTATTTTACAATGAGATCCATCTTTAATTCTTTTTAATTCACACCAGCGATACCAGTTATTGTTAGTATCCCCGCCTTCAATCTGAAGAGAGGCAGTGGCTGTTCCTAATTTAAAATCTAACGGCAAGTTAAATGCTATAAATTCTTTTTCCATAATTTAATTAAGTAAATCTCTATTTTCATTAAGATAATTCTCAATACCTATTTTTATATCTTCTTTTTCATTAATTATCTTTTCTATATAGTTTAATGTCCTTTCACCAACTTTTGTATTTAATACATTGCCAACCCCAGCATTATACATTGCTAATGCCTTTATTAAGTTATTCTGAGATTGGTCAAGACACCATTTTATGAATTGAGAACCATACTTAATATTTGTTTCAATATCAAAAAAGTCTTTTAAAGTAAGATTAGAAAATACAACATTATTAAGCTGACATAATCCTCTATCAATTGTCCCATTCCTATTATAATTTATTGCTTTTGGGTTAAAATTGGATTCTACTTTCATTATAGCAACGAGTAATTCTGGCTCAATATTATTTAATTTTGAATACTTATAAGAAAAATATGCTATCTCTTTATTACCAATATATTCTTCTAAAAATTTTATCTTAAGTTTATCCTGAAAATTTAATGAAGATATAAACTCCTTATCAGAAATATTATCAGAAAAATAATAAAAGGATTTATTATTAGCATATACATTTCTTAATCTATTGCCATTAGTAAGATTTACTATAATAATAACACTTGCCAGATATAGAGCAAATAAAAGAATATTCTTTATCTTTTTAATTTTCTTCCATTTATCCGGTTTGTAATAATAATGATGTGGAATTCTATTTTTCTTAAAATCAGTCAAATTACCCTCCTAAAAAATTATCCCTGATTTATAATATCAATATAAGTGAAATAATAAAAAAAGTCAAGATTTTTATAAACTGGACTTAATTTAAATCCCTATTATCTCTTATATTATAAGTAAAAAAGGCTGCCTTTTATTATGACAGCCTTTTTTTATTTTTATACTTTAAAATCTTAATACATTCCGCCCATATCACCCATTCCATGACCCATGCCACCAGATGCCTTTGCACTCTTCTCCTCTTTCTCATCTGCTACTAATGTCTCAGTAGTAATAACAAGAGATGCTATACTT
The DNA here is from genome assembly GCA_035406685.1 of Spirochaetota bacterium. GTDB lineage: Bacteria > Spirochaetota > GWE2-31-10 > GWE2-31-10 > MWDO01 > DAONLM01. The sequence continues at coordinate 2,523 of DAONLM010000056.1, forward strand.
ACAGCATTCTGTAAAGCACATCTAACAACTTTAGCTGGATCAATGATACCTGCATCAAGTAAATTTGTAATCTGTAAAGATTGAGCATCAAAACCCATTCCCCACTTTTCATTTTCGAGTTTATGAATAACTACTGGACCATCAACTCCAGCGTTTTCTGCAATCTGTTTTAAAGGAGCCTTTGCCGCATTATAAACAATCTTTGCACCAAGCACTTCATCTGGATCATCTGCTTTAAAATTCTTTAAAACTTCTGCTGCATGAATCAAAGTAATGCCACCACCAGGAACTATTCCTTCCTCTTTTGCAGCTCTTGTTGCTGCCAGAGCATCTTCAACTCTTGCCTTCTTCTCTTTCAATTCAACCTCAGTTGCAGCACCGAGTTTAATTACAGCAACACCACTTGCAAGCTTTGCAAGTCTCTCCTGTAATTTTTCTCTATCATAATCAGAGGTTGTCTCCTGAATTTGTTTCTTAATAAGATTGATTCTTGCCTGTCTCTGCTTTTCATCTCCATAACCTTCTACTATAGTAGTATTTTCTTTATCTATTGTAATTTTCTTTGCTCTACCAAGATCCTTAAGCTCTACCTTTTCTAATTGCATACCCAATTCATCAGAAATAACTGTTCCACCAGTAAGAATAGCGATATCCTCAAGCATTGCCTTTCTTCTATCGCCAAAACCAGGAGCCTTAACAGCACAAACCTTTAATCCACTCTGAATTAAGTTAACAACTAAGGTTGTTAAAGCTTCGCCCTCTACATCTTCTGCTATAATCAATAAAGGTTTTTGAGTCTGTAAGACTTTTTCAAGAATTGGGATTATCGGCTTAATAGCAGAAATCTTTTTATCATGAATTAAAATATAAGCATCTTCAAACTCTATAACACCACTTTCTGATCTAACAGCAAAATATGGTGAAATATACCCTCTATCAAATTGCATACCTTTTACAACTGTTGTGCTATTTTCTATTGTTTTTGACTCTTCAACAGTAATAACACCTTCATGTCCTACCTCTTTCATTGCATCAGAAATAAGTTTACCAATAACTTCATCGTTATTTGCACTTATAGCAGCAACCTTTGCAATCTGCTCATCCTTAACCTTTACAGCATTTTTCTCAATCTCTTTAACAACTAATTCACATGCCTTCTGCATACCTCTCTTTAATGACATTGGATTTGCACCAGCAGTAACATTTTTCAATCCCTCAACGACTAAAGCCTGAGCTAAAACAGTAGCAGTAGTTGTTCCATCACCAGCTACATCATTTGTCTTTGTCGAAACCTCTTTTACTAACTGAGCTCCCATATTTTCAAATGGATCCGAAAGCTCAATCTCCTTAGCAATAGTAACACCATCATTAGTGACCACAGGAGCACCAAATTTCTTATCTAAAACAACATTTCTACCCCTTGGTCCTAAAGTAACTTTAACAGCATTAGCAACTGCATCAACACCTCTTTTCAAGGCATCTCTTGCCTCTTTCCCATATAAAATTTGTTTTGCCATACACAACTCCCTTTCTTTATAAATAATTTGATTGTCTAATTTTTTTATTTGACGGAAATTAAATTAATAAAATTCTTTGAAACAGGTAAATATTTTTTACATTTTTTTTAAATTTAATAGGAATAAAAAAATCAATTTCTCAAAATATTCCCTTTTGAATCAACTATCCAAACCTTTTTAATCCCTTTCTCAATTTTAAGGCAAAGAGATTTATCTAGTTTAGAATTAAAATAGTTAAATTCATTCTTAAAATCAATGGCAATATCATAGATTCCAGCAGCTAAACCGGTTATCTCGTAACTTTCACCATATTTTATGTTTAATTCCCTAGCTGTTGGATAAAATTCTCCTTGCGGAGCTATCCATACAAACTCTATCACCTTGTCAGAATAATTAATTATTGCAAAACTACCAGTATTATCCAGTTTACCTGCTACCTTACAAGAGAAAAGGCATATACTAAATAATACCAAAAATAAAATTCTTTTTTTCATATCTTATATTATAGCACAAATAATTAATTATTCCATTAATTATTTTAAAATTTACAAAAATTTTTAATAAGGCTTCTTTATCTTCATCATCTTTTTTCTTTTTTTTCTTTCTAACTTTTTAGCCTTCTCATGTCTTTCAAGAGCTGGCTTTGAAAAATATCTTCTCTTTTTTACTTCTAAAAGTATTCCTTCCCTATCAACAATCTTTTTTAATTTTTTGATTGCCTTTTCAATATTGTCTTCACCTGAAACAAAAACTTCTGTCAATTCTATCACCTCACTTTTCTGAAAGATTTTTTAATATATAATTTTAAATTTAGATTTTCTAAAAATTATAAACTTCGACAAATTAATCTATTATTATATAATCTCTACTTATTTCTAAAGACTATTCTTCCTCTTGTCAAATCATAAGGAGAAACCTCAACAACAACAGTATCCCCAGGCACTATTCTTATATAATACTTCCTCATTTTACCAGAAAGCTGAGCTAAAATTTCATGCCCATTTTCTGTTCTTACTTTAAACATTGCATTTGGCAATGCAGTTGTAACAACACCTATAATCTCAATAGGTTCCTCTTTTGCCATATTTCTCCTTTTTTAAAAATTAAAATAAATATAATATAAATAAAATCGTTTTAATAATATAACATTTTTTACAATTTTGTCAAGAAATTTCAGATAAATCTTTACCTCTTTTTACTTATCAATTTCTTTAACTGCTTTTTAGAAAGATTAATCTTTTCTTCGGAATCTTTATTAGTAGCATCTTCTTTTTCATTAAATTCTGATCCTTTTTCTTCTTCATTTGTTTTATCGTCAATTTTTTCTTGCGCCTTACTCTCTTTTATCTTTCTTTTAGAAAACCATTTATCCCAATAATCAACGATTGGAGAAGCAATAAAGATTGAAGAATATGTTCCTACAATTATACCAATAGTAAGAATTAAAGAAAAATTCTTAATCTTTTCGCCGCCAAAAAATAGCAACGCCAATACAGCAAGTAAAGTAGTTAAAGAAGTTAAAATGGTTCTTGATAATGTCTGATTTATAGAGACATTAAAAATAGTCTTTAAATCAAAATCCTTCATCAAGTTAAAATTTTCTCTTATTCTATCGAATATAACTATTGTGTCATTAACAGAATAACCAATTAAAGTCAAAACAGCAGCAATAAGAGTCATATCCAATTCTAATCTAAAAAACGAAATAACGCCTAACATTATTATAGTATCATGACACAAAGCAAGAATAGCACCAAGTGCATATTCAAATTTGAATCTAATAGTTATGTAAATAAGCATGATAAGAAGAACAAATACAACCAAAAATATAGCCTGCCATCTCAATGTCATAGAATAAACAGGTGATATAACATTCTGGCTCTCTTTAACAACATTACTGACAACTCTCTTCTCTGGGGTTCTTAAATCCACGATTTCTCCAGGAATACTATCCTCTCCATATATAGAAATTGCTTTTTTAAATAGATCTCCTTCAAGTGTAAATGTCTCAGATGTTACTTCGGCTAATTTTTTATGAAAAGTTTTAATTCTTTCTTCTAAAAATTTAGAAGGAGTCATATTAGGGTCCTTGCTTATCTCTGCTAATTCTTCTTCTTTTATTATGGTTTTCACAAGATAAGAATCCATCTTTCCAATTCTTTTTTCTTCTGAAATAATAACTTTTTGAACATCATTACCAAGACCACATTCTACAGAAAGACTTCTCACCTTTTCCTGAGAAATTCCAGAATAAATAGTTACCTGATGAACAACACCACCCTGAAAATCAACGCCCAAATTAAATCCCTTTGGCGTTAAAAATCCTAAATTTATACCTTTAGGACCAAATATATACCACACACTCAATACTATAAATATTAATGATGCTATAATAAAAAACAATCTAAATTTAATAAAATTAAAATTTGTTTTCATTCTGTTACTCCCTTATTTACCTTTCAATAAAGATAATACTCTTAAACTCTTAATATCTATTACACTTAATAAAGAATCAAATAACAATCTTGAAACAAAAAGTGATGTAAAGAGTGAACTTACAATACCAAGACATAATGTTACAGCAAAACCTTTAATAGGGCCAGTTCCAAATATAGAAAGTCCAATACCTGCTGCAAAAGTAGTAATATTAGAATCCATTATTGTCCAGAAAGCCCTATCAAATCCAAGGCTTAAAGCAGTCTTAAAAGTCTTGCCACTTCTAAATTCCTCTTTAATTCTTTCATATATGATAATATTAGCATCAACTGCCATACCAACTGTTAAAACTATACCCGCAATACCCGGAAGAGTCAATGTTCCTTTAAACATCGCAAGTCCGCCAAGTAAGAATAGTAAATTCAAAACAACTGCCAGAGATGCTATTATTCCGCCAAAATTATAATATATTATCATAAAACCAAATACAGCAACAATACCCCATAAACATGCCCATAAGCCTTTTTCAATCGTATCCTGACCAAGACTTGCACCAACTGTATTTTCTTCTGAAATTTCCAATGGGACATTTAAACTACCAGATTTAAGAATAAGGGCCAGATTCTGTAAGTGCTCAATAGGTGCATTTCCAAGAGTAATCTGGCTTCTACCATTTGGGATCTTTTCCTGAACAACTGGATTTTCTAAAACAACATCATCAAGAATAATTGCTATCTCTCTACCAACATTATTTCCAGTAACAGTTGCCCATTTAGTAGCAGCCTCTCCTTCTAAAACAAAATTTATTACATTTCTTCCGAGTCCATCCTGTTGAACAGTGGCTGATTGAATTTTAACATTTTCACCAAGAAGGGATTCTTTTTCTACAACTATCATCTTCTTTACTTCGCTCTCTACCCCCCATTTATCTCTATTTGACTTTAATAAAGCCTCTGTGTCCGGAGGTAAAACAGCAAGAAATTCTGGCAATAACTTACCATTACTATCAAAAACCTTTCTACCTTCTGCATCAGCCTGAGAAATAGCCTTTGCTAAAGCCTCTGTCCCCTCTTTTGATACAAGTTTAAATTCAAGAACACCAACTGTTTCTATTATCTCTCTTAATTCGGATGTTCCCTTTACGCCCGGTAGATTTATTATTATCTTATCCTGATCTTTTAATTTCTGAATAGAGGTTTCCGATACTCCCCATTTGTTTATTCTATTCTCAATCTTTATCATTGCACTATCGATCATCTCTTCTCTATCTTTTTTAGGAATGTTTCCATCTTTATATTTTTGTTTAATAGAAGGGTGATTAAAATTTACTGTGACAACAGCGTATGCTCCACCCTGAAGATCAAGACCTAACTTAATTATCCCATCTTTTACCTTTTTCTTACTTTCATAATATTTTTTATAATAATCATCCAATACACTTCTAAAAAAAGAGGTTACATACTTTTCTTTTTTTCTTTTTTCGAGTAGAATATCATACATCTCTTTATATGTATAATCTTTCTTAATCTTTATTCTTGATTCTGGCGTAAGAACTCTATTAATTTTTTTTACCTCTTTTTCAAACTCCTTTTTTATTACAGCAATCTCATTTTTATAATTCTGTAGATCTTCTCCTTTACTTAATTTTTCAATAGCAATATCAACCTTTTTGTTTACCTCATCTTTTACCTGTTCCATTCTAAGTGAAGCATCGTTTTTCTCTTTTTCTGTAAAGAAGAAATACCATCTAATAGTTGGCATTAAAAAAAGTACCAATATAAAAAATATACCAATAAATATTAAATATCTTGCTCTCTTACTCATAAAACAATCTCCATTTAATTATATAGAATTAACTTTTATTTTCTTTATCATTTTGTTCTAAAGAGGCATCACCCTTTTCATCTTTCTTTTCTTCCTTATTATTTTGAGTGTTATTAGGGTTAATTACTCTTGCAATGGCGTTTTTATCAAAAGTAATCTCTGCATTATCATCTATCTTTAAAACGACGACATCATCTTTTACAGAAACAACTTTTCCATGAACACCACCTATAGTAACTACCTTATCCCCTTTTTTTAAATTATTAAGCATATTTTCCATCTCTTTCTTTCTTTTATTTTGGGGTCTTATAACAACAAAATAAAAAAATACAATGAATAAAACCATAAATATAATCATTACTATTGGATTTCCACTGCTTATTGATTGTGGCTGAGCATCTGCCAACATAAAAAAAATCTCATTCATCTTATTTTAACTCCTTAACTATTTTTTATAAATTTGAATTCTAAAATAAATTAGGCCAAATTGCCATTTAAATAAAAACAAAGTAAAATACCATTTAATAAATTATTAGTCAAGAGATTTATAAGAAAAGCAAGAAAAATTGCAAATTTATTTTAAAGTTTTTTAATCAAAATATCCTAACAAAATTGTAATTTGTAAGTTATCCTGTATATATTGAAAATTAGTTTCACATCATGATAAGCGGAGGTCTGTCCCCCTTTAAATCATAAAAAGATTATAGATCTCTTCCTTTATCTAAAAAAAATTATAGATTTATCCTCATTTAATTATAAAAAGAATTTATAGGTCTGTCCCTCACTTTATTTTTGTCAAAAAAACTATTTTTTTTATCAAAACTTGAAAAGGATTTTCTCAAAAATTTTGAAAAAATATAATAATCATCACTTTTGCTTTTAGGAAGATAGGTATACCTAATAAAGAGCAGAAGATGTCTCACTCTTTCTCTATGAGAAACCTGGCTTAATATTTTAAAAATTAAAAATCAATTTTACTCATAACATCCAATATCTAGACCACTTCCCTGGGGTCTTGATTTTCCTTCAAGGTCAATTGAAGGGACATTCCCTGAAGAACTTCCTCTGTCTATTGCGGGACTCGTAGATTTTAAATGATAATTTCCTTCACTTCCCCAGGCAGTAAGGATAAATTGTGGATCCCCATAAATATTTCCAGTTCCTATTTTATCAACATCAGATGAAGTATAGGTAGTACTTCCTTTAATAAAAATATTAGCCTCATTTGGTGAATAAAAAAGATTATAGGTAATATCATAATTTACACTTTCGGCAAGCCATATGCATGGAGCATTATTTCCCCTACTGCAAAAAATTGTATTTACAACACGCAAATTTATAGGTATTGTTTAATTGTCATACTGAACATGCATTATATAGTTTCCTCCCAACTTATCATCCACTGTACAATTTACTATCTCAAAATTAGAATTATTGTTCTCAGTATTAATTACAATAGGTGCCCATGGAGTAGGTGAAGCATCTCCATCGCCTCTACCATAAATTAATGAGTTTACTATTTTTGAAAGATCCCCCCATAATTTTACCCCATCGCAGGAATTATTTGCAATAATACATTCATGAATATAAGTTCTCTTTGCCTTTGAATCAATTCCATCCCCATAATTATGAGTTGAAATAGTATTACGAATTTCAATAGGTCCTTCTGATGCTTCAATTCCAAAACCATCAGGTCTATCGTAAGGGCAGTTTTTACCATCACCACCCTGATAATAATGACCACTGTAAGAAAGTTCACAACTATCTATTAAAACATTTTGCCAGCCGCCATATTGTCCTGCTGGTCCACCGATAGCGCCAAAACCACAATAACTAATTTTACAATTTATGATATTAATATCATTTATATCACCTATATCAATACCGAATTCATCAATGTTATGAATATAAAGATCTTTTAGAGTTATATGTTCAACAGGTCCATCTGTACCGCAAATTGCCTCACGAAATGGATTACCATTATAACTTTTTATTTCCATATTTTCAATTTTGATATACTTACAATTTGAAATCTCAAATGCTGTTCTTAAATTATTTTTACCAGCAATAATTGGTTTTTTACTTTTATCTTTTGCCCAAACAACAAGTGTATCACCTGGTTGTAAATGTGTCACAGCATAAGCAATTGTTTTAAATGGCTTATCTATGGTACCTGGATTATTATCACTTCCATAAGGAGAAACATAATATTGCCCAGTATAATTTCCACCAATAATTGTTATTAGGTCCGTTGATGTTCCAGAAGGAGGAGATATAATATCCTCCTCATTACTTAAGAGATAATCATAATTATCTCTTTTTTCCTGATAACTTGTATTATTCTCTATTTCACACATAAAAATAGAAAATAATATAAAAAAGAGTAAATATACTTTCTTCATTGTAATTACCCCCCTGTTTTTATTTAGTCTTATTTTTATATACTTAGTTAATTTATTAATTTATTATAGCACTATTTATTTTTTTTTTAATTTTTTTTATACAACTTTTTATCATTAAAAGGGAATTTTTGACAAAAATTGAGAAAACTTCATAATCACTGAAAATGATTAAAATAGTATTACTTTTTATTCTTTCCAGGAGGGATTCTTGAAATAATTTCAGTAAGAATACTGGAATAACTTTATTTTTCAGCGATTTAAGAAAAGTGTCAAAATTTTTGACTAAAAATAAATTTGTACCCTATAAATTATTTTTTTCAAAATAATTCTTGATTTTTATTCATATAAGGTATAATATAATAAATAAAAATTATTTATTAAAAGGATTTTACTATGGCTAAAAAGAAAAAGATAAATAAGGTTTTAATACCTATTATAGCTTGTTCTGTCTTTTTATTTTATATTCTATTTTTTGAACTCTTTTTAAATAATGCTATAAATATCTATCTTTATAAATCGTTAGATATTCAAGAAAAATCAAGAGAGGACTTTATAAATTTATTAGAGAAAAAAATAATAGATTTTTTTATGTTTATAGAATCATTTGTAAATTCTAATATTTCGTTTAATATAAATTATACACAAAGAAATCTATCGAAAAATGTCTCAAATGATATAATGATTGTTGCTATTGATGAAAAATCTTTAAACAATATTGGTAGATGGCCATTTAATAGGATTGTTCATTCTAAACTTGTGGATAATTTTACAAGATTAAAACATAGAGAAAATACTATTCTTTTTGATGTATTCTTTCTTGAGCCAGATATGAATAATCCAGAAAGCGATGCTATTTTTATTAATTCTATTAAAAAAAACGATAGGGTTGTTGTTGATTATATAGCAAGAGATAGTGACTATGCTTCAATAGAAGAGAAAAATGAGATGAATGAGAGGTTTAAATTTGCAGAACAAAAATTTGGTAGTATAAAAAATATTAAGGGCAATATAAAAAGTGCTAATAGTTTTTTAGGGTTAACTCCACCACTTATTCCTTATATTGATAGTATAAAATCAATGGGATATGCAAATGTTATTGAAGATATGGATAAAATTATAAGAAAGTATCCATTAATTTCAAGATATTTAGAAAAGGAAGAGATAACATTTTCTGAATTAAAGCCAGATTATTATGCCGATAATATATATCTTGCAACTTATACTATTCAAAAGAGTAACTCGGATAATTACTATTATCTTGTTAAATATGAGCCAAAGATTTTTTCTCAGGAATCAAAAGAGTATTATTTAAGAAAAGGCCTTAATAGTAATGATATTGATACAATTAAGGCTAAAATGGATAAAAGTATTAAAGATTTTGAATTAGAACTTCAAAAATTAAAATCTAAAATAGAAATGGAAAATCAAAAAATAATAACAAAGATAAATAAATATTTAGAAAAGAGTGAGATGCCAGATGATTTTAAGGCTCAAATAAAAGATGTATTTAATAATAAAGAAAATATTAAAGATACAGATATATTTTTAAAAGATTTAGCAAATAATTTTGCGTTATTATCCGAAAAGGATAAGAGATTTAAAAAGGATACTCTTTTTTTTATGTCATTATATAAAGAGGCAATAAAAGTTGATAGAGAGGGAGTTATTGTAAAAAATAAAAAGATAAATCTATATGATTTTTTATACAGTAAAGAGAGTATATATACTGAAGATCTGATATGTAGAAAAGAGAAATTTATTCCATCAATACCTCTTGTTTTGATATGTAGATATTATAATGTTGATTTTTCAAATATAGAGGTTATTTTTGGTAAAGAGATAATTTTACATAATCCAAAGATAAGAAATAAAGATACCGGAGCATTGGAAGATCTAGTCATAAAAAATAAAAAGCTGGATAAAATAAAAATTCCTATTAACCAAAATGGATTTATGGATATTTTTTATGCAGGAAAAGGCTCAAGCCCTATAAGAACAGAAAGAACAACTTTTGATACATATAGTTATTATGATTTTCTTGATAAAAACAAGTCAATTTATGTCAAAGATAAAATTGTTTTAATAGGTGCCTTTTCAAGTGGAATGGCAGATGATATGTATCAGACTCCTTTTCAGACCATGTTTGGAATAGAGATAATCGCCAATACAATTAATACAGTAATGATGAATAAGTATATAAAAAAGATCCCTTTTATTTTATACTATTTATTAATTTTAATAATGGCAATTTTTGTTGCCTTTATTGCTTCTAATAAGAATATTTTTAGAGCATATATTTACTCAATTCTATTTATATTTGTCTATTTTGTTTTTAGTGCCATAATTTTTTCAAATTCAAATATTGTATTACCAACAATAAGGGTAATAATCGTATCTTTATTGTCTTTTATGAGTATAATTGTATATCGAGTACTCACAGAGGAGAAACAGAAAAAAGAGATAAAGAACATATTTTCTAAATATGTTAATCCAAATGTTGTCGAACAATTATTATTAAATCCACCAGAACTCGGTGGAGTTGATATGGATATAACAGTTCAATTTTCAGATATAAGGGGATTTACTACTCTATCAGAGGCACTAACACCTCAAGAACTTGTTGCTCTTTTAAATAGATATCTTACAGCAATGACAGATATTATCATGGAATATAATGGCACACTCGATAAATATATAGGTGATGCTATTATGTGTTTCTGGGGGGCACCAAATCCAATTGAAAATCATGCAGAACTTGCATGTAGAGCTGCTCTTAAACAACTTGAGAAATTAAAAGAGATAAATGAGACTCTTCCAGAAGGGAAGAAAATTAATATAGGTATAGGTCTTAATACTGGTATAATGACTGCTGGAAATATGGGTTCAGAAGGTAGAATGAATTATACATTAATGGGAGATAATGTAAATCTTGGATCTAGACTTGAAGGTATTAATAAATATTATGGAACAAATATCATAGTTAGTGAATATACTTATGAGAGAGTAAAAGATAAATTTATTTTTAGAGAACTCGATAGAATAAGAGTTAAAGGTAAAACATTGCCAGTATCAATATATGAATTAATTGCAGAGAAAGATGAAGCAATTACAGATGAATAAATTATTATTAATTCTTTTTTTACTTTTTTTTATTTTATCATGTGGGGTAATAATAGACCAGTCCAAATTAGTTGGAAAATGGGAATTGTCCGAGGTAAATTTTTATATTTATAATGAAATTGCTGATAGTTATAAAAAGATTGGCGGAAAAAATGATGTAACACCTGATTTGACTATCCCTATTATGGGTAATTTTTTCTTTGAGAAGAAAAAGAGTATTACAATGGAGTTATTGAGTAATAATAAATTTACTGTAAAAGGCTATAATTCTTTAGGAGTTGAAGAGGATATAATAAGTGCTCTTAATCCCGGTGAATGGGTAATTGATAATTTTGAAAATTCTATTACTTTTAAAACTAATAAAATTGATTCTTCTTCTTCAAATTTATGGAAAAGAGGGGTTAGTATAAAAAATTATTGGCCTGTTATCTCAAATACTGCCTTTAAAATTTATGTTAAAGCAATAGATTTTAATCTTAATAATTTTATTTTTGATTTAAGTGAGGATAAGATCGAAGTTTATTCAATGGAGGCTTTTTTTAAGAAGAAATAAGTTAAAAAGAGATTTATACCTATATTTAAGTAAGTTTTTTAATGAGAAAAAAATAAAAATTAATTTTAATTTTTACAAGAATTTTATTTTTATTTATACCAACAAAATTTTAATTTGTAAGTTATTCAGGATCGATTATATAAAAATTAGTTCCTATGAATGCTTTTAAAGCATCTTTATGATGTTGATTTGTTATTTCATTTTCACAGAAATTTCTCATATAAAAAGAAAAATCCCCTTGGTCGAAAAATATTTGTTGCAAAATTATAAGC
>DAONLM010000057.1:0-14595 GCA_035406685.1 Spirochaetota bacterium
ACAAAATTTTTAAGAAAATCCTTTACAATTTTTAGAAAAAAAATTAAAAAATTTTACCTAAAAATAAATTTGCACCAAAAAAAACTACTTTATTTGACAAAAAGATCTTATTCTGTTATAAATTTTTATGCATGTAAAGGGGAATTTTATGAGGAGATTTATCCTATTTTTCTTGGTTTTTCAAATTTTACAAAATAGTGAGTCACTTTTAGCAGTAACAAAACTCAATAAAGAATTTTATAATTTTGAATACTATTTTACTAAAAAAAATAATAAATTTTTTTTAAATATTACTATTAGTCCTAAAAAAGGTTTTAAACTAAATGGCGATGGATATCCCCCTCTTAAAATCGAATTAAAAGATGTAAGAAAAGATAATGACAAAATTGTTGAAAATATTAATTCTAAACTAATTTTTAATCCAAAAACAGTATCCTGTAAGGGTATTAAAGCTGGAGAAAAAAAAGAATTTAAGATTGAGATTAAAAATCTGGAAGAAAAATTTTTAATTGAGGTATATCTTAAAGTTATTCCTTGTGATAATTCGAGTTGCTATATTTCAAATGATAAAATTTTAATAGAATATAATAACAATTTGGATAATTAAATTATACGACAATTGTCGTATTCTAAAAAATAATCTGTGACAATTTTTAAAATATTTGATATAATAAAAATATGATAAGAGATAAAGATTTACCAATAGATTTAATAAAATATTGTTATATAGATAAATATGATAATGAATATTGTCTCTTTTATAAGGGATTGCCACTTATTATTGTAAATTATCAATTCTGGACAGAAGATATACAGGTGAAAGCAGATTATATAGATAATGGAGAAGATGAAAAAGGATATTCTATTTTAATAGATATGCCAATATATGATAAGAATAATAATTTAGTCAAGATTGAGCATATATATTATGGACTTTTTCAAAATTTAGCCGATTTTGAAAAGTGGCTTGAGAATCCATATTTTTTATATTAGGTTATTTTATGAAGCATAAAATCCTTTTTTTGTTTTTGTCTCAATTTTTATTGTATTCTTTTTCAAATGAACTTATGTTATATAAAAAAGGGCTGGAAGCAGAAGAGAGAGGAGATTATAAAAATGCGATTTTATTTTACAAAGAATATCTAAAAGTAAAAAAGGATGATTTTCAAAATGATAGAATTCAGTTAAAGATAGCAAGGCTTACAGAAAATTTAGATGATTCAATAAAAGAGTATAACATATTTTTTGAGAATTATCCTAAATCAAGATTTAGATTTCTTGCAAGATATGAATTGGGATATCTGTATAAAATCAATGCAAAATATACAGATGCAGAAAATCAATTTAACGTATTAATAGAAAAGGCAAAAGGAACACCTTACTGGCAGAAGGCTTTATTAGAAATTTCTGAATTACAGTATGAAAGATTTGATTTTAAGAATGCTACAAAGAATTTATATCTTCTTTTAGAAAATATTGATGATTATGAAGATGTAGGAAGAGCATACTTTCTACTAGGAATTATAATGGTAAAGCAGGGTTTAATTGAGGATGGGGAGCAGTTTTTTTTAATATGTGCGGGTAGTTTCCCCCAATGTAGTAAAGCAGCATCCAGTCTACTCGAATTGGCAAAACTTTATATTAATACTAATAGAGTAGAATATGCCTTAAAATTAAAGGAGATGATCTCTCAGCTATATCCAGATTCTCCAGAAAATTATGAGATTCAGAAATTGACAAAAAATTTAAGAATCGATGAAAAATCAATTGAAAATATAGATATACCTTTAATAGATCTTGAAGATGAACCAAAAATAAAAGACAAAACAATGGCAAGACTTAAAGAGGATCTCTCTCTATCTGTGGAGGAGATCTATAAAAATCAGGATTTTAAGTCAGAAAGAGAATATGGAATATATTTACAACTCGGTTATTATTCTGATCTTAATAATGTTAAGGAGTTCATTGAAAAAAAGAGGTCACTGGGGATATCTGATCTTAAATATATGGAGACAATATCTCCTAAATCAAAAAATAAATTTTATAGAATAGTAATTGGTCCATTTAAAACAAAAGAGGCAGCAAATAAAAGATTAATCGAATTAAAAGAAAAGAATATTGAATCAATCATATTAGAGATAAAAAAGGATTATGAGTAACTTAGATAATAATTCTCTATTTACATTTTCTGAAGACTCAACTCCAATGATGAAACAATACAAAGAGATAAAAGAAAAATATCCAGATTCTTTTCTATTTTTTAGATGCGGAGATTTTTATGAGATGTTTGGAACTGATGCTATTATTGCTTCAAAAATACTGGATATAACTCTAACAAAAAGAAATGATGTCCCTATGTGTGGTGTTCCTTATCATTCTGTTGATGTATATATTGCTAAGATGATGAAGGCAGGTAAAAAGGTTGCTATCTGTGAACAGGTTGAGGACCCAAGATTAGCAAAAGGAATTGTTAAAAGAGAGGTTCAGGAAATTTTAACTCCTGGAATGATTATAGAAGAAAAATTATTAAACAACAAGAGCAATAATTTCTTACTGGCAATAAATAAAAAAGGACTTTTTATTGAAATTGCATTTTTAGATATATCCACTGGTGATTTTGAGGTTCAGGAAATCGAATATACAGAGGATCTCTCGATTTTAAAAGGAGAACTTGTTAGAATTTCTCCAAAAGAGATAATTGTCCCAGAAAATTTATGGATTAATGATAAGAATATAAGGGAGACATTTCTTGAATTTGAGAATATACTTGTAAATAGATATCCAGACTGGGAATTTGAGAATATTAAGAAGAAAGAGGCTCTTTTTGAACATTTTAATATAAAATCTTTTGAGGATCTTGGCATAAAGAAATATAATACAAATCTTACCACACCAGCAGTTCTTTTTGTGTACGCAAAAGAAAATTTAATGAATAATCTTAATCATATAAGGACAATTAACTTTGCTGGTGCTGAAAAAGATTATATGCTTCTTGATGAGACAACAATAAAGAATCTTGAACTAATAAAGAATTTACAGGATGGATCACCCGTAAATACACTCTTAGAGATATTGGATGATACAATTACATCAATGGGCGGAAGACTATTAAAAAAATATATTGTCACGCCATTATTGGATATTGAAAAGATAAAGTATAGACAGAGTATAGTTGAATATTTTATAAAAAATTCAGATTTAATTGCAAAAATAGAAGAGAGTATCAAAAAGATTCTTGATCTTGAAAGACTTATGTCCCGAATAGTAATGAATAAGGCAACTCCAAAAGATTTAATAAGCATAAAAGAATCTTTAAAAGGGGTGATTGAAATTAAAAATTCTATAAAGGGGATTGAAATTCTTGCTAAAATTGAAAATAGTATTGAAAATACAGAAGACATTGTTGATTTAATAGAGAAAGCCATAAAAGATGAACCGGCCACATTAACAAACGAAGGAAATATCGTAAAGGATGGTTATAATAAGAGATTAGATGAATTAAAAGAGATTAGTATAAAAGATAAGGAATATATTTATAATATTGAAAAAAATGAAAGAGAGAAATATAATGTTCCATCTTTAAAGGTTAAATATAATAAGATAATAGGTTACTTTTTTGAGGTTTCAAAGATTCAATCAAAAAATCTACCAGAAACATATATTTTAAAACAGAATCTTGTTAATGTTAACAGATATACAAATAAAGAATTAACAGAATTTGAATCAAAAATTCTTACTGCAAGGGATGAGATAAATAGAATAGAAGAGGAAATTTTTAATGAGGTAAAGGAATATATAAGTAAGCGTGTAAATTCTATTCTTAATATCTCAAAGACAATAGCAGAACTGGATGTTTTAACAGCATTCGCAAGAGTGAGTCTCAAAAATAAATATACTAAACCGATTGTAAACGATTCAACAAAGATAGTAATAAAAGAGGGGAGGCATCCAGTTTTAGAACAGAAACTCGGCATAAATGAGTTTATACCAAATGATATTGAAATTGATACAAATAACAATTATCTTTATATTATTACTGGTCCCAATATGTCCGGGAAATCGACTTTTTTACGACAGGTAGCACTCATAACTTTAATGGCTCAGATTGGCTCATTTGTGCCAGCAAGTCATTGTGAGATAGGAATTGTGGATAGAATATTTACCCGTATAGGGACATCTGATAATCTTGCAAGAGGACAATCAACATTTTTTGTTGAGATGCAGGAGACCGCAAATATTCTAAGAAATGCTACGTCTAAGAGTTTAATAATAATGGATGAAATAGGTAGAGGAACTTCAACTTTTGATGGGCTTGCTCTTGCGTGGGCAATACTTGAATATATTTATAATAAAAAATTTATTGGCTCCAAGACACTTTTTGCCACTCATTACCATGAACTTACAGGATTGAATTATAAAAAAGGTATAAAGAATCTTTCTGTCCTTGTTAGTGAAGAGGGGGAAAATATTACTTTCTTACATAAAATAATAGAAGGTCCTGCTGAGAAGAGTTATGGTATTCATGTTGCTAAGCTTGCAAATATTCCAGAAGAGGTGATTATGTATGCTGAAGCAATTTTAAAAAGACTGGAAGATAAAGAAGAAAAAAAAGAAAAACTTAAAAATTTTATAGAAGGAAAAAGCCTTTTTGATTTTCAGGAGAATTTATATGTTAAAGATAAGTTTGAAAGTGAGATATTAAATAGTATAAAATTTTTAAATCTTGATAACATAACGCCTATTCAGGCTTTAAATATTTTATATGATTTACAAAAAAAGATAAAAAAGAGAGGTTAATTATGGAATTTAATTTAACGACTCCATCTTTATTATTTCCAGCAATTTCACTTTTGCTACTCGGTTTTACAAACAGATTTTCCATTGTGGCTTCATTAATAAGAGAACTCTATTCTCAATTTCAAAAAGATCCAGATCCTAAGATAATAGAACAGATAAAGAATTTAAGATTAAGATTGATAATTATAAGAATAATGCAGGCTCTCGGAGTTTTAAGTATATTGCTATGTGTTTTATGCATGTTTTTACTATTTAAGAATTTTATTGAAATAGCAAAATATATTTTTGGAATCAGCCTAATTTTATTAATGACATCACTTGCTCTATCTATATGGGAGATTCAAATTTCAAACAATGCCTTAAAAGTAATTCTTAAAGATCTTGAAGATAAGTGTAAGAGAAATAAACTCTGTTGATTAGGTTTAATTAGTGTAAAAAATATACTAAAAATTTAGATTTTTTTTGAATTTTAAAATTTAAAAAATAACAAAAAAATTTTAATTTTTAAAAGTAATATCTTTAACTATTGAGTCATCATCAAATTCAATTTTTTCTGTTCCTTCTATCATTTCTGGAATACCTAAATACAATGCTCCTAATACCTTGCCAGTGACCTCGATTATGGGCTTGTAAACAGCAATATACCATCTATTTACAACAAATGCTCTTCCAAAATAGTCTTCGCCTTTTATTACAGATTTATAAACCTGGCTTTCACTTGTTATAAATGTTCCTATTGCCCTCGAATCATCAAAATTTTTAACAGTAGTTGCAACTCTCATTATTGACTCATCAACAACCTGAAAAAATGTAACAGCAGTATTAGTAAGTTTAGAAAGTGTATCCGCCAGTTCATTATTGCCAGTGATTACTAGATTTCCTATTCTTAACTCATTAACAACGACATCCTTAATTTTTATCTTTTTATCAGTAGAAATAAATGAAGGACCAAATTTTTTAAAATAATTGCCTACCTCAATTAACTTTGCCTTTAATATTTCTTCTACATGTTTTTGATTATCTTTTATCTCTTTAGATCTAACATCAAATTGTCCTACGAATTTTTGTAATTCAACAGTTTGAATCACAAAATCATTCATTGCCTCTGATACCTTTTCACTTTCAATAAGGTTATTTTGAGCAATATTTGCTATATGAGAAATTGCATCCAGAATCTCCTTAGAATTATTTTTAACCTGCTGAACTTCTCTTGTAATTGATCTAACGATTCCAGTTATCAATTCATTTGCCATTGAGATTTCTTTTAAAGTATTTAAAGTATTTTTTGAAAATTTAACCCCTTCCTGAATAATTTTATTATTATTATTGATTAACTCCTGAATTCTATTTGCAGCACTGGTTGATTTTTCTGCTAATTTTCTTATTTCTCCAGCGACTATATTAAATCCCTTGCCAGCCTCTCCGGCCCTTGCTGACTCTATGGATGCATTAAGAGAGAGTAGATTAGTTTGTTCAGCTATATCATTTATCATCTCTATAATATTTGTTATCTCCTTAGAACTCTCCTCTATCTTTATCATCTCTTCTTCCAATCTTTCCATTGAGGTCATACCTTCTCTTGCCTTTTTCAAAGCCTGATCTGTATAATTATTTGCCTTTTGTGATTCAATGGAGATTGTTTCAACCATTTTATTAAGATTCTCAACATTTCTCTGTGTCTGTTCTACTGTTGAAGCCTGAAAATTCGCTGATTCTGCTACTGATGTGGATGACTTAAAAAGTTTCTTTAAATTTTTAGTTAAAACAACTATTGCTATAAAAACCTTTGATATTAGTTCTTTTAAAGTTGAAATAGTATTATTAAATGCCATAGAAAGATCAAAAATTTCATCTCTATTCTTTTGAACTATAAAATCAATTGTTAAATCACCAGATGTAAGATACTCACTCTTCTTTTTTAATTTTTCCAATGGAGTTAAAACATTTATTTTTATAACTAATGTTAATAAGAATGAGAGTAAAATTGCTATTAAAAATATTACTAATATAAAAAGTAATGAAATATTCTTTTCTTTTGTTATGTAATCAATCCTGATATCTACTCCAACAACAAATATTCTGCCTTTATTATCAATAACTGGCACAAATACTGATTTATATGTACCCCATCTATCAGTGATCGTTCCTTTTGTATAAACAATATTTCTTGAGTCATATGCCTCATAAACTTCTTGTGGGCACTCTTCATATTCTTTAAAATATGTATCCTCAAGTGCAGAATTTAGATCATTATTAACTTCACCAGAATCAAAAATAAAGTAAAATTTATTATCATCTCTTTTTTCCATTATATAAATATATGTTATACTTGTCTCTTTTTGAATAATTTTAATATCATTCCATAATTTTTTAAATTCTTCATTTTCATAAGAATAGAATATATCATTATCAAGATATTTTGAATGAGTTAAAGTAATTTTTAATAAATTAGCAGCAACAGTAAGGGTATTTTTTATGCTATGCTCAATTATATTAGAATATCTTGCATAAAAAATAAAACCAGATATCAATACAAGAAGAGTTATAGTAATGAAAAAATAGGAGTAAACTTTTGTCTTTATACTTATATATCTACTCTTATTCTTTTTTTCTTTCTCTTTCTTTTTCTCTTTTTTTATCTTATTATTTTTAGCTGATCTCATATTCATAACTTATATTTTCGGAATAACATTATTATAATTTATTAAATTACAAAAAATATTCTAAAATTTCAAATAAAAAATTTAATTTTTATTTAAAATAATTTCTCCTTTAATTAAAAAGAATGCTATAATATTAATAATGAATATAATCTTTATGACGATATTAAAACTAAATTATGAAAAAAAATGTTATTTTTTTTATTTTTACAATGCTTTTTCTCTTATTTTCTACTGATAGTCTATTTTGTATTAAGAATGTAAATATAGATAAGGCAAAACAACTTATAAAAGAGAAAAAATATAAAGAGGCAAAATATATTCTCTCTATAGAATTAGTAAATGATCCTAAAAATGAAGATGAAATAATAAAACTAATAAATAAGATAGAAGCACTTGAAAGAGAAAACTATAAGAATATGGAAAATGCTATAAAATCCATTGAAGAAGGAAATGTCTATATGGCTAAAGAATTTTTTGATAAGATAGATACAACAGGTGATTATACTAAGCGACTGAAAGAGACAATAGAAATTTCTAAAAGGATAAATGACACAATTATCACAAATAATAATTTTATTAATTTTATAAATAAGGGGGAAAGAAGTCTATTAGAATTTGATCTAAACTCTGCTTTTAATAATTATATCAGTGCTCTTAATATATACAGACTCAAAAAAGAGAATATACTTGATAAAAATTTTGAGGAAATTGTTACAAGAATCCATAATATCGAAAAAAGAATTGCTTCTGCTGGTATTGATATTCAATATATAAACTATTCCAGTGATATGAATATTAAAAGATTAACAGATCAATTTACAAAAATGCAGGAAAAGATAAAAGAATGGACCAAGATAGAGGAGGAACTATTAGCTATTGAAAAGGAGTTGCAAAATGTTGATGAAAAGACAAAAGCATACATTGAATTTCAGGCATATTCATCGATCGTAGAAAAATTTATATTTTATATAAGAAGAGGAGTGCAAAAGTATGCAATTGAATTGTATAAAAATATAGTAAAGTATTCTGATGAGACATTATCAAAAAGGATTGAAGAGATAGATTTCGTTTATAAAGAGATTTCAGATATTTATAATACTTTATTAGTAAGTATTGATTACTATATGTTTTATAGAATTATTTCAGAATTTCAAATAGATCTGTATATATCAAGAAGTAGAGATAATATAATAAGATATCTTGATTTTTTAACTTATAAGAATAATTATTTAGCAACCATATATTATTTATATGTAAGATCATCCTATCTAAAAGCAATAGAAAATTTAAAAGATTATGAAAAATATTTACAGGATAGTGATATAGATTTAGCAGAAAAGTCTTTAAATAAAACAAAAGAGATATTTAATGAACTATCAACTAAAAAAAGAGAGTATGATAAAATAATGAACAATCTATATAATTACAATCAGTTGGAAGAATATTCAAAATCATTTGAAAGATATAGAGAGACTTCAAATCAGATAGCCAGTCTAAATAAAAATATTCAAATTGCCTATGAAGCAATAGCAAACATAAAATTTACTACAAATAGATACAGAAATCAGGCTGATTCTATATTTAATGAGGCGGTAAAATCTTTTAATAATAAACAGTATGATTCTGCAATGGAAAAATTTAAAGAATCAAAAGAGTTATACCTTTCAATCCTTACAAAAAATAAGACAAAAGAGATTTATGATAGAGTAGATTTGATAGATAAATATTTAAAAGATATTGATAATATCATCTACTATAGAGATATTCAACAGGCAGATGAATATTATACAAAAGCAAAGATAAACTTTTATAGAGGTGATTATGATAATGCGAAAAATTTTATAGACAAAGCAGATGAACTTTATAAAAAATACAATGAAGATAATACTTTAATACTGGAATTACAGGAAAGAATTAATTCTGCTGTTAAGTTAAAATCAGAAACTATCCTAAGCAGGGATGATCCAGCGTATCCTTATATTATGGAATTATATAATAATGCTTTGAATAACTATAACAATAAAAATTATGATAAGGCAAGAGAAATTGTTACTCAAATACTTGTTGAAAAACCTTATTATGAAGAGGCAAGAAAATTAGAGGCAATGATTTTAAAATCAAAAAATGATAGGGTAGGTTTTATAGAAATCTACAGAAAATATAAAGAACAGGCAATTGAAAAATATAAGGCTGGCGTTTATAATCAGGCTTTACAGGAATTTAGACAGCTACTTATTTTTGAAGAAGATGTTAAGGAGATAAATGGCTATATTCAGGATTGTCTAAAAAAATTAAGATTTGTAAAGACTGAAGAGGTAACAGAAGAAGAGAAGACAATGGCAAGAAATATGGTAAAAAATGCCGAAAAATTTTACGCTGAAAAGGATTTTAATAAGGCTCTTAGAGAAATAAATAATGCAATACAGTTATGGGAAGATGTGCCAGGTGCAAAGGATTTACGATATAAGATTTTACTCATAGTTAAAGGGACAAAAGAGGAGCAGAAACTTTCGAGAGAAAATGAGATTAGATATAAAAAGGCAGAGGAGGCATATAAAAATAAGGATTATGATACAACAATTGCCCTAACAGATCTTATTTTAAAGACTCAGGACTCCCCAGACGCAAGAAAACTCAATGAACTTGCAAGAAGAAGAAAAGAGCAGGAGAGTCAATAATATAGTGACAAATTATAAAATTTTTGGCATAAATAGATAATCCATATTTATGGAATAAAAAATGAGAAAAATTAATTTTATTATTATAAATATTTTTATAACATTTTTTGTATCCAGTTTAGAAACTTTTATCTACTGGGAAAATGAAAAGATATTACAGAAAGGGGATATCTCTAAATTTGATGTGGCTTCTTATGAAAGTATCACAGCCATTCTTTTTACCGATAGTAATAACAGAAAAATCTCATTTATTTACTCAACAGATCAGGGTAATAACTGGAGTAATCCTCTTCTAATAACAAATACCTATTTTACAAGAACAGACACTGGTAATGATTTTAGCCTGAAGTTTGACAGAAATAAGAACTTATATATTGCTTACAGAATAAAAGAAAAAAAGATAATAATAGAAAGATTAAAACCACCATATACAAGTAAAGAAAATTTTATTGAGATTGAAAGTGATAATATAATTTATCTACCACAACTTTTTATTGATTCAAATAATAATATTAATCTTTTTGTGTCAACAAATATAGATAATGAAATAAGACTTGAACATATAAGAATAACAAATGAAAAAGAGATAAAAAGAAAGTTAATAACCGATAACTTAAGATCCATTATGAATCCAGTAATAAGAGAGATAGGAAGTAATTATTATATTCTTTTTCAGGCAAAAGATACAGAGAAACTCCCTTCTTTAATAAATTACTGGACATTTAACTCTGATGTTATAAAAAAAATAGAAAATGAAGATGAAAAAAAATTTATTCAAAATATTTATTTACTTGATCCAAAGTCAAATATATATAAATTAAAGAATATTACAGAAAAAGAGAAAGATAATCTTTTTAAAATTTTTGAAAAGATAAAATTTATAGAGCCTTTTAATACGTTTTATAGTATATTTCTTGCTTCATCAAATGATAAAGGGGAAAATTGGAGTATAAAAAAAATAATCCCGACCTCTGGTGAGCATAATCAGAGACCAGAATTTATATTTTATAAAAATGATCTTATTATAGCATGGGAAAGAAATGATCAGAATTTTACAAGCCATATCTATTATACAATATTTGATATAACAACTTTAAAAGAAAAGATCCCAGTAACTCTTATATCAGATCCGATTTCAGAAGCCCATTCTCCTTATCTAATAGTGGATAAAGGGATAGTATATCTCTTCTGGTATGATAATAAGAGTGACTCTTTTCAAAATTATTACACAAGCATTGACTATCCAAATATAAAGATCTTAAAACCAAAAACTGGAAGAACTATTTTAAATAGCGTTATCTATCAAAATAATAATATTATGTTATTCTGGCTTCATAATAATTTAAATGAAAATACATTATATTTTATAAAGAAAGATGATTTTGTGGAAAAACCTTCAATATTTGTAAGAAATATTGGTAAAGAAAGGATTACAAATAGTAATAATATCACAATAGAATGGAGTATACCAAAAGATACATCCGGGATTTTAGGTTATAGAATGTTACTCACTCAGGATATCAATGAACCCATACCAGAAAAATATGATTTTTTTATTGATCCAACAATCACATTAACAAATTATAAAAATCTTTCGGATGGAAAATACTTTTTTAAAATAGTTGCATTTGATAATGCTGGAAATAGAAGTGAGGAAAGTATATACTCTTTTGAAATTGACACAACCCCACCTGAACCACCTAAATTCGTTGATATAGAACTTGATGAGAATATGGCTCTCTTATCAAACTCGCCAGTAATAAAATGGGCTTCATCTTCTGATGGGGTTAAAGATAGATATAGATATTACTATAAATTTATCACTGATATTAATGAATACGAAAATATAATAAAAAAAGTAAAGGATAGTGATTTTATTCCTACAAATACTAATTATATAGAATTTAAAGATCTTGATAATGGCTATCTAATAGTTGGGGTTAAAGGGTATGATATTGCTGGAACTATTTCAGATACTAATTGGAATGTATTTAAATTGGATAAATATGTTGTAAAAACATTTATCACAGAGATTGTTACGAAAAAGATAAATGATCTTGTTGCTTTTAATATATTTGGAAGAGGATTTAATATTGATGGGGATATCTCAAAGATAATAATCGACAGTGATAGAATTGAGCCTTATGACTATGTGATGGATTCTAAATATTTTAATGTTATAAACGATAGGGCTATTATTCAGATAAAAGGCATTGAAATAAAAGAGGGTAGTTATTACATTGGTGTTGAACATCCAATAAGAGGGACACACTTCTATTCAGCAAGATATAAATATGAAGAGAAATGGGGCTTTATATTTAAAGAGACAAAACCATTCAGTTTTGAAACAATAAGACTCTGGACAAAAGGTCTAAATCTTACAACAGTAATAATAATCAGTTTAATATCTATATGGGTACTTCTTGTTTCCTTTATATTATTAAGTATTATACAGGTTGGAAATGAAAGAATTTATATAAATAATCTTATAAGAAAATATGAGATCTTTAAAGAAGATTTTAAAAATCTAAAAATAAAACCAGTAAGGGAGGCATTGATGAAAAAAGGGATAGGGTTTACAGTAAAGTATACTCTTTTGATACTTTTTTTAGTAATCTTAATAGTAACATCAACTTCTGTTACATTAAGTTTCATTACACTTAAAAATCAGAGAGCAAATCTTGGTAAGATGATGAAAGACAAGGCAGAGATAGTAATGAAAAACTATCAAGCCTCCATTCAATATGTATATAATTTTACAAAAAGAGACTATGAGGCTTATGATGCTATGGATACATTTCTAACATTAAAGGATGTTGGATTTGTTATATTTAGAAAGAAGAATGAAGCCCCTGTAATAAAAATTGGAAACAATGAAAGCCTTTCTGCTTTTACTGGGACAAAAGATCTTGAGACATTTGAAGAAAAGGAAAAAATAAAATTAATAGAAGACTATCTTTTTACAAAAGATAATGAGAAATTAATTCAACAGATAGAAAAAGAAGAGAATTCGCTTTTAATTATTCCAGAATTCAAGGCAAATGATCTACATATGTCGTATGTATTTATAAAGCCAATAGTCACTTTTAATAAAGAATTTATAGGGGAGATATATATCGGTTTTTCATTTGTATCTATAATAAATACAATAAGAGAGGAGACAATAAATTTAATAAAGATTACAATATATGTTACACTTATTGCAATAATAATAAGTGTAATAGGTGCTATCTTTCTTGCTACAACGACAATACGACCAATTAAGACCATTTCGGAGCATGTTAATAATCTTTCAGAATTGGATGATTATGAAAAATTAGTTGGAACTCCAAATGAAAAGATATTAATAAAGACAAAAGACGAGATAGGTATTTTAGGAGCAGCAATAAATGAAATGACTCATAAACTCATAGAAAAATCAAAGGCAGATAAGCAGATGCTTTTAGGTAAAGAGATTCAGAAAAAATTTATTCCTCTTGAACCTTTTGAATCAGATACATTAGAAATTTATGGTTACTATGAAGGAGCAAAAGGGGTCTCTGGGGACTATTTTGATTATAAAAAACTGGATGATGATCATTATGCCTTTATAATATGTGATGTCTCTGGTAAGGCAGTGCCTGCTGCTTTAATCATGGTGCAAATCTCAACTATATTCCATTCATATTTTGCTAATTTTAACATAACAAAAAATAAACTTGATACAGTAGAAATAGTTACAAGAATTAATGATACTGTTGAAGAGAGAGGATTTCAGGGAAGATTTGCAGCAATTCTTGTAGTTATACTTGAGATTAGCACTGGTAAAGTTATGCTTACAAATGCTGGTTATACTCAATTACTCGTATTTAGAAATAAAAAAAATGAAACAGAATGGATTCAGTTAAATGAGGCTGGGGCTGCTGGCGTATTTCCTTCATATATGTTGCCACAACCATTTAAACAGGAATATTTACATTTAGACCATGGTGATATAATATTTCTTTTTACTGACGGATTTGAAGAGTCAAGAAATGGTAAAGAAATAATAGATGAAAAAGGTGAGAAAAAGTTTGAGGAATTTGGAACAGAGAGAATAAAACAGGTACTTGATAAATCAAAAGGGAAAAAAGCAAAGGATATTATTGCAATGCTTGTTGAAGCAGAGAAAAATTTTAGAGGAGATCTTGAACAATACGATGATTTAACAATCCTGGCAATAAAAAGAAAATAGTTTTTTTATGGGCCATGGCATTGATTTAATCTTTAACTTTTTTGTTAATCCACTAATTCGTATACACTAAGATAAAATCATTTCTTATATAACTAATTTATTTATAATTAAGCCACATCATTTTTTATTAATTTTTATGGGATGCGATTTTATTTTTAGGAAGATAAAAAGATAGAATTATCCTCATGTTAATTTTATTTGAGAAAAAGTTATAATAATTTTATTTATTTTTTAGCTAAAATTT
>DAONLM010000058.1:0-14592 GCA_035406685.1 Spirochaetota bacterium
ATTGTTTTCTAATTATTAATCACAAAATTTTTGAAAAAATCCTTTACAACTTTTAAAAAAAAATTAGAAAATTTTTCTCTAAAAATAGGTATATAATGAGTTAAAAATAAACTTAAAAGAAATGTGGAAGATTTAAGAGAAACTAAATATTGAATTGCGAAAGATAGGAATGAATTGCAGCCTATATTCCATTTTCTCTGATGTAAACGATTATTTTTTGCTTAAATTTAATTCAAAATTTTGCCTAAGAAAAATACAATTTTTATAAAAATAAAAATTTTTATTTCAATTTTCAAATTATCCTCTATAAAACAAAATCTATATGTAAGAAAACATTATATCTTTTAAAAACAAACTTAAAATTAATTTTTTTATAGTTTTTAAAATATCCATAAAAATTTTGACAAAATATAATAATTTTAATATATTAAATAATGTAAAGTATAAATTTTATTTTAAAAAGGTTTAATTAAATGGAATATCAAATATCGTTTTGTCTTTTTCTCTCTAATATCAGTATAGCTACTAATTTATCAAATATACTATTAAGTAATGGGATTTTCAATATTATAATAAATAGTTACGAAGATCTCCTTAAATCATTAGAAAATAATAAATTTGATTTTATTATGATCGATTTTGATTTTGGAGATGAGATTGGATTTAAAGTTGCCAATTTTTTAAAAGAAAATGAAAAATATAGTTCTATTTATTTAATAGGAACATCTTTTAATTCACAGGAAAAATTTATAAGAGATTTACAAAAATATAATTTAATCTATTATTTTATAAAACCAATTCAGGAAGAAATTTTCCAAGAAAAAATAGAAAAACTCATATCTAAGTTTAAAAACCATCTTCCTCAAAGAAAACATATAAGAGTTACACCTCCGGAAGATGAAATCATAAGAGTAAATTTTAAATTAAGAAAAATTTCTAAAAGAATATCTGGAAAAGTTCTTGATCTATCGTTAGGCGGACTCGGTATAGAACTTTATAACTTTGAAAACGAAGAAGAAGTTAAAGAAGGAAATTTAATTGAGCATGTAATTTTTGAAGTGGATAATAAAGAAGTTGATGTTGATGCCAAGATAGTTAAACAGAAAGAAAATTTTATAGCAATAAGTTTTACACATTTTTATAAAAATAGTTATGATATTCTCTACAAATATATAATGAAACAATTAAGTGGTTAATATTAAATAAAAATCGTAACTTTTAACACTTATTTTTCCGAAAAATTAATATTATAATTTTTAGTTGCAAATTAGAAATTTTTAATATATATTATTAATTTATGGAGGATTTTTATGAGAAAAATTTTTACTTTTATCTTTATTCTTGGTGGATTCTTACTATTTGCTGAGATAAATGTGCAGGTATTTCCTATAAACAAACAACAATCATCTGGAGTTTATGTAAGAAAAGGGGAGAGTATTAAAATAGAAGTAAAAGGTGAATGGTCATTATGGGATAAATATAAACCAGTGGGCGGAGAAGGGCATCCATTTAATGCAAATGAATTTGGCAATTGGGGAGTTTTACTTGGCAGAATAGGAAATGGCGATATATTTGTCGTCGGAAAGGGAACTGAAATCAAGAGTAATAATGATGGCATACTCTATCTTTTTCCTAATAAGGGGAAATATTTAATAGAAAATCCGAGTGGATCTCTTAATGTTACAATAATTGGTGGTATCACAGTAGAAGAATGGATAAACAGTTTATTGTCAAGGGGTAAAAAAATAGAATTTGATCCAAAGAATGGCTTTCTTAATACAAAATTATATATTAAAGAAGGAACAACATTAGAAATATACGCAATAGGTTACTGGACAATGTGGGATGGGGTATATCCAGAAGTAAATGCAGAAGGACATGAATTTATTGCAAATGGAATTCCATGGGGTAAACTAATAGGAGGTATTGGGGCTTCATATGGAGTAAACAATTATACATTTTCTATAGGTGAGAAAAATATCATAAAGATAGAAAAGGCGGGTTTATTGACTCTATATCCTCATATCAGTAATTATGTTGCTGTTAAAAATGGTAAAATGGATATTTATATAATTGGTGGCAATGAGGCAACAGAGGAAGAGATTCAGAAGATAGATAATGAGGTGAGAAAAGAAATTGAAATAAAGATGATAGACCGATTAAATAGTTATAGAAAAGCATTAGGATTGCCAGATCTTGTTATAAATGAATCTTTGAGTAATTGTGCATTTGGTCATGCCAAGTATCTTGCTATAAATAAACTATTCACAAGGGATCAGGAGCAGGGGAAACCCGGATTTACAGGGATAACTTTTGAGGAGAGATTAAAAAATAGTGGTTTTATTGGGAAAGCCCGTGAAATGTTCTGTCAGACAGATCTTTCAGATGATCCATTAAATCTATTTTTTAATTCTGTATATCAGAGATTAAGACTTATGAATCCAGAAATTAATTCTGTTGGCTATGGTTCTTACAGAGTTGATGATGATATTATTCATGTTTTTAACTTTGGTTATATAGGAGAAAATGATACACCAGTGCAATGGGATGTAATAAAATATCCTAATGATAATGCGACAAATGTCAATCCAGTATGGAATGGGATAGAAAATCCAGATCCATTGCCAAAAGGAACAGCAAAACCAGTTGGCATACCGGTAAGTATTCTTTTTAAAGAGCAGATTAAAAATGTGGTAAAAGCAGAATTAAAAGATCCAGAAGGAAAAGTTATTGACTCTATTTTGATTTATCCAGGAAATGATATTAATAACAAACAGATAAACTCAGTGACAATTATTCCTAAGATGATGCTAAATAAATTTACAAAATATACAGTATATGTTGAAGTAGAATTAGGCGCCAGTGGAGAAAAGAAAACATTTAGCTGGTCATTTGAAACTGGAGAGCCAAAAGAATAAAGTATAGTATACTATTCTTTTAAAAACTGATATTACTCAAAAATTTATATGAAAGTTAAATGGAATATATTAATATCACTATTATTTTTTTTGTTTAATTGTGAAAAAAAAATTGATTATTTAGAAAAATACAAAAAACCAGTAAAAAGAATACAGGATATTTTAAAAGAAGATAAAGGGTATGATTTATTATATAAAAAAAACAGCATAAATTTAAAAAATAATTTCCCTTTTTATATTATTACTAAAAATGCTATTTTGTTATTAAAATTCCCATCTGAAAAATCAACATTGCCAAAAAATTATATAAAATTAAAATTTGGTGATATTGTTTTTCCAGTTAGCGGCTATGAACCAACAAATCATTACTTCTATGTGAAAACAATAAATAATGTTTATGGATGGATTCATAATAGTTATGGCATATCTCTTGATACTTCAGAGGATCCTAATTTATACTTTTTTTCAAATAAATATTATTTAAAAAGATATACTGATTCTAATGGCAATATCGATAATTCAAATCTTGTGATATTAATAAAAAATATTGTGCCAATACTTCTTGATAATTTTGAAACTATTGGTTGGTTTTATCCTTCTGATTATGAACTTGCTTTAGATTTATCTCTGTTTGCTGTTTCCATAGCAAGTGATCAGGATACATTATTTCATTCTGCATCATCTTATGATTGGAGTGTAAATGAAGTAGTGGTTGCCAACAATCTTTTAGCAGATTCTTATCATAAATTAAATGAGTATGATAAAGCAATAGCAATTCACGAAAAATTATTAAAGAATCAATATTTCTGGAAAAGATCTGACAACTCTCAAATTGGAGGCCTTAATTCTGTTGTAAAATTGGTTAAATTATATCTTGATAAATTAAAAAATACAAAAATAGGGACAAAAGAATATAATATTTTAAGAGATAGAATTGTAGAATTAATTTTAATCCCGGGTGATAATTATAGCCATTTTGGAGTATTTGATAAAAAATGGAGACTTACTGCAAGTGAATGGCTTTTAGACATTTTAAAAAATAATGTATCAACAGAAGAGTTTTATATTTTTTGCAACTTATTAGAAAAAAAAACCGTTTCAGAAGGATTTGCAGATCTTATTGTGGTATACAGGGCTTTAGCTTTATATAAAGAAGGAAAAAAAGATGAAGCATTAAAAATATTTTCTTCTCTAAAACCTAAAAAAAATTTTACACGTTCCTTAAACATTGATGATTGGTTAAAAGAAAATCAAATAGCCCCAGAAAGTATTATTTATCAATATGATTTTTAGTTAAAAAAAATAGTAGTATAATTTTATTATGTTTACTTTAACTTTCTTTAACTTTTAAGAAAAAAATCAACCTTTTTATAGACCACCAATTATCGTATTTCTTTCTTATCTTCATAATAATTTATTTAGAAAATATAATAAATAAAAAAAATTTTTTTTAAAGAAATTACTTTTTTATTCTTGATTTTATATTTTTTATTTTATATAATAATCTCACAAACTACTGGGAGGAATTCTTGTTTAAAATTAAGTTTTGGGGAGTAAGGGGGTCTATTCCCTGTCCTGGTCCCTTAACAGCAAAATATGGTGGCAATACATCCTGTATTCAGATAAAATTAGGACTTGATTATCAGATAATAATAGATTGTGGATCAGGGATAAGAGAACTTTCTGCATCTCTATTATCAGATCCAGAAATAAAAAAACCTTTAAAAATATATCTTTTTTTATCCCATACTCACTGGGATCATATAATGGGGTTCCCATTTTTTACTCCTATTTATATACCTAATTCTGAAATAGATATTTACGGACCTGTATCCTTTGAAGATGAGCCTCTTGATAAAGTGGTAGGTGGACAACTTACTTATAGATACTTTCCTGTAAGAATAGATGAATTAAGATCAAATATAAAATATCAGAGATTAAAAGAGGGTTCAATGGAGTTACCCCATGGAGTTAAAATAAGTTATAAATTCTTAAATCATCCAATAATGTGCCTTGGATATAAAATAACTTATGAAGGAAAAACTTTTGCAACCTGCTATGACCATGAACCTTTTATAAATCTATTTGAAAATGATCCAGAAAATAGAGAAGAGGGTAGAATTGCCTGTGAAGAACAAAATAGAGCAATCTTTGAATTTTATAAAAATGTGGATCTCTTAGTTCACGATTCACAATATACAACAGTAGAGTATAGTAAATATGTCGGATGGGGTCATTCCACATACAAATATGCAATAACTCAGGCTTTAAAAGCAAGAGTAAAAAAACTTGCACTTTTTCATCATGATCCAAATAGAACTGATAGACAACTCGATAGTATTCATAATGTATTTAAAGATAAATTTTTAAAATACAATCTTGAGGTATTTCCTGCAAGAGAGAAAGAGGAGATAGAATTATGAGTAATTATAATTTTGTCCATTTACATAACCATACAGAATATTCTATTTTAGACGGAATGATATCTTTAAATATAAAAAGAGAAAAAAATCTTATAAAAAAAGCGAAAGAATATGGGATGAATGCTGTTGCAATAACAGATCATGGCAATATGTATGGTGTTATAGAATTCTATAAAGCATGTAAAGAATATAAAATAAAACCAATAATTGGCGTTGAATTTTATATTGCTTCTGGCTCAAGATTTGATAAGAATAGTCAAAAAGATAATTCCCATATACTTTTAATAGCAAAAAATTTAAAAGGATATAACAATCTAATTAAATTATCATCATTGGCTTTTTTAGAAGGTTTTTATTACAATCCAAGAATAGACAGAGAACTACTCGAAAAATACAATGAAGGGCTTATCTGCCTTTCTGCTTGTTTATCTGGAGAAATTCCAAAATTGATTCTTCAGGATAAAATTGAGGAGGCAGAAAAACTTGCTCTTTATTATCAAGAATTATTTGGAAAAGACTCTTTTTTTCTTGAAATGCAAATCCATGGTATTAAAGAAGAAAAGATTGTGGCAAAGTCTTTATATGCGATGTCTAAAAAATTAAAAATTCCACTCGTGGCAACAAATGATTGTCACTATCTGGAGAAAGAGGATGCAGAGGCTCATGATGTGTTACTCTGCATTGGCACAAAGAAAAAACTCTCTGATTCAAATAGAATGAAATTAAAAGGGGACTCTTTTTATTTTAAGAGTGAAGAGGAGATGGCAAAAATTTTTTCTGAAATTCCCAAGGCACTCTCTAATACCCAGATTATTGCAGAGATGTGCGATCTAAAGATAGACTTACCTGGACCTGTTCTGCCAGACTTTAAAGTCCCAGAAAACAAATCAAAAGAGGAGTATCTCAAAGAGTTAGCAATAAATGGTTTAAAAGAGAGATATGGAGAAATAAATAAAGAATTAATGGAAAGACTTGAAAGCGAGTTAACAACAATAAATAAAATGGGTTTTGCTGGCTACTTTTTAATTGTTGCTGATTTTGTCAATTTTGCAAAAAAGAATAATATCTGGGTTGGACCTGGGAGAGGTTCTGGAGCAGGAAGTCTTGTTGCATATTCTTTAGGTATAACCAATCTGGATCCATTGCCTTATGATCTTCTTTTTGAAAGATTTTTACATGAATATAGATATACAATGCCAGATTTTGATATTGATTTCTGTCAGGAGAGAAGAGAAGAAGTTATTAATTATGTAATTAATAAATATTCAAAAGAAAAGGTGAGTCAGATAGTAACATTTTCAAAAATGAAGCCAAAGGCTGTTATAAAAGATGTTGGGAGGGCTCTGGATATCCCATTCTCAAGAGTAAATGAAATATCAAAATTAATTCCAGATAAAATAAAATCTTTTAAGAGTATGATAGAGGAGAGCCCAGAGTTAAAAGAAATTGCACAAAATGGCTCTGAAATAGAAAAAAAACTTCTTG
Organism: Spirochaetota bacterium; assembly: GCA_035406685.1. GTDB lineage: Bacteria > Spirochaetota > GWE2-31-10 > GWE2-31-10 > MWDO01 > DAONLM01. The sequence goes on from DAONLM010000058.1 coordinate 6,827, forward strand.
AAATTTCTGAGAAATTGGAAGGAATTACAAGGCACACCTCTGTTCATGCTGCTGGAATAGTAATAGGAAAAGAAGAAATTACAAATTATGTTCCTCTTCAAATAGTTAAAGAAAAAAAATCAGAAGATATAATTACAACTCAAATTGATGGAAGATTTTTAGAAGATTGTGGCCTTGTTAAAATGGACTTTTTAGGACTTATTACTCTTACTGTTATGCGAAATTGTGTTGAATTACTTGCCAAAAGGGGGATATCACTTGATATAAATAAAATCCCTCTGGATGATCAGGAGGTCTTTGGGGTATTTGCAAAAGGTGATACTGATGGGATATTTCAATTTGAAAGTCCTGGAATGAAAAAATATTTAAAAAAGTTAAAGCCAACCTGTCTTCAGGATCTAATAGCAATGAATGCCTTATATAGGCCAGGACCAATGAAATACATAGATAACTATATTGCAAGAAAACATTTAAAAGAGAGTGTAGAATATGATCATCCTCTTATAGAACCTATATTAAAAGAGACTTATGGTATAATAGTATATCAGGAACAGGTAATGAAAATCGCTCAGGTTCTTGCCGGTTATGATCTTGGATCTGCTGATATGTTAAGAAGGGCAATGGGTAAGAAAAAAAGAGAAGAAATGGAAGTTCATAAAAAGATCTTTGTATATGGTAATAAAGATGAGATAGAAAAGATAAAACAGGAAAATCTATTATTAAAAGAAAAAGGGGAAAAAGAGAAAAAAATTCCAAAAGAAATAAAAGGTGCTATAAATAATGGAGTAGATGAGGCTACAGCAAAAAAAATATTTGAAAAAATGGAGGAGTTTGCAGATTATGGTTTTAATAAGAGTCATGCAGCAGCCTATTCTTATTTAGCATATCAAACAGCATATTTAAAAAAATACTATCCAGTAGAATTTATGGCATCTTTAATAAATTCAGAAATAGGTAAACCAGATAAACTTTTAGACTATTTAACAATTTTAAATAATATGAATATAAAATTATTACCGCCAGATATAAATAAATCTTTTATGAGATTTACTGTTGAGGATGGAGCAATTAGATATGGATTGACTGGAATAAAAGGAGTTGGAGATGCTGCTGCCTTTTCAATAGTCAATGCAAGAAATGATAAAAATCAATTTGTTGATTTTTTTGATTTTTTAGTCTCTGTTGATTTAAGAGTGGTAAATAAGGCAGTATTAGAGATATTGATTAAAATTGGAGCATTTGACTCTCTTAATCATAGTAGAAAGGATCTATTAGACAATCTTGATACATACATTGAAGAAGCTCAAGAATTACAAAGGGATAAAAATTCTGGACAGATATCTCTCTTTGATAATATAGAAATTTCAAAAAATGATAAAAACAAAAAAGAGAGCCCGGATTTTACATTTGAGGAAAAATTAAAGATGGAGAGAGATATTGCTGGAATATATTTTTCTGGCCATCCTCTGGATCCATACAAATATTATATAAAAAAGAATGGTTTTGATAGCATAAAAACAATTGAAAAAAAGGCAGAAGAGATTAAAAAACAAAAAAATAGTTTCTTTGAATTTAAATTTCAGACTTATGGAATTATGGTTAAACATAAAATAAATTTATCCAGTGATAATAAAAAATGGGCAATTGTTACAATAGAAGATTTTAAAAGTTCAAAAGATTTTTATATTTTTAATAACAAATTTGAACAATTAAAAGATAAATTGCAAAACAATAAACCAATAATTATAAAGGGGGTATGCAAGATGAAAAAAGAGGATGGTTTCTCTTACGTGATAGAAGAAATTCTTGATCTTCAAAAAGAGAAGGAAAAAGAGACATCAGAATACCATATCTATCTAAAAAATGTTGAAGCAAAAGTAGATGAATTAACAGCATTCAAATTTGATCTATTAAATCTAAATGGTAGTTTGCCTCTCTATTTCCATATTAAAGAAGAGAATGGTCAAGAGACAATTATTAAATCTGATACTATTTTTGCACCAAACGATCAGGAGTTATCTTTAGCATTCGTAGAAAAGTATAAGTTTATCGAAAAAATAAAGATATTATAGTTAGATTATTTATATCCTATTGATATTAAAATTTCTTTTAATTTTTCCTTTTCTGCCTCTAATATATTTTCTTTTAATATATATTCATCTGAAAAATTATCTACTCTATATTTTGATAATAGAAAACTTCTATCATCTGGGTTTTCTATTTTATTAAGAATTAACCTCTCAAATTTTTCGATTTTCATTTTTTCTGGAATATTTACTTTAATCTTTTTCTCAATTTTTATCTCTTTTTTTTCTTCTTTTTGCTTAATTAATTTAAATTCCTTCTTTTTTGCCTCCTTTTCAATCTTTTTTAACATAGAATTCTCAACATTTTTTGACTCATTTTTCTTATTTCTTTTCTCTTCTTTTTCCCTTAATTTCTTTTCTCGTTTCTCTCTTTTTTTATTTAATTTCTCCTGCTTTAATAATGCCTTCTGCTCCTTTGTTACTACCTTTATATCTCTTATAATCTCCTTTTCACCTTTTGTTTGCAATTTAAATGCGACAACTAAATTTCTCATCTTCTGAACTTCCATTGAGAGTTGATTTCTTGTTCTACCCAGAGCCTCTATTGATTTAAGATTCTTATTTGCCTCATCAGAAAAAGAACTTATGATATCCATTATTATCTGACTTCCTTTACTCTCCTCCTCTGCTGCTGTATATATTTGATTTACAATATTTGTTATATCCTCAATACTCTGATTAATCTTATTCAATGCATCAATTACTTCCCCTGTTTTATCTACACCAGCCTTGATTCTTTTCTCATTCATCTTTATTAATATACCTATCTCATTTGCCGCATCATTAACCTGTAAAGCAAGTTTTCTTATCTCATTTGCAACAACATTAAATCCTTTACCTGCTTCACCTGCTCTACTTGCCTCAATTGCTGCATTTAAAGAGAGTAACCTTGTCTTTTCAGAAATTCCATTAATCAACTCTGTTATAAAATTTATTTCATTACTTGTATCAGCAATCTTTTTTATCTCTTCAATCATTTCGTTTATAATACTATTAGAATTTTCTGCCTGTTCTTTTGCATGCTCTGTTAATTTTAAAGACTCTTTGACATTCTGAGCAACCTGTTTTATAGATTGATTTAACTCTTCAAAAATTGCAGAGCTTTCAGAAATCGAAGCCGCCTGTTTTTTTATTGTTGCATCAAAATTTGTAATTACTGTATCGAGTGTCCCTTGATATCCTACAAGATTATTGGAAGATTTTTGAATATTTGATAAAACTTCATTAATCGTATTTAACATTCTTTTAAAATTCTTATAAAGATGCCCTATCTCATCTTTTGATTCTGAAACTATATCAACATCTAAATACCCTTGACTTACCTTATTGGTTGCATAGTCAAGAGTTATTAATGGATATGCAAGTGAATTACTTACTATTATAGAAATAATTATAATAACTATTACAAAAAGAAGTGCTATTATAACTATTTGTAATATTATTCTATAAATTGGTCTATAAATAAGATCTTTTGGATAAAAATAGACTATTTTTATACCACATTGCATATCGCTAAAAGCATTTGTATCAATTATAAAACCCAAATATTGATTATGATATTTTTTTTCAACCTCTTCGTCATTTATCAATTCTTTTCTTACTTCTTTATAAGAAAAATCAAAATAGGTGGAAGTATCACTCACATTAAATTTCCATTTTCCTTCAGCTTCTCCATTTAAAAGATCCTGAATCATAGGACTATTAAGAATAGAAGGATCTGCATTGATCAATTCGGTATAAATATCCTTTTCTGGGTCATTATCATATTCTGGTTCAATTGTCTTTCCTCCCCAGTTTGAATACATTACATCATTTTTATAATCAAGAATATAGATTGTTCCCTGATTAATACCTGATATATTTTTAATAGTATTGGGAATAAATCCTTTGTCTCCTTCGTTACTAAGAAGAACAACTACAAAAACATTAAAATCTGGTGGATTTGGACAGCTATTTTCATTTATTACTGGCCATAAAAAGGCAGTCCATTTCTCGTATTCCTGCCGAAATGTCTCTTTTGCCAATCTTCCCATTCTAACTCTTGCTGCCATAAGTGTCCCACTTTCATTAAATTGCTTTTTTACTTCTTCTACTGCATCAAGAAATAAAGGATCACTTTCCATAAAAATTCCATAATCTGGACGAAGATTCATTCCACCACCTTCCCATTTAGTGTACGGTGTATCAGATTTGGGAGAATATAAATTTTTATTTACAATGACACTTACCCCTGGTATATTTAATGTTATTGCTATATTTCTTAAACCAGTAGTCTGGCCTGGTAGTCCTACAACAATATCATCAACATTTTTTTCTTCTATGCCGTCCCTAAATTTTTTTCTATAAATGTTACTTTTTATCTCATCAGATTCTACAAGTGAAGGTATTTTATTAGCATAATTCTGGTATTCATTATTTATACTTGTGGCAACCTGAAATAAGAGTGTCTGGTTTATATTAATTTTTTCTTTTTCAAGAGTTTTAATTATACGATCACTTATAAACCATGCTGTAATAGTCAATGGTATGATTGCAATTGGGAGTATTATAAGTATCAATCTCCATTTTAATTTAAGAGTTCTCTTTTTTATTAAAGGCATTAAAGATAGTCCTGATTTTAAATTTATATAAAAATTATCGTAATAAAAATAATATTTATTAACATTTATTTTTCTATTATAATGCCATTTTTAGATATAAGCATTTTTCTTGAAAACAAAAGAATCAGTAAAGAAGAAATAGAATTTACCGTAAAAATGGCAATCATTATCATTATTTGATATTTTATAGCAACCAATGGAGTAGAACCACCAAGTATCTGGCCAGTCATCATCCCGGGTAATGAGACTATTCCAACGGTAGTCATTGTTGCTATTGTTGGTAAAAGGGAGGCTTTGTATGATTCTACTATAAACTTATGACTGGCTTCCTCTATTGTTGCACCCAAAGAAAGATATGAATAATACTCTTTTTTGTTATTAAGAATAGTCTTGTAAAATCTCTCTATTGCTAATGAATTCGCATTCATACTATTGCCAGTAAGCATGCCGGCAAGAGGAATTAAATATTTTGCATCCCAGAAAGGTTTTGGTTTAATAATAACAATAAGTATTAATCCTAAAATTATAGTAACCCCTATGAATATTGAAAGATAATTAATAAATAAGAATCCCTTTATATTTATTTTTGTTCGTTTAATCACATTATAATCTGCTACAAAAATCATAAGCAAAAACCATATAGTTGTGAGCCATAAAAAATTCAATTTAAAAAGATACTGAAGTAAAAAACCTATTACAACAAGTTGAATAGTCATTCTTAAAATGGCTATTATAAATTCTTTAAATATATTTATCTTATTTATTATAAATAAAATTATAGGAAATGCTAACATTAAAAATACAGTTATCATTGAAATTAAAGAGATATCAATTACACCATTCATAAATCCCTCTTTTGTATATTTATTGTTTTTTTTGCAATTTCTATCTCTACATTACAATTTTTTATCCAAGATAAATTATGGCTGACACTTATTATTGTATTGACAAAATTACTTTTTAAAATATTATTTATTACGACTTCTGTATTCTTCTTATCAAGAGCAGAAGTTGGCTCGTCCAATAATAAAACCTCTGGTTTTAACAAAATTGCTCTTATTAAGGCAAGCCTCTGTTTTTCTCCTCCTGAGAGACTATCTATCTTTCTATCAAAAGATATATAATCTAACGAAAATAATTTTAATAGGTTAAAAATTTCTTTTTCGTCAATAAGAAAATTTTTATAAGCAGAAAAATTTTTTATATAATAAAAAAAATCTTTTACAGTAGGTCCATTTAAAAAAGGTTCCTGTTCAACAAAAATAACATTTCTTCTTAATAAGAACAAATTTTTATTAAAAATATTCTCTCCTTTATACAAAACCTCGCCTTTTTGAGGAAACTCCATTCCATTAAACAATTTTAACAGAGTAGTTTTACCAATTCCAGAAAGCCCAATTATTACAACCTTATCACCTGGGTATATATTGAGTTGATCAAAACTAAAAAGAATAGAATTATTTTTCTCAACGTAAATTTTATTAAAACTAAATAATGACATAGTTAAATTTTTATTATAGCTGATCCAAATGTAAGACCTCCCCCAAATGCTGTTAATCCAACCACATTATCTTTTTTTAATTTTCCACTCTTAATTGCCTCATCAAGAGCAATAGGAATACTTGCAGCAGAAGTGTTGCCGGTTTTATGAAGATTAACAAAAACCTGATTCTCTTTTAATTTTCCATATTCTCTTACCATCTCTATTATTCTTAGATTTGCCTGATGGGGAATTATCATATCAAGATCATTAAAGGTAAGATTTGCCTTATTAAGAGCAAAAGACAAAGATTCTGTCATTCTCTGGACAGCACTCTTAAAAATAGCCTTCCCGTCCATATAAAGATACTGTTTTTTATAATCAAAGGGACTCATTTTATTAAATGGCAATCTTGTTGCTCCACCCTCCTTTTTTAATAATTCTGCCTTTGAACCATCAGAACCTATATAAGTTGATAAAATTCCTCTATCTTCTTCAGTCTTAGAAATAATAACAGCACCAGCACCGTCCCCAAAAAGGACACAGGTATTTCTATCAGTATAATCCACAATAGAAGAAAGTTTCTCAGATGCTACTAAAAGAACATTTTTAGCTTCGCTGGTTTTTATTAAACAATTTGCAATATGAAGTCCATAGATAAAACCAGAACAGGCTGCGGCAAAATCCATTGCCATACAATTTGAGGTTTGGAGTCTGTCCTGTAATAAACAGGCACAGGATGGAAAAATCATATCTGGGGTAATTGTAGCAAAAAGTATAGCATCAATATCTTCTGGATTGATATTTGCATCCTCTATTGCTCTTTCACTTGCTTTTTCTGCTATATCAACTGTTGTTTCATTTTCTTTTGCAATATGCCTTTCTTTAATCCCTGTTCTGGTAGTAATCCATTCATCACTGGTATCAACCATTTTTTCCAGTTCTTCATTTGTTAAAATTTTTTCTGGTAAATATGAACCTATGCCAGATATTTTTGCTCTAATCAATTTTTTACCCTCGTTTACTATTTTTTATTTTTATACTTTAAAAAATAGAATTTGTCAAAATAAAAATTTTTTTTAAAAAATATAGAGTGGGATTTTTTAGGTAATTTTTTTTTAATTTTTTTCTTAAATTTTGTAAAGGATTTTCTTATAAATTTTGTGATTAATATATAGAAATATTTTTTATTACTGGAGGTAAAAATGTTACAATTTGATTTTGTTATTGATGATAATTTATTTAGTAATATTAAAATCTTAAAAGAAAAAAATAATAAGGGATTTTCAGAGATAATAAGAGAGGTAATAAATACAATGTTACCTTTTTTGAAAAAGAAACATTTAACAGAGGAAAGAAGAAAAAGAGACTATCCTTCTGTAAATGCAACAAAGAAAGTAAGGGTATTTCTTGAAGAAAGAATTTATAACGAACTAAAACAGATACACGATACACTAAATACTTTTAGTATCACTGTATTGGTAAGAGAAATATTGAAATTATATTTTGATCTTATAGAAAAGTATGAGTTTGATGGGTTTGAAGAAAAGAGGCTTGAGAAAGTGAAGAATAAGATAGAGGATATGAGGGCAAGAAAGG
>DAONLM010000059.1:0-14420 GCA_035406685.1 Spirochaetota bacterium
AAATAACGAAGATAAAAAAGTGGTGGAAGAGCAAAGAATTGTCCCACTTCGAAGGTAATACCAGGCCATTTTACAAGGCTATATACAACAATTGCTATCAAGTAATAGGCTTTGAGACATATTATTAGCCGTATTTAGTAAAAATTTTACAAAATAAACAAATAAAATTATCACAATACTTTCTAAAATAAAATTAGCCTCAGGATAACTCTATCCTTTTAATTGTCTAAAAATAAAATAGCTACCACTTTACTAATTTTGTCTTTAAAACATTTTGACAAACTTAAAATTTTTAAGTATAAAAATACAAAATTATTAAAATGATAAGGATAGATTTTTGATAAATTTTATTAGAGGGACTTTAATTTCAATCGAAGATGATTTAATCGTTGTTGAGAATAATGGCATTGGTTATGAGATATTTCTCTCTACAAAAGATATTGAAAAAATTTTAGATAAGATAAATAGTGAGATTTTAGTTTATACCTATTTTATTCATAAAGAAGATAATATGGCACTTTTTGGTTTTCTTAATAAAGAAACAAAGAAATTTTTTAAAGAACTATTAAAAGTCGATGGAATAGGTCCTAAACTTGCTACTAAAATACTTGGGAGTGCCACTCCAGAAGAGATATCTAAATATATTGAAGAAGAGAATATTGACATGCTAAAAAGGATCCCGGGCATTGGTCAAAAAATGGTTGGTAAGCTTATATTAGAACTTAAAGGCAAGCTTAATCTTAATATAGAAAATTTTACAACTATTGAAAAAGAGATTATTTCTGCCATGGTAAATCTCGGTTATGAGGAGGCTATGGTAACAGAAGTGATAAAAAAGAATAAACCAGAGTCAGATGATCTTGAAAAAGAATTTAAAAAAATCTTAAAATTATTGGCAAGGTAAAAGATAAAATATGAAGAAGAATAATAGTGAAGATATTACAGACATTGAATTTGGAAAAGATGATGAGTATGAAAAGACTCTAAGACCAAAATTTCTAAAAGATTTTATAGGGCAGAAAAATTTTACCTCAAATTTGCAGGTATACATTGAGGCTGCCAAAAAAAGAAAAGAGCCCCTTGATCATATACTACTTGCCGGTCCTCCTGGTCTTGGTAAAACAACACTTGCATCAATAATAGCCAATGAGATGAATGTAAATTTTAAATCAACCAGTGCTCCTATTCTTGAGAAGGCTGGCGATCTTGCTGCAATTCTTACTGATATTCAGGAAAATGATGTGTTTTTTATAGATGAGATTCATAGATTAAGAAAGAATATAGAAGAACTTTTATATTCTGCCATGGAAGATTATACAATGGATATAATAATAGGTCAGGGACCTTCTGCAAAGACAATTAAAATAAATATTGCTCCATTTACACTTATTGGGGCAACTACCAGGTCTGGTTTAATCTCATCTCCACTAAGAGCAAGATTTGGTATAACAGAAAATTTAGATTTTTATACATCGGATGAAATGAAAATGATTATAAAAAGATCCTCTTCTATTCTAAATGTAAATATAGAGGAAGATGCTGCTGAAATGCTTGCAAAATGTTCAAGGGGAACACCAAGAGTTGGCAATAGAATTCTAAAAAGGGTAAGGGATTTTGCACAGATAGAAAATAAAGGAAAAATAGATATTGAGATTACGAAAAAGGCTTTAGAAAGATTAAACATAGATAGTCTTGGGTTGAATAAATTAGATATAAAACTTTTAAAGACATTAATCGAAAATTATGAGGGTGGACCTGTTGGTGCAAAGACTCTTGCAATATCAATCGGAGAGGAGGTTGATACAATTGAGGAAGTTTATGAGCCATTTTTAATCCAGATAGGATTTATAAAAAGAACCCCTAGAGGGAGAGTTGCAACTAAAAAAGCATACCTTCATTTAGGATTACCTTATAGAGAAGAGAAGACTCTTTTTCAAGATGAGGTTTTTTAATGAGAAAAATTTTCTTTGTTATTATTATTATTTTATTATTCTCCTGTAAGACAATTCTTGAAAAAAGCATTGAAAATACTAAAAAATCATTTGAGATAAGAGTCCTTTTAAAATATGCAAAAGATAGAGTAGTATTAAAATCTAATTCTTCACTAATAATAAAAGATTTTATTACTAAAAAAAGCCTTAATGTTGAGAATAATAGTTGTATTGAGATATTTTGTAAGGAGAATAAAGTATTCTTAAATAAAATGAATATTTTATCGCCAATAATAATCTATTCAAAAGATAATAGTCTAATAAAATTAAATGAGCGATACTATGCTGGTTATTTAAAAATAGTTCCAGAAGATGGCAGTTTCTATATAATTAATTATATTCCGATTGAAACATATCTTTTATCTGTTTTACCATCAGAAGTTCCTGTTACTTTTAATATTGAGTCTATGAAAACTCAAGCAATTGCAGCCAGAACTTATGCATACTATTTTTTAATAAAGAGTAGCGAAATGGAATTTGATGTTGATGATACAGTTTTATATCAGGTTTATAATGGTTTTAATCCGGACTTTAAAAAAGAGGAGATAAAAAAGATATACAAAGCAGTAAAAGAGACAGAAGGACTAATCATAAAATATAAAGATGAGCCAATTATTGCATATTTTCATTCTAATTCTGGAGGTCGCATAACATCTGGCAAAGAGTATTTTGGAGAATCATCAGATTTCCCTTATCTTATCTCAAAAGAAGATCCTTATTCTGTTGATATGCCGGGCTATAAATGGGATTTTGAGATTGATATTAAAGAATTCTGTAATAAATTGAATATTTATAACACAAACGATATAAAAATCGAAAACTTTATCTATAATCAAAATGGTTTTGTTAAAGAATTTAATAATGAGACAATTGTCTTAACATCAAAGGATATAAGAAGATTAATAGGCTATTCAAATATAAAGAGTGAAAAATTTATCTTGAATATCAAGGATAATAAAATCATTATAACTGGTTATGGGAGAGGGCATGGTGTTGGTTTAAGTCAGTGGGGTGCAGAAAATATGGCAAGAAGAAAGAAAAATTTTAAGGAGATAATCAATTTTTATTATCCAGAAACAAAAATAGAGAGTTTTTGAATAAGTTTATTTATATGTATGATGGTTTTTATCAATTTAGTATGGGATATCCCCCTTTTGAAATATAGATATCCATTCAGATTTAAAGATTATTCTCTTGATCGTAAAAGATAAATTCTTCATCAATATTTATAATAGTGATTATATATACTAATTGTTCAAAAAATATATTATTTTCCAACACAAAATTTAGAAAAAATTCTGTTTAAAATATCCTCTCTTCTAACCTCGCCAGTCATTTCTCCCAATCTATTCAATGCCTCTCTTATCTCAAATGCCCCAATATCAAGAATGCCATAACTTATATTTTCAAATGCTTTTGCGATATTTTTTAATGATAGTTCTATCAAATTAGCATGACGAATATTTGTGATTAAAGAGCTGTCCATATCCCCTTTTTTTTCTCCTCCTATCAGCAGGCTCAAAAAAATTTCATTAAAATTTTCTATCCCTTTCTTATTTAAGGCACTCATACTGCATATTTTTAATTTCTTAAAATTAACAAGACTATTCTGAATAGAATCTATTTTCTTTCTTATAGACTCTTCATCCAGTTTATCTTCTTTGTTTAAAATAACTATTATCTTTTTATCAATTCCCAACTTTAAAAGATTCTCTTTATCCTCTTCTGTCAATCCCTTTTCAACATCAACAACATACAAGATTATATCTGAATTAGCAGCAAGTTGTTTTGATCTTTTTGTCCCTTCTAATTCAATTGGATCCTCTGTCTCTCTTAGTCCAGCTGTATCATAAATTCTTACTCCATAACCCTTAACATTTATAACCCCATCAAGATAGTCTCTTGTTGTTCCATGAATATCAGAAACAATTGCCTTATCTTCATTAAGGAGATAGTTAAAAATAGTAGACTTTCCAGAATTTGTCTTTCCGACTAAAACAGCAGTAATCGACTCTCTATAGAATTTCCCTCTTTCAAATCCTTTAAGTAAATTTGTAAGAAGTATACTTATTTCTGATAGTTCTTTTAACCATTCTTCAATATTAACTTTAAGATCTTCATCCGGATAGTCTATAAAAACCTCGATACTGGCAAGAAGATCCGATATTTTTTCTTTTATAGAATTTATCTCCTGTTTTACCAAGCCATTTAACTGCCTGCTTGCTATAATAGCTGCTTCTTTTGTTGAGGCATTAACAAGATCCATTATTGCTTCTGCCTCTGTTAAATCTATCTTTCCATTTAAAAATGCTCTTTTACTAAATTCTCCAGGTTCCGCAAGTCTACATCCATTTTTTATTAATAAATTTATTATAAGTGTTGAAATAAGATCACTACCATGACAATGAATTTCAAAACTCTCTTCACCTGTAAAACTTCTACCATTTGCAAAGGTAATAACAAGAACATTATCAATTACAATTTCATTATCCACTATATATCCGTAATATGCTCTATGACTCTTAAAAACTATATTCTTGTTATTAAAAGATCTAAAAATAGTATTTAATATTTTCCAGCAATCCTTACCGCTCACTCTTATAACTGCCACAGCAGAAGCACCAGAAGGAGTTGCCTTAGCACAGATGATGTCTTCATAATAAATTTTTTCACTCATATTCTTATCATATATCCTAAATCTATAGATTTGTCAAAATTTTTATTTTCAGGATTTCTTTAATTTTTTTCGTAAATTTTGTAAAGGATTTTCTTAAAAATTTTGTGATTAATATATAGAAATATTTTTTCATAAGGAGGTTTAAAAATGAAAGAGTTCGATTTTGTAATTAATGAAGAGCTTTTTAAAAAAATTGACAATTTAAAAGAAAAAAAAGGAAAATATTTTTCAGTTATTGTAAGAGATATAATCTTATTGACGCTTCCGCTATTAAAGAAAAAACTTCTTTTTGAAAAAAGAAGGGATAAGGATTATAGGTTTATAAAAGCCAGTCACAGAATTAGGCTCTATATTCCGGAACAAGTATACAATGAGTTGAAATTGGTACATGATCAAATTAACTCATTCAGTATTGCAATTCTTATTAGAGAATTGCTGGAAGTATATTTTGCTGGCATTGAAATTGATGGGGAAGAAAAGTTTACAAAAAAAATTGAAGAATTAAAAAAAGAAATGGAAGGATTAAGAAGAGATAAAGCAGTGGTGGTGAAGATTGATTCCAAAGATATCCCCGGCAAATCAGAGCAAGACGACTATTTTCTACTCAAACTGAGTTTAAAATTTTACTTAAAAGAAATAAAATTTTTATAAAAGTTAAAATTTTCTCAATTTTTTATATTTTTATTACTCTCTTTTTAAATATACCTTAGGATCAGTCTAATTATTTTTTTTGACTAAAAATAAAATACTCCAAATATCTAAAAAGAAATTAAAATCTACCGAAAATAAAAATAATCTAAAGAGGTAGGTTAAATATGAAACCTGGAAATGTCATAATATTCTTAATAATCTCAATGATTGTGGTGTTAATATTAATTGGTCTAATAATAGCATTCTTTTTTTTAGATTTAAACTGGTTTAAAAAACCAGAGAATAACTATGTAAAATATGAAAAAAAAGAGGTTATTGATAAAAAGAGTATTGATTCAACTTCTGATATAATCTCTAAAAAAGATTCTTATAAGGTGGAAACAACTACAACAACAATAACTATAGCCCAAACATCTTCTACCACTACCACTACGATTGAAAATAAAAAGATGTTAACGACAAAAACAGAAAAAGAGAATATAGATTCAAAAAAAGATAAAGATAAAAAATTTAAAGAATACAAAGAGATTTCGATAAAAGATGATGTTATAGTTACAGATGAAAATAAATCAGCTATTTATACCATAAAATTGGACTCTTTTCATTCAAATGGAGAATATGTATCAGAAGAGGAGTATAAATACAGAGTCTCTCTTGTAAATAATTTGCAGATAAAAACAGTTGTCATTGATTCTTTAACAAAAGGAAATGGTGTTTCGCAGGAATTTTATAAGGTTGTGTATCAAAACAAAATGATACCAGCCAAAATACTTGATGAAATAGTTGAAAGTAAAGAGTTTAGAAGTCTTATCCCGGAAAAATATTTAAAAGATGAGATTAAAATAAAAGGGCTTCCTTCTGGTGAAAAGATAGTATTTAAAAACGAAGATATAAAAAATCTTCTTATTCTCTGGACAAAAGGCAAACTTACCCCTTTTCAAAAAGCGTGGCTTACAAAAGCAGAAAAATAAAAAAAAGGCTATCTCATTTATGAGATAGCCCGACCTAAAATTTACATTCTTACTATTATTTCTCTTCCATTTCTAAATATAAAGAAATAGTTTGATTCTCTATCCTCTTTCAAAATATTTTCTACATCTTTGATACTTTTTATTTGTCTATTATTTATCTTAAATATAAGATCTCCTTCTCTTAAACCACTTGTAAAGGCATTGGAATTATTATAAACTCTTGAAATAATAACACCATTCATTTGAGATGGTATTCTATATTTATCCCTCAAATTATTATCAAGTTCTACAAGTTCCATTCCATATTTTTCAAAAACTTTTCCTTCGCTTTCTGTTTTTTTCTCTTTTGCTATTTTCTCTTCGTCTCTCACACCAAGAATAACATCGATTGACATTTTCTTCCCATCTCTTATTATTGTAAGGTTAACTGTTGTGCCTGGTTTAGAATTCCCTATTGGTAAAGTAAGATCACTTGATTTTTTCAATGGCTTCCCGTTCAATTCTATGATAATATCCCCAGCCTTAATACCAGCCTTTTCTGCTGGACTATTCTCAAAGACACTGTTTACAAGCATTCCATATTCTACTTTTAAATCTAAAGTCTTTATACTCTCCTCTGTGAGTTCCTGAAAATATACCCCAAGATATCCATGCTCCACCTTGCCTTTATCAATTAATTGATCTGCTGTTGACTTGGCTATATTAACAGGAACAGCAAAACCTATCCCTATGTTACCACCACTCTGTGAATATATCATTGTATTTATGCCTATCACCTCTCCTTCAAGATTGATTAAAGGTCCACCTGAGTTGCCTGGATTTATTGCAGCATCTGTCTGAATAAAATTAGTAAGATTTAATCTATCGGATGCAATATCTGTTCTACCGAGGGCACTTATGATTCCGAATGTCATTGTCCCATAAAGGCCAAAAGGATTTCCTATTGCTATTACAAAATCACCAACCCTTAATTTATCAGAGTCCCCAAATTTTGCAACCTGTAAATTATCCCCTGTCTCTATTTTTATCACAGCAATATCAACTTTTGGATCAGTACCAACTAACTTTGCAGAATAAAATTTCTTCTGATCTACTGTAACCTGAATCTTATCAACACCTTCAACAACATGATTGTTTGTAATTATAAAATACTCTTTGCCCCTTTTATAATAGATAACACCAGAGCCAAGGCCACTCTGTTTAAACTCTTTTTCTTTGTATTGAGGCTCATTGTCCCAATCCCATGGCGATTTAAAGAAAAAATCAAATGGATCCATATACTTCTGTTTTATGATTTTTTCTGTGCCAATAAAAACAACGGATGGGGTCTCATTTTCAGCAATGCCATGCAATTTTGACTGCAATTCATTAATGCTTAAAAAATTGTCTGATATAAACACTGGCTTTACATTTGTCTCATTCTCTTTTTTACTCGAATTTGTTGTAATTGTCTCTTTACAGGAGAATATTCCTATTACTAATAGCAATACTAAAAGATATCTCTTCATATTTTTCCCTCCAAAAAATTTAGTTTAATTAAAATATATTAAATAAATATTTACATTTCAAGATAAAATATATTTTTTTTACTTTTTTTAACTTTTATTTACCTATTTGTAAATTTTTATTTACAAATATAAACCTATATATTTATAAGAAATATATTCGGAATATAAGTGGTCGATAAAAATATATTGTTATTTTCAAGATTACCAAAATCAATCTTTGATTTTATAGAAAAACTTATATTCATAAACCAATCACCATTCTGATAAAATGGTATTATTGCAAAAACTTTAAGAAAATATTTATCAAATGAAAAATCAATACTTCTTGTTTTATCCGTTCCCTGTTTTATTGACATCGAAGATATACTGAATAATTCATAACAATCTTTCATATCAATTGTTAAAAGATAACTCTCTTCATCATATTTTTCAATACTAAAAGAGGGATAGAGATCCTTAAAATTATCATCAACAAAAATATTTTTTTCTTCAGTTATTTTAATATTTTTCAGTATCTTATACTTACTCACACAGAATGTAGTATCTGTTTTAGGGACAATCGAGTATAAATATATATTATATGTCCCTGGGAATAGATAGGCAACTAAAAAATTATCTGGTTTAAAGATAGTAAAGCCTTTTGACTCTTTTTTATCGCCTATTTTCTCAAAATAGATGTGATAAATAGAAAAATTTGTTTGAGAAAATTCTAAGCTAACCCTCTTTTTTTGGATTATAATAGAGTCATCATAAAGAATTACTGAACATGAAGATAAAATAAATAGACTAAATAAAAAAATTTTTTTCATAATAACACCTCCATAAAAAATATATTTTATTAATTAATCACAAAATTTTTGAGAAAATCCTTTACAAAATTTTTGACAAAAATGAAAAAAAATATTATTTTTTTTTATATGAATATAATTAGATTTATAGTTTATCCTATCTTAGGGGCATTCCTTGGATATATAACAAATTGGATAGCAATCACCCTTCTTTTTAGGCCAAGAAAAAAAATACTCGGAATACAGGGACTTCTTGAAAAAAGAAAAGAATTGATCGCAAGAAAGGCAGCAGAGGTAATAAGGGAGTATCTTTTTAATACTAGAGAATTACAGAAAGTCTTAAACAAAGATAAGGTAAAGAATAGTATAGATAAACTTGTTGATAAGACTCTGTCAGTTGTTCCATCTGGCTTAAGAAAAATTCTTTCTTCAATATTAAGAGAGGTTACTTATGCCTATTTTTTTGATAAAAATGGTTTTATAAAAGATGAGATAATGGAACTGGCAATAACAGATACAGAGTTTGAGAAAATAGTTATTGATAAAATAAATTCTTATGATATCTCTCAAATAGAAAAGATCATTAAAAAAGCATCAGGACCTGAGATGATGTTTATTCTTATATCAGGGGCAGTACTCGGATTTATTATTGGCATTATTGAGGCATTACTTCCTTTATAGAAGAAAAAAATCCTGTAACAAAAGTAGCCATGCTTGAGAATGGATATCACCAGCACTCTGAATAGATATCCCACTTTAACTTATATGAATATTGGGAACTCACCACGACATATGTCGTATATATATTTTATAAAAAAATATAGTTATGTTAAATGTAAGTAGCCTCACAAAACTATGACATATGTCGTATAGGCTTTTCTATAAAAAAATAATCGTTATTTTATGAAGGTCTCTACTAATACGACATATATCCCATATATTTCTATAAAAAAAACTATAGTTATGTTAAATGTAGGCAGCCTCACAAAACTACGACATATGTCGTATATGCTTTTTTATAAAGAAATAATCGTTATTTTATATAATTATTTCCTACTACGACATATGTCCTATATAACTTTTTATAAAAAATTATAGTTATTTTATATAGATATCAGATTGCTGATATACAGACATGCCTTGCATAGCACGTAGATATCCCCTGTTGTAAGAGAGAGATATCTATATTCTTAACTTAATGGCAGATAAACAGTAAACTTAGAACCCTCATTTACTTTACTTTCAACCTCTATTTTGCCATTGTGAAGATCTACTATTGATTTTACAATATTTAGTCCCAGGCCAAAACCTTTATTATCTTTGGCTTTAAAAACTCTATAAAATCTATTAAAAATATAAGGTATCTCTTCCTGAGGTATGCCAATTCCATTATCAATTATTTCTATTTTAGCATATTTTTCATCTTTCGACAAAACAACTTCAACTTTACCATTATTATTATTATATTTTATTGCATTGTCTATTAAATTAACAAAAAGAGAATTTATCTGGTTTTTATCACCATTTATAAACAATCTCTCTTTTTCGTCCAGAATAATTTCTATATTTTTCTCACCTGCTAAAATTTTCATATCATTGAGAATATTAGTAATAAGCTCATTTAAATTCAATCTTTGATAATTAATCTCTATTGCCTTTCCATCAAATCTAGAAATTAATAAAAGATTTTCTAAAATTGTTATTATTCTATTTATCTCTTCTACATTACTTTTAAGTATCTCCTCATACTCAATATTACTTCTTTTTCTTTTTAAGGCTACTTCTATCTCCCTTTTTATTATAGAAAGTGGAGTCTTTAATTCATGAGATAAATCCTCTATTAATTTTCTTTGAGAATTAAAGGCATTATTTAATCTATCAAGCATATCGTTAAATGTCTCTGCTAACCTACTTATCTCATCTTTTGTCTCTGGAATTTCGATTCTTATATTTAAATTTTGAGCATTTATCTTATGAATTGAATCTATCATTTTATTTACTGGATTTAAAATAATCCTTACAAGAATTGCCCCAATTACGCCGATTAATATCATTGATGTTGGAAGCATTATAAAAAGTATAAGCCTCAGGGTATTAAGAGCTAAATTTTTTGTTCTTAATGATATTGCCACTCTTAAAATATAGAGAAGTTTTTTATTTTCAAATTTAGGATATGTCAAAATTCTTAATGGAATCTGTTTATCTGTATGAATATCTATATACACGTTTTCAAAATGCCTCTTATTATTCTTAACAATATCAAAAACTTCCTTTGAAATAGTTTTTAAAGAGGGTATATTTTTAGAAGTAGATATTAATTTACCTTTTTCATCAAAAATCTGAACTAAAATATTTAAAAATGCTGGATCCTGATCCCAATTTTTTAATGCCCAGCTTCTTACGATTTTAAAAAAATAAATCTTCACCGTTTCATTAAAGGTAATGCTTTTTTCTGTAATTGATGGGGATTGTTCTCTCTCTTTTTCCCATATTGTATCAATTGAATCAGCGACATTTTCTGCACTGGCTATTAAAAAACTATCTATATCAGAACTTAACTTTTTATCAAAATTTATAAAAAGTAAAAGACTAAAAGCACTCAATACTAAAATAAAAACAAACATAAAAATTATAATATTCTTAAACCATATAGTCTTTATAAACATAAGTCTTCTAATAATCCTCTGGACTTACCGTTGTTATATAATTTGTTATATAATACAGATATCCCCTGTCTGGCGATGAGATATCAATATGTTAAATTTTAGATTATTAAAACTTTAAAACCTGCCTGAATAAATATATACAATAATTGGGTATTTTTTGCAACTATTATTTAAAAGTTATTTATAGACGGTGATTTTATTTTTAAGCCTCTAAAAGAATATATTTCTCCTAAGCTTAACTTTATTTGAGGAAATATAAAATAATAAAAATAAAAGTTTAATTTTAATTTAAGTAGAATTTTTAATAAATATTGCTAATAATAAGTTTCAAAACCTACAACTTGATAGCAATTATTATAGATCACCTTATAAAAAGGCTTGGTATTGCCTTCGAAGTGGGACAATTCTTTGCTCTTCCACCACTTTTTTATCTTCGTTATTTTTAAGAATAACTTTAAAGTTATAATTCCACACTTTTTTTCAAATCCAAGCATCCCTATCTTCTCATATTCTTCAATGAAAACTTGAAGAATAAATCTCAATAATTTTGCCATGCTGAAAAAGTTTAAATCAGCATGCATCTTCTTTAGGAACCGATAATCCTCATTTGAAATATAAAAATGAATAGAGGCATCAGCATCTATTCTTTCATAAATATTACCATCCTCATTACCAAAGCAATATCTTTGCTTCACCCTATCAGCAAATTTCATAAGCACATAGGCAATTAATGCAGACAAAGAAAGATTTAAACTTTTAGCAATATTTTTTAATTTGTTTTTCATCTCTGAAGTAGTTACAAAATGTAACTCCTGGTCTTTTTTGTAATTTAGTTTTGTATTCATACTAATCCTCCATAAAAAATAGTTTTTATTAATTAATCACAAATTTTTTGAGAAAATCCTTTACAAAAATTTACAAAATTTTAAAAAAATAAAATAAAAATTATATTACGACAGCAAAAATAAATTATACTAATGACAATTTAGATTTCTATTTAATTAAAAAATATAGAGATGATATAGAGATGATACAATTATCCTACTTCTAAATCTCTTCTTCTACAATCTTTATTTCTTCTTCTGTAAGGCCATACAATCCATAGACAAGTCTATCTATATCTTTATCGATTAAATCAATCTTCTGTTTATAAAGTTTTTTATCATTTTCTGTTTTTGCATTGTGATATAATTTCTGGGCATCAAGCATCTGGTCAACAAGGGAAATAAGTTTGTCATGAATATTTTTATCGTTAGTTTTAAAAATTGGTATTTCAAGAAGTGGCTCTTTATCAATCTGTAATTGATCACCTTGTTTTTTACCTTTATGGTATAGCCAGAAATTTATTACTTTTGAATTTAAAATTCCAGTTAGATATTTAAGATCTATTCTATTAATTTTAATAATAAAATAAGTCTGTGACACATAACAAGGAAAATCAGTATAAGTAAAACACGGTTTTGATGTTTTTCTCAAAGATATTATTTTTTCACCTTCAAAAAATTTTTGATCTCTTGATCTATGTAAACCATAAGGAGCAAAATCAGAAGTTATTATATTTTTAAATTTATCCAAATGTTTTTTAATATTTGGAAAATTATTTATATTTTTTCTAACTTCTAAATTAGAATAAATTATCCAGTAATTATTTTCATTTGATCCCCAGTATCTAAATAATTCATTTGTAGTAAAATATGGTTTAATATATTTTAACTCTTCTTTATTAAAATTTATTTTCTTTTTTTCTTCATTTGAAATTACAAAAATCCCATCACCTTTTTTTATTTCATTATTTCTTAATTTTTCTAAATGTTTCTCAATAACAAAATCTTGATGAACATCAATACCTGTTCCCACTTCATCATATTGAAGATTAAAATTATTTTTATTTTTTATTTTTTCCAAAATTTTATTTATTTCTGAATTCACAAAAGTAAAAGTTTTATTTTTAATTTCAGAAGGATTTATTGTTATAATATAATATTTTAAAAAATTACTATTTTTGTTGTAAGATTCAATATTATTTTTTAAGTTAATTATGGAAATAATATCATTTATTGTTATATTTGGATTAGTTATTTTTATATATTCTATTTTATAGGGAACCGATATTTTCTTCTTTTTAATTACATATATCATTGTCTGAATACTTGCCGATGAAAATACTTTAAAATCAGAAAAATCAATAAATTTTAAAATTTTTGTTTCATTAATTATTTTATTTCTTAATATTGAAGCACCTGCTGCTGTATTCCAATTATTTGTTGCAATAAAACTATGTAAACCATCTTCTTTAAGTATATCAATTGATAAACAAGCAAATGCATACCATAAATCCATTTTACCTTCATAATATTTACTCAATTTCCCATCTTTAAAAACAAATGCTTCTTTATCAGTATATTCTTTAACATACGGCGGATTTCCAATAACCACATCAAAACCACCATTCTTAAATATATCAGAAAACTCTTTATCCCAGTCAAAAGCATTAATTGTCCTCATATCTTCATTTGTAAATAATGAGAGATCCTTATCTTTATAAAAATCACTGCCTATTAAAGAGTTACCACACTTTATATTGTTATCAAGATCTGGTAATAATTTAATATCAGAATGTTTAAAAAGATAGTCCTGAAATTCTCGCCCTACATTTTCAAGCAACTTCAAATACAATGAAAGTTTTGTAACCTCTACAGCCTGCTGGTCAATATCCACACCAAATATATTATTAACTAAAATATTTTGCTTTTCTTCAATGGTAAGTCTATAATTATCCTGTGAAACCTGATAAATTTTTTCATCCTTCAATGCTTTTTTTATATTTTTCTCATTTGTATAATATTCAAGATGGTAATTTAATAGATATTTATATGCACCAACAAGAAACGAACCAGAACCACAGGCTGGATCACATATTTTTAAAGTTGATATCTCTTCTGGTGTTTTACCTTTTATTTTTTCACCTATCGTATTTTCTATAATGTAATCAACAATGTATTGCGGAGTATAATATACACCACCAGCCTTTCTTACTTCTGGTTTTTCTTCAATAATTGCTGTATGTCCTTCCTTAACATTTTTAAATCTGATCGTTTTCCCAAGAAACTGTTCATAAATATTTCCAAGTATTTCAACAGGTAAAATCGAAAACTCATAAGGACATTC
>DAONLM010000060.1:0-14303 GCA_035406685.1 Spirochaetota bacterium
TCATTATTTTTACTTCCCTTAAAATCATCACCAATATCAAGATTTGGCTCCATGAGTTCATTATCTTCAATAAGTTCATTATCGATATTTTCAAGATTTTCAAGATCGTCATTTAGCCCCATATTATTTGTAAAAGAATCTTCTAATTCAGATTGAAAATCAAATGGATTTGCTTTTAAATCATCAGAACCAAAAAGTTTATCATTTTTATCAAATAAATCATTAAATTTTTCATCATTTAGAAAAAAATCGCTATCTATATCATCTGTCAAATCTAAATCTTTCATTTCATCAAGAACTTTTTGAATATCACTCTGTAATATTTTATCTGCAAGATCCTGATCTTGATTGCTAGTTTTATCATTATTGCCTTCTTTTTCTTTACTTTTTTCTTCTTCTTTATTATCATCCATGAGTTGAGATTTATTCTCATCATAATCATTAATAAAATCTTCATCCTCTTCTTTTAGATTAATCTTATCATCTAATGAATTTAACAAATCATTTGCTTCATTTTCAAGACCAAGATCATTTGAATCTAATAGAGATTTGTCTAAATCATTATTAGAAGTACTTTCTTTTATATCTTCTTTATTCTTTGTTTCATTATTTTCTTCTTTTGCTTCTTTGAAACTATCATTTAGCTTCTTTTCTAACTCTGAATCAATATCCGGTATATCTTCTAAAGTGCTATCAATATCTTCATTTAAAAATTTATCCAGTAATTCATTTTCATTCAAGTTTTCCATCTCCATATCATTCAAATCTTCAAAATAATCTGACAATTTGCTATCTTTAAAAGATTCTTCGCTATCCATTTTCATATTATCATTTTCTTTTAAATTTTCTGCTTTTTCTTCTCTCTTTTTATCCTCAATCTCTTTATTAGAAAGAGACGAATCTAATTTAGCAAGAATATTACCAAGTTTTTCTGTCAATATACCAAAATTTGACTGTAACGATTGAAGAGGCTGTAAATTATCCATAACATTATTAGTAATATCTTTATCTAAACTTTTATTTAAATTTTGAGAAATAGAACTTATTTGTTCATTTAAATTTTTTAAAGAACTACTCAAATTTTCTACATTTTGAGGCATCGTAGAAGATGATTGATTCTGCAAAAGATTGCCACTCTCATTCTGATTAGGTAAACCAGATAAAGATTTTTGAGAAGAAATATTTTGAGGAATAGAATTTTGTAATTGGGGCTGATTTAAATTGTTTGGAATAATACTCTCTGGCATTTTACTAACAATCTCTGCTGTTATCTTTTCTGGAAATTTTATTTGGGGTTGACTTAATCCGCCTCTTGAACTATAAGGCATATCTTCATATGTGTCTTCACCTTTTAGTAATCCAAAATAAGAATTTGTGGGAATTTCTTCCTCCTCCTCTTCATCTTCTGCCTCTGTGGTTGTGATATCCTCTTCTTCTTCTTGAATTGCATAGAGTGGTTCTGTATCACCTATTGATATTATAGGAGTAACATCATTTTCTGATTTAAGACTATTTTCTAATTCATCCTTTTCTAATTTTTCTTTTTTCTCTTTTTCTAATTTCTCATAATATTTGTCATCAAGAATAGATTCAATGTCCACCTCTCTTAATTTTTCTCTTATTCTTTGACTTTCTATTTCATTTTCTTTTGAAATATTTGCAAGCATATCTTCATAAAGTTTTAGCCTTTCGTTAAAATCAATTAGATCATTCTCATTATTTTCTTTAAATTCCATATTTAATAATGGATGAATCTCTTCCATAGCCTTTTGGAATTCTCCAATATCTTTATATGCTTTTGCCAGATTTAGGGAGGCTTTATAATCGTCTTTATTTATTTCCTTTATTTTCTTAAATATTTCTATTGCTTTTTGTGGTTCATTTATTTTTAAATTTATTTCACCCAGCTTATGAAGAGCCTTTATATCATTTTCATTTGTTAGTAAAATATCATTTAAAATTTTTATTGCTTCTAAATAATTCTCCTCCTTTTTTGCTATGTCAACTATTTTTAGCTTATTATCTAAATCATTAGGATCAAGTTTTTCTATTTTTTTGAATTGTTCTTTTGCTTCATTAAGCCTATCCATTGAAAGATAGAAATCGCCAAGTTTTTTTCTAACATCTATATTTGTTGTATCAAATGACAAAAGTTTCTTGTAAATATCTTCTGCTCTATTTTTATCTATTTTTTCTTCTGCTTTAGCAAGTTTTAGATATGCATCAAAATCAGAATCGTTCATTTCAATTATCTTTTCAAAAATAGATTCTGCCTCTGCAAACATTTCCTTATTTAAGTATAAATTTCCAAGATTTTTAAGAGAGATAAGATAATTCTTGTCTATTGATAGTGCTTTTTTATAATATTCAATTGCCTTATTATTCTCATTTAATTTTTCATATACTATTGCCAAATTATTCATTGCCTTTATGTAATTAGGATCAATAGAAAGTGCATCAATAAAACAGTTTTTGGCATTTTCAAGATCTCCTTTTTTTTCATAAATAATACCGAGATTATTGTGTGCTTCTATAAAATTAGGATTTAATTCTACTGCTCTTTTATAATGAAATTGAGCACTGTCTATATTGTTATTTTTTTCGAGTACAACACCTAAATTATAATGAAGTCTTAAATTGTTTGGGTCTATTTTTAATGCTTTTTGATATGTATTTATGGCGTCATTGTATCTTCCAAGTATTTCATATACTGTTCCTAAGTTATTATAGGCATTTACAAATTTAGAATTTAACTTTATTGCCTTTTCAAAATTTTCTATTGCCTCATTAAATTTATTCAAAATTTTATAGACATTGCCAAGATTATAATATATATCTGACTTTTTATGGTTGATCTTTAAAGCCTCTTTAAAATAATATATAGATTTATCATATTCTTCAAGATTTTTATAGATAACACCTAAATTATTGTATGCCTCAATGGCTTTTTTATTCTTTTCAAGAACCTTTTCATAATATTGAATTGCTTCTTTATTTTTATTCATTAATTGATAGGTATTGCCTAATAATAGTAAAATATAAATATTATCAGGATTACTCTCAAGAGCTTTTTTTAGATAATTTATAGCCATTTCATAATCTTTTACCTTTATGAAGAGTTTTGCCCGTGTAATTAATTCATTCAATTTCATATTATTGCCTTATTTAAAAATAGCTCTAATTAATAATATAATACAATTTTTTAATTTATACAAATTTTATGATTTTATACATTAATTAATATTAATTAATTAATATTAATTCGCAAAAAAAATTATATAACTTTAACTTGGGAGAATAAATAATTAATTGAAGAGATAGTCTGTCAATTTTTAGAAAGATAGATTTAAAATTTTACCAATATTTTCAATTTTTTTTCGATTGTCAAAATTGTTATAAAAAAAATCTTGATAATCTTTATTAAGTTAGATTTTTTATTTAAAAATAAAAATTTATTAAAAATGATTAGGATGCGATTTTATTTTTAGGCAGATAAAAAGATAGAATTAGCCCATGGTTAATTTTGTTTTAGAGAATGGTTATAATAGTTTTATTTATTTTTACTGCAATTTTTAATAAATTTTTACTAATAATAGGTCTCAAAGCCTATTACTTGATAGCAACTGTTATATATAGCCTTGTAAAATGGCGTAGTATTATTATTGAAGTGGGACAATTCTCTATCCTTCCACCACCTCTTTATCTCTGTCAATTTCAACCATAACCTCAATGTCACAAGACTGCATTTCTTTTCAAACCCAAGCATCCCCATTCTCTCATACTCTTCAATGAAAATTTCAAGGATGCTTCTTAACAATTTTGCCATGCTGAAAAAATTCAAGTCAGCATGAATTTTCTTTAAAAACCTATAATCTTCCTTCGGAAGATAAAAATGAATAGATGCATCTGCGTCTATTCTTTCATAGGCGTTCTCATCCTCCGACCCAAAACAGTATCTTTTTTTGATCCTATCAGAGAATTTTTGTAACACATATAAAATCAATTTTGATAAAGAGATATTTTCTTTTTTGGCAATCTTTGCAAGTTTTTCTTTCATTGCCATAGTTGTTACAAAATGTAGTTCATATCTCTTTTGGTTAGTTAAATTTTTTTTATTCATAAAAAATCCTCCTTGAAAATTATTATAAAAATTATTTTCTATATATTAATCACAAAATTTATAAGAAAATCCTTTACAAGTTTTAAAAAAAATTTAAAAAATTTTTTCTTAAAAATAAAATTTTACTCAAAAAATTATTCTTTTAAAAAAATATTGACATTTGTAATAAAAGGGATATATAATGTTTTCATAATTTTACTTTTTAGGATATAATAATGTCTGAAAATATTAAAGATATTGCAAAACGCATTAAAGAATTAAGAGAAATTAATAAAGAAACAATAGAATCTCTTGCCAAAGATCTAAATCTTTCTGTTGAAACAATTAAGGAATATGAAAGTGGAAATAAGGATATCCCTATTGGGTTTCTATATCAAATTGCAAGCAAATTTGGAGCAGACTTAACTACTTTGATCACTGGTAATGAACCAAGATTAGTAAAATACAGTATTGTAAGAAAAGATAAGGCTCCTTCTATTGAACGACGAAAGGAGTATAAGTATTTGGATCTTTCATATAACTTTATTAATAAAAAAGCAGAGACATTTTTAGTTACAATAGAACCAAAAGATAATGAGAATGAAAATTTTTATTATCATGAGGGACAGGAATTCGATTATGTACTTGAGGGGACATTGGGGGTAAATATTGACGGCAATGAAATAATCTTAAATGAAGGAGATTCTCTTTATTTTAATTCTGGTTATAAACATAGAATGAGGGCATTAAACAATAAAAAGGTAAAATTTCTTGCTATAATAATTAGTTAAATCTAAAATTTTATATATCAGGAGAATTGAATTGCTTGAAAAATTTATAAAAACAGATTTTTCTTCTTATGAAGATTTTATAACTAACTATAAAATAAATGTTAAAAAGAATTTCAATTTTGCTTATGATGTTGTTGATGAATGGGCAAGATTAGCACCAAATAAAATTGCTCTGGTCTGGTGTGATGAAAAAGGCAATGAAGCAACTTTTACTTTTGCACAATTAAAGTATTATACTGATAAAACAGCGAATTTCTTTCTTTCTGCTGGTATAAAAAAAGGTGATCCAGTAATGCTAATTTTAAAAAGGCATTATGAATTCTGGTTTTGTATAATTGCATTACATAAGATAGGGGCAATATGTATTCCAGCAACACATCTATTAACAAAAAAAGATATTGTTTATAGAAACAATGCTGCTGATATAAAAATGATTGTTGCAGTAAATGAAGAAAATGTTTTACAAAATATTGATGACTCCCAGCCAGAATCCCCATCTTTGCAAAAAAAGGTTGTGGTAAATGGAGAAAGAGAAGGCTGGCTTTCATATTATAAAGAACTTGATAAAGTTTCTGAAAATTTTTTTAGACCTTCTAACATGGAAAATATTTCTGACAATGATATTATGCTTCTCTATTTTACTTCTGGGACAACTGGAATGCCTAAAATGGTACAGCATAATTTTAATTATCCTCTTGGGCATATAGTAACAGCAAAATTCTGGCAAAATGTTGAAAATGATGGTTTGCATCTTACAGTTGCCGACACAGGATGGGCAAAGGCTGCATGGGGTAAAATTTATGGACAATGGATCTGTGGATCTAAGGTTTTTGTTTATGAATATGATAGGTTTAATCCTAAAAATTTACTCGAAGTAATTTCCAAATATGGTGTTACTTCATTCTGTTCTCCACCTACTGTTTATAGATATTTAATAAAAGAAGATTTAAAGAAATACGATCTTTCTAAATTAAAATATTGCACTGTGGCTGGAGAGCCATTAAATCCAGAAGTTTATACTCAATTTTTAAATCAAACTGGCATTAAACTTATGGAGGGCTATGGTCAGACAGAATGTACTTTGATTGTTGGAATATTTCCATGGATAGAACCAAAGCCCGGCTCCATGGGCAAGCCAGCACCAGGTTATGATATTGAGATCATTGATGAAAATTATAAAAAATGTGAAATTGGAGAAGTGGGGCAGATTGTTATTAAAACAGATAAAAGAAAACCGGATGGTATGTTTTTAGGTTATTACAGAGATGAGGAATTAACAAATAAAGTGTGGCATGATAATATCTATTTTACTGGGGATATGGCATGGAGAGATGAGGATGGATATTTCTGGTTTGTGGGAAGAGCCGATGATGTTATTAAAAGTTCTGGTTATAGAATAGGACCTTTTGAAGTCGAAAGTGCTCTTCTTGAACATCCAGCAGTATTAGAATGTGCTGTAACAGGTGTTCCAGATCCGGATAGAGGCCAGATAGTAAAAGCAACTATAGTTTTAACAAAAGATTATCAAGCTTCTGAAGAACTCGTTATTGAACTTCAGGAACATGTAAAAAAGGTTACTGCTCCATATAAATATCCAAGAATTATAGAATTTGTAAAAGAATTACCTAAAACAATAAGTGGTAAAATAAGAAGAGTTGAGATCAGGGACAAATCGAAAAAATAGATACTCAAAAAGGATTTTTCATATTTTTGGAATTAGTTTATAAAGCGTCAATAGTAACAATTACTGGAAAATCTTTAACAATAAGTTTCATAACAGCCTCGGATTGTAGATCATCAAAAGCAATAATTGAAGCATCGATGACACATTTAGCAAGATATGCCCCAGCCCCACCAAAAGCAGAAAGATAAGGAGATTTGTATTTCTTAATAAGATCTGTGACAAAGTCTGCTCTCTCTCCTTTACCAATAGTGGCAACAACCCCCATTTTTAAAGTCATCTCAAGAAAATCATCCATTCTATAACTGGAAGTAGGCCCACAACTACCTATCTTTAATCCAGGTTTTGCTGGAGTAGGTCCCATGTAATAAATTATTTTATTCTTTAAATCAAAAGGAAGTTCTTTATTATTATCTATATACTCTTTTATTCTTTTATGAGCAGCATCACGAGCAACTAATAATTCACCACTCAAATATAATAGATCACCGCTTTTTACTTTTTTTAATAACTCAAAATCTTTATCTATATTAATTTTTATATCCATATATAACTTTTCCTATAAAATAATTGTTTTATGTCTACATGAATGACAGCAATAATTATAAGCAACAGGAAGTCCAGCAATATGGGTTGGATAGGATAAAATTTTTACACCAATACAGCTGATATCCCCACCTACGCCAAGAGGTCCTATACCACTATTATTAATCCTATCCATAATTTCCTTTTCCATTTCAGAATAAAAACTATCACTATTTTCTTCATCCAATGAAAGTAATAAAGACTTTTTTGCAAGATATGCTGCATATTCAAAAGTCCCCCCAATACCAACTCCAATTATACATGGTGGACATCCCTTGCTTCCAGAAGAGATTACACCATTCACAACAAAATTAATAATATCCTCCCTTGTCGCATTTGGATTCATCATTTTGATATTTGATTGATTTTCAGACCCAAATCCTTTTGGAAGACAACTTATTTTAACCTTATCCCCTTTTACAATCTCTGTCCATATCACTGCTGGAAGATTATTAAGGGTATTTACCCTTCTTAAAGGGTCTATTACAACAGATTTTCTTAAATAACCATTTTTATAAGCAAGTTCAACTCCCTTTTCTATTGCCTCATTAAAATCCCCATTAACAAAATGCACATCCTGGCCAATTTCTAAAAAAAGAACAGCCATTCCAGTATCCTGACATAATGGATAGACAAGATTTTCTGCAATCTTTATATTTTCTTTTAGAATTGAAAAAATTGTTTTTGCCTTTTCATTACTCTCTTTTTCATAACAAGAAATCAATCTTTTTTTTATATCCTCTGGTAGAATATAATTTGCCTCAATAAAGAGTTTTTCAATAGCATCTGTTAATATTTTAACATCAAGATCTCTCACTTATTTTAACCCAATATTAGTTTAATTAAAAATACAAAAAACAAAAAAAATTGTCAATTTTCTATTCAAGATTAAAAAGAGATTTTACAAGTTTGACAGCACCAATACTATCCTTGGAATAGCCATCAGCTCCAATCTCTTTTGCATAATCTTCAGTAATAACAGCCCCCCCTACTATTATTTTGCATTTTAAATTTCTTTCTTTTGCAAGAGTTATAACATTTTTCATTTCCACCATTGTTGTTGTCATTAAAGCAGAAAGCCCAATCACATCTGCATTTTCTTTTATAGCACTATCTATTATAACTTCAGAAGGAACATCTTTACCAAGATCAATTACCTCAAAACCATAATTTTTTAACATTAATATTACTATATTCTTACCAATATCATGGATATCCCCCTTTACTGTTGCAAATACAATCTTTATCTTTCTATTAAGAGAACTCTCTTTTTTAGAAAGAAGAGGCTCGATATATGAAAAAGCCTTTTTCATTGCTTCTGCACTTGCTATTAACTGGGGGAGAAAGTAGATCTTTTTTTCATATAAATCTCCAACTTTATTTATTGCTGGAATAAGATATCTGTCAACAATTTCTTCTGGTTTAACCTGATTTTCTATTGCCTTTTTAATATAATCTATAATTTTATTCTCATCGCCAGAAACAACTGATTCAAAAATCATCTCTTCTGGTGATTTATTTATACTCTCTTTTTTTTCTTCTTTAATTACATTAGAAAATTTCTCTATATATAATCTTGATTGTTTATCATTTCCTACAAGAACATCACTGGCAAATTTCATAATTGTAAGAATCTCTTCATTAGGATTTGCTATTGCCATTGATAAGCCATTAAATATAGCCATTGATAGAAAGGAGGCATTTATATATTTTCTTTCTGGTAGTCCAAATGATACATTTGACAATCCGACAATTGTATTTGTTTGAAATTCTTTTGCAGCCCAGTTTATAAATTTTAAAGTCTCAATGGCAGCGTTTTGATCAGAAGAGACAGTCATAACAAGTCCATCAATAACAATATCATCTTTTGAATATCCATACTCTTTTGCTTTTGCAAATACCTTTTCTACAATTTTTATTCTACCTTCTTTTGTCTTTGGAATTTCATCATCATCAAGAGGCAGCAAAATAAACATAGCCCCATATTTTGCCGCAATAGGAAGGAGTTTTTCTATTTTTATTTTTTCAAAAGAGATTGAATTTATCAATGCTCTGCCAGGATATATTCTTAATGCAGATTCAATCACTTCTGGACTTGAAGAGTCTATAACAAGAGGTAAATCAGTAATACCAGAAAGCAATTTTATTGATTTTAACATCATATCTTTTTCATTAATACCCGGCATTCCCATATTAACATCAAGACAGGATGCTCCAGCCTCTTTTTGTTCAATGGCAAACTTTCTTACCCCATCAAGATTTCCTTGTTTTAATTGCTCCTGAAAATTTTTTTTACCAGTAGGATTTATTCTTTCCCCCACAATTGCAAGAGGCCTATTTCTATCTAAGATGAGATATCCCCTGGCACTCGATAAAGCACTTAGAGAATCACAAACAGGCTTAGATGGTTTAAGATTTTTTGCCTTCTCATAAACAAGTTTAATATATTCTGGAGAAGTCCCACAGCATCCGCCAAAAAGATTAACCCCAGCTTTAACAAAATCTTCGGTAAAAGAACTGAATTTTTCTGGTCCCATATCAAAAATAGTTTTACCATCGATTAACTTTGGTAAACCAGCATTTGGTTTTGCAAGTAAAGGAACTTTTGCATAAGGCTTCATTTTTTTTATTACTTCAAGCATTTTATCCGGACCAGTAGAGCAGTTACATCCAACCACACTTGCCCCCAGACTTTGAAGTGTTATTAAAGCAGTTATTGGGTCTGTCCCTGTAAGAGTATAACCATCTTCACCAAAAGTCATGCTAACCATTACTGGCAGATTGCACTCTTCTTTTATGGCTATTAGAGCTGCTCTTGTCTCCTGAATATCAATCATTGTTTCAATTACAAAAAGATCAACACCACCAACGATTAATCCTTTAATCTGTTCTTTATAAATATTTACCGCATCTTCAAAAGATAGATCTCCAAAAGGCTCAACAAATCTTCCTGTTGGAGAAATATCACCTGCAATTAAAATATCTTTCCCAACTGCTTCCCTTGATATTTCAACAAGCCTTTTATTTAAAGAAAAAACTTCATTCTGTAGGCCAAATTCCTCAAGTTTTAACCTGTTTGCCCCAAATGTGCATGCATAAACTATATTTGAACCAGAATTTTTATATTCTCTTTGAACCTCAATAAGGGCATGCGGATTATCAACAACCCATTTTTCTGGACAAACTCCCTTAGGCATTCCTCTTTTTTGTAGTTCTGTGCCAGTAGCACCATCAAGGATTAATATTTTTTCTTCTAATAAAGAATATAAATCTTTTTTGGTCATTTTTTTCCCTTAACATAAATATTTGAAAGATCTTATATCAAATTTTTAATTTTATTACAATTTTAATTTTAAAAAAATCAAGAAGAATTCATAATTAAAAAGATATTAAAAATAATATTACATCTTGTTGCTTCCAGCAGGGATGTTAAATGGTGCGTTTTATTTTTAGAAAAGAAATTTTTAAATTTTTTCTAAAAGTTGTAAAGGATTTTCTCAAAAAATTTGGACACTTTTCTTAAATCGCTGAAAAATAAAGTTATTCCAGTATTTTTGCTGGACTTATTTCAAGCATCCCTGCTGGAAGAATAATAAGTAATATTATTTTAATCATTTTCAGCGATTGTGAATTTTTGTCGATAAATCTTATATAGACTAACAAAATTTTAATTTGTAAGTTATCTGCATCTATATGAAAATTAGTTTTACATCATGATAAGTTCAGGTCTGTCCCTCTTTTTAATTTTATTTATAAAAAAATTATAAGTCTGTCCCTCTTTAAATCATAAAAGAATTTATAGGTTTGTCCCTATTTAAAAAGATTTATAGTTTATAAGTCTGTCCCTCACTTTATTTTTTTTCAAAAAAAATTAAATTTTTTTTCAAAACTTGTAAAGGATTTTCTTAAAAATTTTGTGATTAATATATAGAAATACTTTTTTAAAAAAAGGAGGATTTTTTATGAGGAGAAATAGAATATTAAAAAAGGGGGCTAGCTATTATATTACCTGTACAATCAACAGGGACAGACCTGAACTAAAGCCCCTCTTTGTCCGTGAAATGCTATTATTAACTTTAAAGCA
This sequence comes from Spirochaetota bacterium, assembly GCA_035406685.1. GTDB lineage: Bacteria > Spirochaetota > GWE2-31-10 > GWE2-31-10 > MWDO01 > DAONLM01. Next base: position 11,241 of record DAONLM010000060.1, read on the forward strand.
GGCAAAGAAGAAATTTAGATTCTCACTTCTAAATTTTGTATTTGTCTATACCCACTGTCATTTTATTATAAGACCCAAAAGAGGAGAAAATCTATCAAAAATAATGCAGTGGGTATTGGGAACATTTGCCGTTAGATACAACAAAACGTTAAAAATAAGGGGAAAAGTATGGTTTGATAGATTTAAGAGTGAAGTAATAGAAAAAATTGAGGATTTTGTAAGAAGTTTTAAAAGGGTAAACGACAATTTAAAGAAAAATAACATACAGGAAGCATTAGAAAATTATATTTTTTGTGGTATTTTTTATTTTAAGAATAAGAATTTCGAATTTCTTGATAGATTGCCTTTATTACTGGAATTTTTGATATGAAATCCTATTTAAAAATTTTTTGCTATAAATAAAAATATTGTAAATTATAAAAATTATAATTGATTAATTTTAAAATTATTATATAATACTAACAAAAGTCAAAATAAGAATAAATCATATTAAAGTCATAATTTCATTAAATATTTTATTTTCTTATTTGTTATATTTTATAATATTTTATAATTGAAGGAGGTTTTTTAAAAAAAATGTTAACAACAATATATGCAACAGACATTATAGGTATTGTTAGTTCAAATCATCAAAGCCCTCATTGGATTTTAGGTATTCATCCAGTAGAGGTAATAGATCCTGATGGCAAAAAAAGAATAGTTCAATCTGTAAGAGCTTTTTTACCAGAGGCAAAATCTGCTTTTGTTGTAGAAAAGGGAACTGGTAAAGAATGGGAAATGGATAAAATTCATAATGACGGGTTATTTGAGGCTATAATATGGGATAAAAAGGATAAATTTAAGTATGAGCTAAAAATAACTGACTATTTTGGAAATACCTGGACCAAAGAAGACCCATATGAAGAATGGGTTGAGGGGGTTACTCAATTTGATAGATATCTTTTTAATGTTTCTCAACATTATAAAATATACGAAAAAATGGGTGCTCATGTAATGACAAAAGATGGTAAGAAAGGCGTCTATTTTGCTGTGTGGGCGCCAAATGCTGCAAGAGTGAGTGTTATTGGTAATTTTAATGGATGGGATGGAAGAAAACATCCTATGGAATTGCTTGCCGATTCTGGTATATGGGTTCTTTTTATACCTGGATTAAAAGAGGGTGAGATATATAAATATGAGATTAAGACAAAGAGTGGGCATTTGTTAGAAAAAGCAGATCCTTATGCTACCTATTCTGAATTAAGACCAAAAACAGCAAGCATTGTCTATACGTTGGAAGAGTATAAATGGACAGATCAAAAATGGTTGGAGGCAAGAGAAAAAAGAGATCTAATAAATCAGCCTATCTCTATTTATGAGGTTCATTTAGGTTCATGGATGAGAGTCCCAGAAGAGGGTGATAGATTTTTAACATACAGAGAATTTGCTGACAAATTAATTCCTTATGTAAAAGAGATGGGATTTACTCATATAGAATTACTACCAATAGAAGAGCATCCTTTTGATGGAAGCTGGGGATATCAGGTAACTGGCTATTTTGCTCCTACTTCCAGATATGGGAAACCAGACGATTTACAATATTTTATAGATAGATGTCATAATGAAAATATAGGAGTAATTCTTGATTGGGTTCCCGGTCATTTCCCAAAAGATATTCATGGTTTAATAAATTTTGATGGAACAGCACTTTACGAACATGCTGACCCTCGATTAGGTGAGCATATGGATTGGGGTACAAAGATATTTAATTATGGAAGATTTGAGGTTAAAAATTTTCTTATTTCAAATGCTCTTTACTGGGTAGATAAATTTCATTTTGATGGTTTAAGGGTTGATGCTGTTGCTTCAATGTTGTATTTAGATTATAGTAGAAAACCAGGTGAGTGGGTTCCAAACATTTATGGCGGAAGAGAAAATCTTGAAGCAATAGAATTTTTTAAACATTTAAATTCTATAATACATCAATATTTTCCGGGTGTTCTAATGATAGCAGAAGAGTCCACATCTTTTGCGGGTGTTACAAAACCAGCCTATGCTAATGGACTTGGTTTTGGCTTTAAATGGAATATGGGATGGATGAATGACACATTAAGATATATGCAAAAAGATCCTATTCATAGAAAATATCATCACGGGGATTTGACTTTTAGTTTCTTGTATGCATGGAGTGAAAATTTTATATTGCCTATTTCTCATGATGAAGTTGTTCATGGCAAAGGCTCTATAATAAGTAAAATGCCGGGCGATTACTGGCAGAAATTTGCTAATTTAAGAGCATTTTATACTTATATGTGGACACACCCAGGAAAACAACTTCTTTTTATGGGACAGGAATTTGCTCAATTTGAGGAATGGAAAGAATATAAGAGTCTTGATTGGCATCTACTCGATTTTGACTTCCATAAAGGGATACAAAAAATGATAAAAGATCTAAATGAGATATACAAAAAAGAGAAGGCTTTGTGGGAAAAGGATGCAGATCCATCTGGCTTTATAGGTATTAATTGTGATGACTCTGATAATAGCGTAATTTCTTTTATAAGAAGATCAAATGATCCTTTTGATTTCCTTGTAGTTGTTGTTAATTTTACTCCTGTACCAAGGCATAATTATCTACTTGGGGTTCCAGAAAAATGTTACTATGAGGAGATTTTTAATAGTGACTCAAGTAAATATTGTGGCTCAAATGTCGGAAATTTTGGTGGAGTAATGGCAACAGAGCCTGGTTCTTACTGGATGCCATATTCTATATATGTAACAGTGCCGCCATTAGGTGGAATTATCTTAAAACCAAAATATGACGATAAATTTTTTGAAAATAAAAAGAAAGAACAGGGAATTGTAGAAGAAAATAAAAAACAAGAAGAGGTAAAAAAAGATGAATCTGCTAAAGAGACAAAAAAGAAAAAGGGAAAATAGATAATAAAAAAGGCTGCTTATAGCAGCCTTTTTTATTAAAATTAGGTTTTTTATATTATATTCTTGAATTTTCTAATATTTTTCTTTATTTAGGTCTTCCTGAAAAAGATGTATCATATAAAAATATAATAAAGTTATAACAAA
>DAONLM010000061.1:0-14168 GCA_035406685.1 Spirochaetota bacterium
TATATATTAATCACAAATTTTTTGAGAAAATCCTTTACAAGTTTTGAGAAAAAAATTTCTTTTTTTGAAAAAAATTAAAGTGAGGGACAGACCTATAAATTTTTTATGATCAAAAGAGGGACAGAGTTACGCTTATTATGTTTATATTTAATAACATATTTAACAAATAGTAATATTTTTAAGTTAAATGGAATATCTCATAGGGACAGACCTATAATTTTTTTATGATTAAAATTAAAATAGGGGACAGACTTATAAATTAAATTAAAAGAGGGACAGACCTACACTTATCATGTTGTAAAAATGATTTTCATATAGATGAAAGATAACTTACAAATTAAAATTTTGTTAGTATAAAATAAGAAAATAAAAAGAAAATCTATTATTTATGCTAAATTCAATATATTAAAAACCTTACCCACTTACTCTATTTGAAAAATTTAAAAAAGGATATCTATTTTTTTTACTACTAAATTAACTACTTAAAAAGTATTTTTTTCTATAATAGTTTCCGCTAATCTATCCAATAATTCAAAATCCTGATTCGTTGGAAGTCCTTTTATCACAACAGGTTCAAGTAACTCTGGTTTTATATTTGTTAGCATAGATGTCAATTGCTCTACCATTTTACCACCCCAGCCATAAGAGCCTATTATTCCCACGAATTTTGTCTTTGGTCTTAAAGCATTCATTAAGAAAACAGCATATGCCACAACCGGATGAGCACCAGCAAGAACAGTAGGAGAGGCAACAATTACTGTTGAAGCATCTACAAGATCTATAACGAATTCACCTATATCCGTATAGGTTAAATTAAAAGGTTTTACCTTTATCCCTTTATCATTTCCTTTTTCTGTTAAAATATCAACAAGATATTCTACCATTATTTTTGTGGAATCGTGCATTGATACATAAGGAATTAAAATTTTTTTCTCAACATTATCAGATATCCAATCTTTATATGCATTAATTATTAAAGATGGCTCTTTAAATATTGGACCATGACTTGGGCATATATAGTCAATATCTAATTTTTCTACTTTCTCAGTATTTTTCTTTATCTGAGTTCTAAATGGCATCATTATTTCGCCATAGTATCTTTTTGCATATGTTAAAATTTCAGAGCTTTTCTCTTTTTCTACAAACAATTGACTAAAAGAGTAGTGAGAACCAAAAAAGTCACAACTAAAAAGAATTTTGTCTTCTTTAAGATATGTTACCATTGTTTCTGGCCAGTGAACCCATGGAGTTAGGAAAAATGTTAGAGTCTTATCTCCTAAGGATAGTGTATCACCTTCATTTACCACAATAAAAGACTCCTCCGATATATGTAAGAGGTCCTTTAAAAAATCTTTACATTTAGAATTTGTTACAACTTTTGAATCGGGATATAATTCGAGTAGATCTATAATTGCACCAGAGTGGTCCTGCTCTGCGTGATTGGCAATTATATAATCTATCTTATCCACCTTTAAAGAATGAAGATTATTAAATAAGATTGAATTTGTTGCTGGGTCTACTGCGTCTATTATTGCTGTTTTTTCACTCCCTTTTATTAGATACGAATTATAGGTTGTCCCTTCTGGTAAGGGAATTAACTCATCAAATAGCCTTCTATCCCAGTGAATTGCTCCAACAAAGTATATATTATCTTTTATTTTTATTGCTGCCATAATTTCATCCTTTTTCAAATTTTACTAATTTAAAATTTTATTTAAAATTAAACTGAATAAATCTTAATTTTAAAATACAAATTGAGTCTATCTCTCTTTAATGAAATATTCAATACTTGCACCACATACAGGACATTTCCAGTTTTCTGGTAGATCATCAAAGTCTGTCCCTATCTTAATCTTCCCTTTTGGATCCCCTTTTTCTGGATCATACACATAACCGCAAATTTTACACTTGGCTTTTTTCATTATAACTATAAACTATGCCTTTTCAAAAGAATCCTTACCAACACCGCATACAGGGCAAACCCAATCATCTGGTATATCTTCAAATGGAGTTCCCGGTTTTATTCCAGAATCTGGATCCCCTACTGCTGGGTCATAGACATATCCGCATACTGAACAAACATATTTTTGCATTGATTTTTCCTCCTTACTTTTATTATTTAATAAATTTTTATCTATATAAGTTGGAGCATTTTTTGGAGAAAGCCCCTTTTTAATTAGCCGATAATTAGCATAAGTTAATGGAGTACCATCCTCTATCATCTCAGCATCAATTATTTCTGCTACAAAAAGAATGTGAGTCCCAACATCCACTGTATTTATAACCCTACACTCAAGATAGCCAATACTGTTATCAAGAACAATCGGGGCACTGGTTTTACCTATCTTATAATTTGTATCGCTGAATTTATCTATCTCTCTTCCTGTTTTAAATCCGAATTTCCCTATGAATTTCATATCTGTTTCTTCTTTAAGAATAGAGATAGTAAATATTTTACTCTCAAGCATATAGTCACACGAAAGATTATTTTTATTACAGCATATTGCTAATGTAGGAGGCTGGGAAGTAGTTTGAAAAACGGTATTTGAAATATGGCCATTAAATTTATTTTCATTATTTTTTGTGCTTATCACATAAAGCCCATAAGTTATTTTAAAAAACACATCATGATTCATTTTAGATCCTTAAATATTTTTTAATTCTTACTAAAATGGTCAGGTATAAAATAATAAATTTTAATAAAAAAGTCTATCTTTTTTTAAAAAAATTCTAAATATATTTTTCTACTTCTTTTACAAAATTATCTATTTTTGTCTCGTCGATTGTATTATAGTTTGTTAAATCCAATTTCTCTTTCTTTTCTATCATTTCAATTCCCACTCTTTCAAATGGGGATAACTCGCTTTTCACTATTCTACCACCAAAGCACTCCTTTACTTTTATATTTGAGATAAGTTCTTCTGGTATCTGTTTTAAAGACTTTTCTAATGCATCTTTTTCAAGAGCACAGCAAAAAAAATGAAGATTCTTTTTCGCAAGATCATCTTTAAATCTTTCTAAAAATTTTTTTATACTCTTGTGTATTTTTCCAATATGTAAAGGGGTACCAATTATTATTGTAGAATAGTCATTAAGATTTTTAAAATCATTATAGGCAATATTCACTATTATTGAATTCGCCTTTAATTTTTCTTTTATTTTATATGCGCATTTTTCTGTGCTTCCATAATAACTTGCATAAACAATAATTATATTCATCTTATTATCCAGAAAATAAAATTAAATCAACAGGAAATGTTATACTTAAAATTTCTGAGTTTGTCAAAAAGTAATTTTTATTTTTTGAATTTATAAATTATTAATAAAATCTTCTCTTGCCTGTTCAATATAATTTTTTAGTTTGTCATCAGTTTTTGTTAGTTCATTCCAGATGGGAAGATAGATATATTTTAAAGTACATGGTTTTTCTATTACTATTTTTACATTGCTATTCTGCCAGAAGGCACTCTTTGGTTCTAAACCAGAAGGTTTACCAAATTTATCGGTAAATCTTTTTAAAAGGATATAATATCCTATCTTCTTCTCATTAATTTTTAGGAATATTTGAAAGAGTTTATCTTTATTAAAATGGAAATATGCTATTTCTATAAATGTGGTACCTTCAACAGTAATTATCTCTGTGTCTGGCTCTATTCTTATTGAGAGTATCTCCTCTCTTTGAGGTATGAAATCCGGACTATTCTTTAACAACTCTTCTACTTGTGACTTTGACATCCCAAGCTTTATATCTTTATAGCCATCTGTTAAATCGAGAGAATTTAAAATAAAAGTAAGAAAAATAAAAATAAGAATATATATTTTCTTATACATTTTGTAAAGCATTCCTTAAAGAGATATCCAGATCGTATTTAAAATAACATTGATAACCATTACTTTTAACATACTGAAGATCTGAGTCAAAATTTGACATAAATAAAAATTTTGTCTCTGGATTCTTTATCTCTTTTTTAAATTCTAAAGAATTACCTCCAGGGATTTTTACATTTGCTATGATAATATCAAAATCATTATATTTCATTATATTTCTTGCTCTTTCAAGAGAATCTGCTATAAGAAAACTGCAATCCTCATTACAATATTTACTAACAATTTTTGATATAAAATTTTTATCATCATCAATTATTAAAATCTTTTTCGACATTGTGAGCCCCTTTATCGATTTAGTAACGATATCTTAAATTTCGGAAAAAATATTTTAAAGATAAATAGATTTTAAAATGTGTCTTTAAATGTATGAATATTTTAATTTTTTTCTTAAATTTTGTAAAGGTTTTTTCATAAATTTTGAGAAATTTTTTGTTTGCAGTCGTATCTATACTTTAAAAATTCTATTTTATCAAAAAGTTAAATTATCAACTTTGTTAAAAATAGAGTTATGCTAAGATTAACTTAAATTAAGAGTAATAAAAAGAGAAAATTTTTAAGAGAATGACTTATTTTATAGAAACTGAATCTGTTTTAGGCAGAAATCCGTGCCAAAAACAAGGTAATAATATACCTCCTGGTCTATATAAAAGGGGATATCTGGATGGATCCTCTCATCCTTATCCTTATACCATTTTACCTTCCTTGATCTCATATCCTCTATTTTGTTTTTTACCTTCTCAAGCCTCTTTTCAAACCCATCAAACCCATACTTTTCTATAAGATCAAAATACAACTTCAATATTTCCCTTATCAATACAGCGATACTAAAAGTATTTAAAGTATCGTGTATCTGTTTTAATTCATTATAAACCCTCTCTTCAAGAAATACTCTTACCCTTTTTGTCGCATTTACACAAGGATAGTCTCTCTTCCTTCTTTCTTCTGTTAAATGCTTTTTCTTCAAAAAGGGTAGCATTGTATTTATTACTTCCCTTATTATCTCTGAGAACCCTTTATTATTTTGTTCTGTTAATATTTTAATCTTATTAAATAAATTATCATCAATGACAAAATCAAATTGTAACATCTCATTTACCTCCACTAATAAAAATTATTTTCTATATATTAATCACAAAATTTTTGAGAAAATCCTTTACAAATTTTGAAAAAAAATGAGGCTTTTTTTAAAAAAAATTAAAGTAAGGGACAGACCTCTAATTTTTTTATGATTAAAATAGGGACAGACCTACACTTATCATGATCTAAAACTAATTTTCATATATATGCAGAATAACTTACAAATTAAAATTTTTTAGTATCTATAAATATTGCTAATTTCTATTATACAGATATCTCTTAATCTTTATGCAAAAACTTTTAATCCATATTAAATATTTTATTTATTGGTTCTGGCTCAAAATCAGAAATAATAGGCTCTTTTTGACTAAAATCAATTTCAATAGAACCTATTATTGATTTTTCTTTTAACAAAATTTTATATTTCACTATAAAAACTTCCTTTAAGTAATCGTCGGGATATGCGACTCTTAATATATAATCTTCTTTAAAACTTTTATCAGAAAATCTTAACATATAAGAATTATATGCAGAAGGGGATAAAATAGATTTTAATTCATCTACGTTAGTATTTTTAATTGATTCAGCAAATTTTTCTATAAGGGTGATTATCTGTCTTAATCTCGGATCAGTAACATCTTTTTCAATATACGCTCCTATATCCTTGTCTCCATACTCTATCTTTTTTCTCATTGTTGGATTTTCCCAATCAGAAGGTGAAAAAGAATCTGTAAAAACAATATTTTCATTTAATTCTGTGAACTCTTTCTCATCTTCTTTCTGGCAGGAAAAGCATAAAAAAATCAATAAAATTAAGAATTTTATTTTTTTAATAATATCTCCTCCAAAATTTTACTTAAATCCTCAATCTTATATGGTTTTACCATAACAGCTTTAAAACCATATAGCTTATAATTTGCCATTACCTCATCATTCGAGTAACCACTCGATACTATTGCCTTAACATTTGGATCTATTTTAAGCAGCTTTGGCATTGTTTCTTTTCCCCCCATTCCACCCGGAACAGTTAAATCCATTATCACGACATCAAAAGGTTTGTTATTTTTAAGTGCTTGTTTATATTTTTTTAAAACAGTTTCACCATCTTTTGCTATTTCTACCTCAAGCCCCAAATAAACCAGCAACTTTGTCCCCACATCTATTATAAAATCCTCATCATCCATAAATAATACTCTACCTTTTAATTTCTTAATATGATTCTCTGTGGTTGTCTTTTTCTTTTCAATAATCTTATCCATTGCAGGCAAATAAATCTTAAAAGTTGTTCCCTTATTTAATTCTGATTCAACAAAGATATAACCGTTATGTTTCTGAATAATAGAATAGGAAATGGCCAGACCTAACCCGGAACCGCTCTTTTTGGTTGTAAAATAAGGATCAAATATCCTCTCCAAATTTTCAGGGGATATTCCCATTCCAGTATCTGTAAAAGAGGAAGTTACATATTTACCTTCTTTTATAATATTATTGTTTTTAACATACTCATTTTTTACTCTAATTTTCAGAATCCCACCTTCCGGCATTGCTTGTAAGGCATTTATAATTATATTATTGATAACCTGATTTATTTGTGCGGCGTCGAATTCAACTGGATGAATATTATCATCTATTTCTAAAATTAATTTAACATTAGAACCTCTTATAAGAAATTCAGCAGATTCTTTTATAACATCTTCTATAAAATCCAACTTTTTTATTGGTGCTCCTCCTTTTGAAAAAGTAAGCAATTGTTGAGTCAAATCTCTTGATCTTACACATGCTTTTTCTGCCTCAAGAAGTATTTCATAGATTTTTTCTCCTGGGTTTGCATAAATCTTACCCAGGGTTATATTTCCAAGTATTGCTGTTAAAATATTATTAAAATCATGAGCAATTCCGCCAGCCAGTAAACCCACGGATTCTAATTTTTTATTTTTAATAATCTCTTCCTGCATCTTATATTTTTCTGTAATGTCTCTTAGAACCAAAACAACCCCTATTATATCTCCTCCTTTTTCTTTTATAGGAGCTGAACTAATCTCAATAATCTTTATCTTTTGAGTTTTTGAAACAAAGAAACAGGGTTTAATCGATTCATAATTATCTCTTATTTCAAATACTTTTTTAATAGGATTAATGCTTTCTTTTGTGAGTTGTTCATCATCATAGATGTTTAGAATAGAATTTATATTTTTTCCTAATATTTCTTCTTTCTTATATTCGATAAGAGCCTCTGCCGAAGAATTTAAAAGTATTATATTGCAATTTGCATCTACTGTAATTACTCCATCTTTTATAGCTTTTAATGTTACAGATAATTTTTCTCTCTCTTCTTCAAGATTTTTTTCAGCAATGACTTTGTGGGTGATATCTTCTTTTATAGCAATAAAATGAGTTATTTCACCTTTATCATTTTTGATAGCAGAAATAGTTGCGGATTCCCAGAATAATTCGCCATTTTTTTTCTTATTATTAAATAATCCTTTCCACTCTTTTCCTGCTTTAATGGTATCCCATAACCCTTTGTAAAAACTCTTTTCTTGAAAACCAGATTTTAGAATATTCGGATTTTTGCCAATAACCTCCTCATAACTATATCCGGTAACCTCTGTAAATTTAGGATTAACATATTCTATTTTACCATTACTGTCTGTAATTACAATAGAGACAGGGCTTTGTTCAACGGCAAGAGATAATTTTCTTATCTTTTCCTCTCTCTCTTTTCTTTCTGTAAGATCAACTATAACTGTTCTAAAACCTATCGGTATATCATTATGTTTTATAACTCTGGCGTATATTTCTACTGATATAAGTTCTTTATTTTTCTTTACTATTCTATATTCTATACCTGGCAATTTTTCCCCATTAATTAACAATTTTAAATTTTTCAAAAGTTTTTCCATATCCTCTTCATAAACCAATGAAAAAGCATTAAGTCCTTTTTGATAATCTTCTTCTGTATAGCCAAATAATTCAAATCCTACATCATTTACATATTTTATATTACCTATTAGATCTACTTCACATACAACCTGCGGCAAAGAATCAGCAAAGTTTCTAAATTTTTCCTCACTCTCTTTTAAAGATTCGTATAATATACAGTTATTCAAAGACATCGACAATCTATTTGATAATGGTTCGATCATATTTATTATATTTTCTGAAAAATTTTTATTCTTTAACAAAAGAGCAATAGCTCCAATATCACTATCTCCAGAAAAAAGTGGTGCAATTATAAGATTGGTATAACCAAAATTTTTAAATTTAAATTCAAGTTTATTATTAAATAAAGTCTCTTCAAAGTTATCATAAATTTTTATTATTTTATTCTTTATTATATCTGTGATTACAGTATCTTCTTTTTTAATTAAAAAACTATTTGATATAAGAGAAATGTCATTTTTGTCTGATGTATACAAAATATAGCCACCTACTTCCTTTTCAATAAGATAGAATATGACATTATCTATATTAAGATTATTTATTAAGAAATCAATTGTATTATTTACAATTTTATCAATAAAAAGAGAAGAAATCTTCTCATCAAAAGAATTTATTAGTTGTAATAAAGAATGTCTTTTCTCTGTCTCTACAATTGCCTTATGTTTATACAACGCTATCTCAATATTATTAAATAACTCTTTATCTTCAAAAGGTTTTAGTATATAACCATAAGGGTTGGTATATTTTGCTCTCTCTAAGGTTTTTTCGTCTGTATATGCGGTTAAATATATTATTGGTATAGAATTATCTTTTGAAATTTTTTTTGCAAGATCAATGCCATCGACTTTATCTTTATCATTAAGCATTATATCCATAAGTATAAGATCCGGCTTGTTTGCTTCTATAATTTGAAAAGCACTTTCTTTATTATTTGCAATACCAATTATATTATAACCATTTTTTCTTAAAGTTGACGCAATATCATTTGCTATTACAAATTCATCTTCTACAATTAATATATTAGCTTTTGGCATCTAAATTTCCTTAACTATTATTATATAAAACAATCTTTCTTTTGTCAAAAAAATTAAAATAAATTATTTATTTTTAAAAAAAATTTTTGATATTTTTTTAGTTTCTTTCTATTTTAAACCTCATATTTTTTCTTATACTCCCAAAACCTTTATAAAATTCAAGAAATTTGAAAGGCGGGAGCAACTGTATAGATCTAATTAAATAGTCACATTCGAGAATTGTCGTATTTGAAGTATTCTTTTCATTAAAAGAAATCTCTATATTTTCAAATTTATTAACATCTTTTCTTAACTCTTCAAGAGATTTATATTTTTTAACAAAGTTATTATTCATATCTTTAAGAGAATATTCGTTTTCCCATTTGTTAAACTCGATTAATCTTTTTATTTCTCCTTTACCTATTATTTTTCTCCCATTATAAATAGTGATATTGACTTTTATTTCTGAGTACAAAAATTTTTTAAGATTCTCTTCTAATTTTTTAGGTAGTTCAATATTAAAATCAATGTTAAAGACTATATTTTGTTTAGAAATAGAAATAATCTCAAAATTATTTATCAATTTTTCATTCTTAGGGCTAATACAACAAAAGAAAAAAAAAAATAAAATATTATATCTCTTTTTCAAATAATGAGACAATTGTATCAAGAGCCTCATTTTCATCTTCCCCTTCTACTATAATAATTAAAGTAGCCTTATATCCAACTCCAAGAGTAATTATGCTTAAAATAGATTTTGCATCAGCTTCAAGATCACCATGTTTAATGCTTATTCTTGATTTAAATTTATTTGCAATTTTTACAAGTTCTGATGCTGGCCTTGAATGCAAGCCTGCTCTCCAGTTTATAACTACCTCTTTTTTTTTCATTTTCTAAGTATTATTACCCCATTTTAAAATTTTTATTTTTTCTAAATTATAAATCTATTATCACTTATAAAGAGATAAAAATAAAGACTTCTTTTGTTATTCTATTTCAAAAAAAGTATTTTTTATCTCTTCTGACTCTAAATAATCTGTTAACTCTTTATTAAATTCTTTTGCAGAATTTATGCCCATCATCTTTAATCTCTGATTCATTGCAGCAGTCTCTATGATGATAGGGATATTTCTTCCCGGCATTACTGGTAGTAATACATAAGGCACCTTGATACCCAGAATATCGATTGTTTTTGCCTCTGTGCCAAGCCTGTCATATTCATGATTGGGATTCCATTCCTCCAGTTCTATAACAAGCTGGATCTTCTTCTCAAATCTTATTGCCCCAACACCAAAAAGATGCTTTACATTAATTATCCCTATACCTCTTATCTCCATATGATGACTTATTATTCTTGTCCCTCTTCCAATAAGATCTCTATCCTGATAATTTTTAATCTCTATTGTATCATCTGCTATCAATCTATGGCCTCTTTCTAATAATTCTAAGGCTGTTTCTGACTTACCAATACCGCTTTTACCTTTTATTAAAATCCCTATACCAAAAACCTCTACTAAAACTCCATGCATGATGGTTCTTAATGCAAAAACTTCCCCCAATATTTGAAAAAGAGCAGAAATAATATCAACAGAACTTAGAGTAGTTACTAAAATAGGGATATTGTGACTATCTGCTAATTTTATTAATTCTTGTGGTACCTCTTCATTATTTGTAAAAATAATACAAGGGATATCATATTCCATAAATTTTTTTATATTCTCTAAATTTTTCTCTTCTATCAATTTTTTTATGTATAAATACTCCCCTTTCCCTATTATCTGAATTCTATCATAGGCAAAGTGATCAAAGAAACCACTCAAAGCAAGTCCTGGTCTATTAATATCTTTTGATTTTATAATTCTATCAAGACCATTTTTACCAGCAATACATCTTAAATTAAGATTCTTTTTAGAAGCATCTATCTCAAGTAGATCAAGAACATAGAAATTATTTTGTCCCATATTAAAATATCCGTTTATTAAAAATTAAATAAATACAATCATTTTTTTTGAATTTTTTATAATATCATATCTTTAAAAAATTGTTAATTTAAATTTTATTTTTTTAATTATTTACAATGCACAATATCATCAAGATTTAATAAATGCCCCATTTTAGTCTTTTTTGTATAAAGATATTTAAGACTCTCTTTATGAACACAATTTTTTATTTTCTCTACCTCTACAATAAGATTATGCCTCTTTAAAGCCTCTATTTTTGCCGGATTATTTGTAACAAGTCTTACCCTTTCGAATCCCTGATCTTTTAATATCCATGCTGCTTGATGAAAATCTCTCTCGTCTTCTTTGTATCCTAATTTAAGATTTGCCTCAACTGTATCGAGCCCTAAATTTTGTTGTAAAGAATAAGCCTTTATCTTTTCACCAATCCCTATGCCTCTTCCCTCCTGTCTTAAATAAATTATAGAGCCTTTACCCTGCTCTGAGATATTTAATAAAGTATTTCTTAATTGAGAATTGCAGTCACATGTTTTAGAAAAAAATACATCTCCTGTAAGGCATTCAGAATGAATTCTAACAATTCCATTCTTATAATCTCCCATTGATAAAAATACATGCTCTTTATCCGTATATAATTCTCTATACACAGTAATATCAAAAATTCCATATTCTGTATTTAGTTTAGCACTCGAAACCTTTTCTACATTTGAAAAATTCAATTTTTGATACTCGATTAATTCTTCTATTTTACAGAAGGGTAAAGAATGCTTATTGGCAAAGTCTCTTGCCTCTTCAAGAGAAAGCATATTCCCGTTGTCTTTAACCATTTCACAGATTAAAGCCCCTTCTGGCAAATTAGCCCATTTACATAAAGAGACTGCTGCCTCTGTATGGCCTTTTCTCTGAAGTAATCCACCTTTTTTGGCTGCAAGTGGAAATAGATGGCCTGGCGTTATAAAATCTTTAAGAGTCTTTGAAGGGTCTATTAGATCCTTTGCAGTAATATATCTCTCATAAGGGGAAATCCCGGTTTTTACGCTTATACTGTCTACTGAAATAGTAAATGCTGTTGAATGAAGATCATTCTTTAGGCTTGGCATTAATGGTAAACCCTTCTGTTTTACGATCTCCTCTGATAATGCTGCACAAATTAATCCTTTGCCATAAGTTGCTAAAAAATTAACCTTTTCTGGCGTTAATTTATCTATTGCAACAATTAGGTCTGCCTCATTCTCCCTATCCTCATCATCGAATACAATAACTATATCCCCCTGTTTAAATCTTTCCAATAAATTAGAAATTTTTTCCATAATACACTCCATTTGATAAAATATTATTTATATATCTCAAAAATATATCAACTTCAAAATGACACATATCATTTACCCTTTTTGTCTTCAAATTTGTATTGTTAAGGGTATGAGGGATCACGGTTACCACAAAACTACTCGACATAACATCACTGATCGTAAGAGAAATCCCATCTATTGCGACTGAGCCTTTTGGTATAAACATATTTCTAAATTCTTTTGGATATAGAAATTCAAAAAAAGTATCATCTCCTCTCTTCTGAATATTTATTATTCTTAATAGGCCATCAATATGACCCGATACTATATGCCCACCAAATCTATCTGTTGCCTGCATTGCTCTTTCAAGATTTAGAATTTCCTGAGATTTCATCTCTTTAAATCTTCCTATTTTTCTTGTTGTTTCAGACAGATGAAATTTTAAAAAATTTTTATTTATTTCAGTAACTGTAAGGCATACGCCATTCACAGATATAGAATCCCCTATCTTACTATCCTTTACTACTTTCTCTGCCTGAACTATTAGATCTCCATTATATTTAAACTCTTTTAATATTCCTAATTCTTCTATGATTCCAGTAAACACAAAGGTTCTCCTTTGGACAATTCTATCATTATATTGTTTTCCAGTTTCTTCACGTTTACTATCTCAAATTCTGTTAATTCTGAAATTAAAAGAACGCCACTCTTATTATAAATATGCTTTCCATCTTTTCCTAAAAATGCCGGTTTATAAAATAAAAATATCCTATCTACAAGATCATTTGTTAAAAACCAGCTATAAACTTCTGCTCCACCTTCCACTAATATTGAATCAATTTCTTCGCGATTACAAAATTCTATAAAGGACTCTTTTGTTTTAGTAATTGACTCATCCAAAATTAAATTTTTACCAGCATTAGGAGTAAAAGAACTAAATAAATTCTCACTCTTTGATCTTGCAAAAACAAGTCTATTTATTGGCTTATCTGTATAATTATCAAGTCTGCAATTTAACAATGGTTTATCTATTAAAACTGTTTTTTTACCAACAGCAATACTATTCAATCTTAATCTCAATTTATGAACTATATATCTACTCTCCTCATTTGATATCCATTTAGAATCCCCTTCCTTTGTGGCAATTTTACCATCCAGAGTCAAAGCTGCCTTTAAAACAACATATGGTCTTTTATTCTTTTTATAAAAATAGTAGATTGAATTAAGTTTTGAATCCTCTTCTGATAAGATGCCGACTTCTGTTTCTATTCCTGCATAATTTAAAGTAGTTATCCCTTTACCACATACTCTTTCATCACAATCGGTATTTCCTATTACAACTTTCTTAATCCCACTTCTTATAATAGCATCCGTGCATGGTGGTGTTAATCCATAATGACAACATGGTTCAAGATTTACATATAGAGTAGATCCTTTTAGATCTTCTTTATTCTTTACACTTTTTATTGCTTCTACCTCAGCATGATTATCTCCTCTTTTTTTATGATAACCCTTGCCAATTATATCTCCATCTTTAACTATTACTGCTCCAACAAGAGGATTTGGAGAGGTATAGCCAAGCCCTTTTTTTGCCTCTTCTAAGGCAAGCCTCATATAATAAGAGTCAATTTCATAAGACATAAAAAAACCTTTATATTTTTATTTAATCTTCTAACTAAAATTATTATTATAACATTTAGGATGGGATATAACAGTATTATAAAAGATATAAAAGACTTTTAAATTCCTTCTCCCATCCTGACTCTACAGTCGGTATCGGAATTTCACCGATTCATGCCTAAAAAGGCTCGCGGACTTTGACCGCCGGTAGGAATAATATCCATCCCTGAAGGAATTTTTTTTGAATATAATATACTAAAAAAAATAAAAATAGTAAATATTTTTTTTAAAAAATTTGTTTTTGTGATACCAAAAATGAAAAAATAAATATATCTCAAAAAAAGAAAAAGAAAATATCAGATTATCATTCCGATAAA
>DAONLM010000062.1:0-14155 GCA_035406685.1 Spirochaetota bacterium
TTTCCAAACAGGACTATCGTTTTTTGAAGAAGATCCATGCTGATCTTAATTTTTTTAGCATGGGTTGTTTATTGAGGAGAATTATCCTACTCTTTTTAGAAGAGTATGATAAACTTGGGATTACCGGGGTTGAGATGAGATGTAGTATAATAACATTAAGGTTATTTTTAAGACTAACAAAGATAAAAAAGTGGAATAAGAGCAGAGAATTATCCCACTTTTCCGGTAACACTACGCCCTTTTACAAGGCAATTTACAACGATTGCTATCAGGTAGTGGGATTTGAGACATATTATTGAAAAAATTTATTTTAAATTCTACCAAAAAATAAATAAGACTATTACAATCATTTTTCAAACAAAATTAACCCTTAGGATAATTCTATTTTTTTAACTGCCTAAAAATAAAATCACCCCCGATACATTTGTGATACAGCAAAAGAAAGTTTATGCTTATCTCATAATAACAAAATTAACAAAAAAATGTTAAATGTATCTTCTTAAAATACAATAATATAATTGTTTTCACAACTTTAATTTTTCATTTTAAAAACAATATTACCATCGAGTTTAGGAATAACAACCAATGTATAGGCACCTATACCCATAGGTGTTTGATGTATTTGCTCTGGCTTTGAAACCGAGTAAAAAACAATTGTTTCATTATCCCCTTTTTCAATCCTCTCTATTTTAGGATAATGAAGCCAATTACGAGTAACAATCGACAAAACCATATTTTTTTTAAAATCAATTTCCGGTTTTTTTAACAAAGGGTCAGTACTATCTTCATATTTTCGAAATCCCTTTGTGACCCTCTTTTTAGGTATTTTCTCTATAAAATTTAGAAAATCTATCTCGTTTTTTATTATAAATTTGTCAGTGTAAATCTCATATATAAATTCATAATCATCAGTCTCAATAACACCAAAATATTCATTGATTATTTTTACCTGTGATTTATTATTATCTTTCATAATATTTCAAAAAAATTATTAAACTAAAATATTTTATAAACTCAATTTTAAACATTTTCATCAATAGACTCTAAAAGAAGTGAATATTCCTCTTCATTTATACATTGTTTATCTTTTGAAATTATCTTTTTTCTATTATTAAAACTTTTTATGCTTTCCATCTTTTTTTCAAGGCTATCTCTTATCTCTATTATAGAACTAATATCCCTCTGAACAGAATTTAATAATTCATAGTTTTTTAATACTTTTAATAATATTCTATAAAATCTCTTAAGACTCGAATAATAAATTTTAAGAATATTTTCATTATCAAAATATGAATTATATTTTACAAATTCATCAAATAACATATTTAAACCGCCATTAATAAAGGTAATATCAGAAAATATTTTTGTTGAAAAGAGATTATAATCAACATCCTCATCCACAAGATCCTCAAAAAATATGAGATATTTATTTAAAATCATTAAATCATTATTTATCTTTTTTAACATACTAAATCCTATTTAAAAAAATATATACTCCTCTTTTACTTTAAAAATAATATTTCTATTAACATTTCGGATTTTTTTATCTAAAATTTCAGATAAAATTTTAAATAAATAATTTATATCAATATAATTCCAGTTACTTTTAGATACTGGGCAATAACAGGCTTTTATCTTATTATCTAATATTTTTTTTATATTATGGATCTCTTTAATACTCTCAAAATCCACAACTGGTTGAATAAAACAGATATAATTCTTATAAATATAGAATCTATATTTTTTAAATTTATCAGATAATTTTAACAATATATCTTCAATTTTAGCATCTTCTATCCTAAAAACCACAAAGGCAAGATATCTTATTTTTTTATCCAAGATCTTATCAATATCAATCTTAATATCGAGTGGTAAAATTGGAGAATATTCAAGATTGTAAAGATTTTTAAAATCAATAAAAGAATTTAAATAATAAAATACTATGTTTAAAGAATTTCTATTTATAATATATTTCATTAAAGAGACAACTATTGCCAAAAAAGAGATAAAGAATGCAGTATTTAACAAATCGATTTTTCTATATATACTCCCAAGAAGGATCGCAAATAGTATAAAAATAGTATCTATTAAAGTAAAAGATAAAATTTGCGAGACAAAATGAAAATATTTCTTTTGAAGGCTTCTTTCTAAAAATGAAAAGATCAATTTTATAATTATATGAACAAGCAAAATAAATGGTATTAAGATTAAATCTTTAAGTTCTAAGTTTATAATATTTATCTTTAAAATATATATTATATAATTTATTACAATAATAATAATTGTCCATAATATTATTCTTACAAGTATAAGTTCGATCTTGTAAATAGTTAATTTTTTAAAAAAAAGATAAATGGGTATCTGAATTAAGAAATAGATAAAAACAAAAAAAATTATCAAAACTAATGCTCTACTATTATAATTTACAAGCCCATAATCTTCACTATTAGGATTTATATAAAGTATAATATTACTCATATATATAATAAAGGCATTAAAGCTCAACTCTGTCTTCATAATATCATATCTAAAACTATACAAAAAATAACCACTTATTAAAAGAAATAAAAATTCTATTTTAAATTTAAGTAGAAGTTGCCATAATCTAAAGCAATTAAAAGAAAAATATATGATTAATCCCAATGTAAGTAAGGCACCCACAATAAAAACAATTGTCGTATATAAATTTCTTTTTAAAAAAAATAAAATTTTCATCACATAAATCCTTTTATTTTATATATCAAATTTTGATTACTTTTATTATATCAAAAATATAATTAAATGTAAAAAAAAAGAAAAAAAAATTTCATTTTTTTAAAAAAATATGATATATTAATATATGATGAGGTTTTAATTTTTTTAAAAAAAAGTAGGCTAAAAAAATAAAATTTTTCTACAAGTAACAATTAGTCTGTTAAATGTAGATTAAAGCTAAAAATGTATTTTTATAAGGATGAGAAAATATGATTTACAAAAAAAATGCTAAAATAATAATAATAGACGACGAGATAGAAATTTGTGAGATGCTAAAACTTGCTCTTCAGCAGGAGAAATTTGAAGTAAAATTCTATATTGATTCAAAAAAGTTTAAAGATGAATTTCCTTTCTATAATCATGATAATCTTGATCTTGTTATTCTTGATTTAATGATGCCAAATATTGATGGTTTTGAAATATTAGAACTTTTTAATTCAAGAGAGGATACAAGATACATACCAAAAATGGTAATATCAGCATATCAGTCTGATGAGAACATAAAAGAGGTATACAAATATGGTGCAATTCAATTCTTAGAAAAACCTATATACATAGAGAAATTTATATATCAGGTAAAGACACTTTTAAGAGTAAAACTATACGAAGATAACAATAGATGTATAATAGAATTACTAAAAGAAAAAAATAAAAAACTAATAGAAGAGATTAATAATAAAACCTGTACCTTACCATCTGAAAAAATAAATTCTATAGAAAATAATCTTGAGTCAATTGAAAATTTGATACAAATTAATTTTAATCTATTAAAGACATTTGTCTCAATGTTAGGCAAAAAGGAAGAATACAAAAAGAGTAAAGAGTATGAAATT
Source organism: Spirochaetota bacterium (assembly GCA_035406685.1). Taxonomy (GTDB): domain Bacteria; phylum Spirochaetota; class GWE2-31-10; order GWE2-31-10; family MWDO01; genus DAONLM01. Next base: position 3,588 of record DAONLM010000062.1, read on the forward strand.
TTACTCGATATATTGGTATCAATGAAGGCTTTAGATGAAAAGAGAGAAGATATAAAAAAGATCTCTCAATTTTTAAAAGAGATAACAAAAGAATTCAGTCAATCTTAATTGATAATGAGAGCCCATCACCAATATTATAAAAGAAAGTATTTAATTCTTTATCCTTGCAAATAGTATCATTAAATTCTTTTAATAGAGTGACTCCATTTTTATATTTAGGAGATATATTCTCTTCTACTATTTTACCATTAAAAAGTATATTATCACATATTAAAATGCCGTTTTTATTTAAGATTGTTTTTAATTTTTCTAAATATTGTATATACTCCCTTTTTACAGCATCAAGAAATATAAAATCAAAACCATTTTTACATTGAGATAAAAAATAGAATGCATCTATATTTAATAATTCTATATTTTTATAATTATATTTTTCTATAAGTCTTTTCCCCCTATTAAATCTATTATTATCTCTTTCAAGTGAAATAAAAGAATTTGGCATAATCTTACTATCAATTAATCCCTTATTTATAAAAAAAGATGACACACCAGAGCCAAATCCTATCTCAAGAATAGTCAAAGGCTTGTTTAAAAAAGTTGTATTGTATAAAAATAGGGCAGTCTCAAATCTCACGGCTGGAATAAAATGTATATTTTCAAAAGATAGTATTTCATTATAAAAATCATAAAAAAAATTATTTTTATTTAAGTTATCAAGATAATCAGTAATTGACATTAAATTACCTTATTTTTAATTATCTGAAAATAAAAAAGTATCATTTTGATAAACATTTAATAATTAATAACTATTTCCAATATCCCAATAGAATTAGTATCACTCTCTTTAAAAATATAACCTTTTTTAAATTGATCTATTATTTCGTTATCCCAGAAAATATTACCCGTTGATTCTAATATATCTACTTTTTCTATAAAACCTTTTTGATTAACAACAAATTGAATAGTAAGGTTTACTTTTAATCCTTTTTCAATAATCTCTTGTGGGGCTTTTATCTCTCCTTTTTGAATTAACTCTCTTGGTTTCCCCTTATTCCATTTTATATTGCCTTTATTATCCAAATTGGTGTCACCTTCCCCCTTTTTTTTATTACTATACCCCTCATCTATTTTATAGTTAAAAATATCATCTATATTATCATCCATATTCTCACTTTTACTATTATTACTCTTCAAAAACTCTTCTTCTGTTCTCTTTTTTTCCTCTTCTACTCTTTTTTTATAACTTTCATATTCACTATTTTGATTTTCTATAATTTTCTCTTTTTTTTCTTCTACCTGTTCTTTTTTTTCCAAATCTTTCTTAATATTTTCTTTACTCTGTTCTTTTTTCTTTATGTTTTCATATCTTTTCTTAGCCTGTTTAATCAATTTTTCTTTTTTACTCTCCTCCATCTGATTAAATTCTTCTATTACTTTGTCATACAACTGAACAGTTATGATTTTATCCTCTTTTTTTTCAATTTTAAATGCACCAGAAATTAAAAGAAGTAAAATAAATATAAAATGTATGATTATTGTTAAAAAAAATGAAATTATCTTTCTTTTTTTCTCTAATCTTAATTCAATTTTATTCTTTTCTATCTTCATATAAAAATTCTCTTTTATAATATAATATAAAAATGAAGTTGTGTCAATTTAAAAACTTTTTAATATAATTCATATCTTTTATAAAATCAGACAGAGAATTTTTATATCTTTTCTTTGCTTCATTTGTAACCATTGAGTTGTTAGGGATTAAATTAATTATCTCTTTTAAAGGATAATTGCCCTCTCCAAAATGTAAATGTTCATCATAAACACTATCATAATACCCATCTGTAAAATGATAAATCACTGGATTTAATTTAATAAAATTTTTTATATTTTCAATAGGATTTATCTTATAAAAATTAGCAGCACAAATAGAATGACCTATATCAAAACAAAAACCAATATTGCATTCTGTTAAAATAAGCTTTATCTCTTCAACAGAATTTCCAATACATCTTAAATCATTTCCTTTACCAAGATAAGGTTTATTTTCAATTAATATTCTTTTATCATTTAAAAAATTTATCTCTCTTATCGTTTCATAGATATCCCCATCTACCCCTGGATGAAATATTATATAATTAGAATGAAGACTATCAGCCCATCGAATTGTATCTTTTGCCATTTTGATATTAGAATCAAATAACTCTTTTTTTGAAAAATTAAGACCATTTCCAAAATGAGGTCCATGAATAACAAAAGGAATATTTAAATTCTGCCAATATTTTAGATATGAATAGGAATCAGGGACAGTAAAAAGTTCAATATAATCAAAAATCCTATTTTCATAAATTTTAATAGCATTTTTTATATAATTTTTATTTATTGACCATAATTTTAAACCATTTTTAAACATAATTTATTCTGGAAAATATAATATAAACTCTGTTCCTTCTCCTTCTTTTGATTTTAATGTTAGAGAGATATCGCACTTTTCTGCTAATGCCTTTACAATTGATAATCCTAATCCACTCCCCTTACTCTCGCTATCCTTTTTTAACCTATAAAATTTTTTAAAAATATTAGATTGTTCCTCTTCTGGTATGCCTGGCCCATCATCTTTTATTGATATAAATTTTTTATCCTGATGATTTGATATTTTAATCTCAACTTTGCCATACTTTTGAGTATATTTTATAGCATTATCAAGTAAATTTATTAAGATCTCTTTTAGCATACCTTTCTCTGATTTTACTTCAATAGAAGGATCAGTATAACTAATATCTATATCTATGAATTTAGCCTTTGCCTTATTCTCAAGCATTAAAAAAACATCTTTTACTAAAGGTATGGCATCAAAATAAACAAGTTCTGGCTTCTTATCAAGTGCTTCAATTTTAGAAAGACTCAATATTGAATTCACCATTTCAGAAAGTCTTGTAGCCTCTTTATAAATAATCTTCAGAAAATTTATCTTTTTCTCCTCTGGAAAATCTGGGGAATTTATCAAAACCTCAGAAAATCCCTGAATTGAAGATAAAGGTGTTCTTAATTCATGGCTGACATTTGATACAAAATCCTGCTTTAATTTATCCAGTTCTCTTTCCTTTGTAATATCAACAAAGTTAATAATAATACCCAATACCTTATTGTTTTTATTCTTAAATTTTGACATTTTAATTGTAAAAGTATTATTGTTTATATTCCATTCAAATCTTTCATTTTCTATATCTTTATTGTTTATAAAGTAAAAAATCCTCTGTTTAATATAATCCTCTATTTCTGTATCAAAAATAGAAATACCAGTATAATTTATTTTTTTTGACTTATTTGTTATTAATCTCTCTGCTATTTTGGTTATCATATTTATCTTTCCATCTGGGAATATGACTATCATTCCATCAGTAATATTTGCTATTATTGATTCCATTCTGATATAGAGTTCCTCTAATATTATATTTTTATTCTCTATATCCTCTGTGTATTCTTTAATAAATCTCTTCATTAAATAAAATTCGAGAGCATCATAAACAGTATCAATAAATTCCTGATTCTGCCAGGGTTTTAAAATTATTTTATAAACAATATTTGAGTTAATTATATCAACAAGTAGTTGTATAGACCCCTGAGCAGTGATCATTATACAGGGGATATCTGAATTTATCTCTCTAATACTTTTTATAAATTCGAGCCCATTTTTACCAGGTAAAAAATAATCCACAATACAAAGATGATAATTCTGATTATTTTCAAATTCAATCAATGCATCTTCACTATTATTAAATGGAAATATTGATATATTCTTATTATCAGAAAAAATATCTTTAATTAATTCAAGGACTATCTCATCATCTTCAACAAGAATAATGTTAAAATGTTCATTAGAACTAAAAGCCTTTTGTAATAATAAATTTTTCATATTTTTCTGTAACTCATCTTAAATAGAATAAAAATAAATATCCAGTGGATAAAGCAAGACTTATAATAGTAAAAAATGCCCCATACTTCGTAAATTCTAAAAATGAGATCTTATATCCACTCTTTCCAGCAAGTGCACAGCTTACCACATTTGCAGAAGCACCGATCAATGTTCCATTGCCACCAAGACATGCCCCTAATGATAGAGCCCACCATATTGGTATTATATTTGCTTCACCTAATTTTAACCCAATGTTTTTTATAAGAGGTATCATTGTTGCTACATAAGGTATATTATCTACAAAAGCAGAAAATATGCCAGAAAACCATACCATTACAATAGTGGTAACTTTTAAATCACCTTTTGTTACTTTTAACAAAAATTCTGCTAAACTCTTTATTACGCCTATTTCAACAAGACCACCTACAAGTATAAATAATCCTATAAAAAAGAATATTGTTGTCCATTCTACTTCGTGAAAAAATTTCTCAACCTCTTCTTTTCCAACAAGAAGCATTAATACTCCTGCTCCAAGAAGTGCAATTGTTGCTGCTTCAAGATGTAAAATCCCGTGTAATATAAAACCTATAATAACCAGTGATAAGACTATAACAGACTTAATCAAAAGTGACCTATCCTCTATGGATTTTGATTCGTCAAATTCCATTATTCTTGCCTTTCTTTCATAAGTAACATCGAGTTTTTTTCTAAAAATAAATGCCACTAATATAGAAAATACTATTAAATTTACAACAACTATTGGCCCAAGATTTATTAAAAATTTGACAAAATCTAAATTAGCAGCACTACCTATCATAATATTAGGTGGATCACCTATCAATGTTGCTGTTCCACCCATATTTGATGCAATTGCCTCACTTATAACAAATGGAATCGGTGAAACACCAAGCTCAACTGCAATAAGAATACTTACTGGTGTCAAAATAAGAACAGTTGTCACATTATCAAGAAATGCAGAAAATATTGCTGTAAGAAGAGATAATAATATTAAAATTTTTATTGGATCCCCTTTTGCAAATTTTGCTGCTTTTATTGCAACAAATTGAAATAGTCCTGTTCTTTTTGTGATTCCCACTATTATCATCATACTTATTAAAAGAAATATAACATTCCAATCTATCTCTTTAAAAGCCTTTTCCTGATCAAGAATTCCAAAGATGATATAAATTGCAGCCCCTATAATAACTATTACAGTCTTATTCAAAATTTCTGTTGACATTATAATATAAATTATAAAAAAAATAGTAAGTGCAAAAATTATCTGAAAACTCATATTTTTACCCTCTCAATACCTTCTTAACCAAATCCATAAAACTTACAATACCAATGATTTTATTACCTTCAACAACTGGTAAATGCCTTTTATTATTCTGTGTCATTTCAAGTGCAACTTCTATTATAGAAGAAGAAGGCAATAATTTAATAGATGGTTTTTTCATAATCTCTTTGACAAATTTTTTATCCTCATTTTTGAGTAACTCTTCAAATGGTTCAAAAGATGATAAAAATTTAAGATTACCTATCATTAAAGCATAATTTGGTATGCCAACTCTTAAAAGTTCATTAACAGTAACCTCTCCGATAAAGTTATCATTCTCATCGACTACTGGTACATAACTTATATTATATTTATAAAAAATATCACACAATTCCTTTAGGTTTGTATCAGGGGTTACCTTCTTTATATCAGTTGACATTATATCAGCAACTGTTATCTCCTGTTTTATCTTTATTTCTGAAATTGTATTAAGAAATTCATGAGAATTTTTTGAGTTTAATACCTTTTCAAATAGCTCTTTATTCTGAGAAATTTGAGCAAATGCAGATAGCGTCTTTAAATATGTATTTGAAGCAGATTTTGAGATTATGGAGAGAACCATAAATTTAATATTAATATTATTATAATTTATAGGATTTTTTAATATTCCTACACCTATTACAAGATCATTAAAATTTTCTATACGTGCATGGGGAATGGCAAGCCCATTATCAAAAAACGTTCCACCCAATGCCTCTCTATCCATAACTGCCTTTAATATACTCTCTTTTGAAACATGAAATTTATATCCTTTATAAATTTCATCAACAAGAATCTCTATTAACTTATCTTTTGATTCTACTTTATCAATTATTTTGATAAAGTCTGGATTTAAAATGCTTGCTAATTTCATATATTTTTCCTAAAAAATATAAAATAAATTAAAAAATTCTAATGAAAAATTAGTAACATTTTTTCTAAAAAAATGCAATATTTAAAAGTAAAAATCCCAACTATTCCACAGACAAAGCCTATTAAATAACCAACGACACAATCTGTAAAATAATGATATCCCCTTCTTATTCTTAATATCGCAACAATAAAAGGTAAAATAATAAAAATAAAAAATAATGGTAATATATATAAAGAAGGAAAAATAAGAGATGATAACCTGCTTATATGCCCCGAAGGGAAAGAGTAAGGATCGAGAATGGATTTGAAATCGTTATCATTATAAATTCTTTGTCTTTTAATTAAATATTTTAAAATAAAAACTATTAAAGTAGAATAAAATAAAGAGATAAAAGATATTAGTGCTATTTTTTTAGTCAAATAAAAAGGTAATGCAAACATAATTATTAAAAAAAATGCAATTGAGAAAAAATTACCAATTTTAGAAAGAATATCTAAAAATAAATTTTTTTTAGTTGAATATAATTTTTTAGAAAAAAAATCATCTATCCTATTTATAAAAACTTTTAGATTATTCATATATTTATTTACTCTATAAAAAAAATTAGAAATTTTCATCATTAAAATTTAACTTAAAAATAATCAAAAGTATTTTTTACATTTTTATAATAGCCTCAATTGAAAGAGATTCTTTATAGTTATTAAAAATTAATAAAGGCTTTACTCTTGAATTTGGTAAAGCATTAAAAGGATTTAGGATATATGCTAAAATATGAAGACCAATATAAGGGGTCGTTAATAAGAAAGTAGATAGTTCATCAAGTAATACCCCTACTATTAAACCAATTCCAGGATTTTTAAAAAGTTGCTCAAAACTTGAATTCATAAAAAATGGTCTTACTAAAAATTCATTTACCAGAGATAACAAAATTATTTCTGTAATCATAATTGCTGGATGGTAATTTTTTGATCTTAAATAAAGTGTCCCAAAGGTAAAAAAGAGAGGTTCTATTATATTCTTTGCCCAGAAATCACCTGTCATAACAATAATAATATCTCCATTACTATCTCTTATGGGGTTGCCATTCATATCTAATAATGGCTTTGTGACTGGCTCGATTCTACCACTGGTAAAAGGTTCTAATTTTAATCTATTGACAAACATATTGCCAGCATTTTCTCCATGAATAAAAGAAGGAAATGTCTCCCACATTGGCAGTGTAATAGCAAATGAGCACCATAAAGAACCATATAATATTAAAGGATCTGTTATATATTCAGCAATTGTAATTTTTTTATATTTAATATCTCTTATTAATTCTTGATTTCTTAAAAATGAATTTATATCTGGCGGTGAGGGATTTATCTGGCTTAATTTTATTAATGAGTAGATATTATTAATAGAATAAATAAAAATAAGAGTAAAGAGGATTCTTTTCATTTGCCTATATATACTTAAAATTTATAAAATTGTCAAAAAAATTATAACCTATTTATTTATTAGAGTTAATTTTAATTTTTAAGTAGAAAAAATTATACTTGTTTGATAATTAGTGAAAGAATCAACAGGTATTAATTTTTATAAAATAATAGTTATATTATATATAAATGCTAATACGACATATGTCGTATATCTATTTTATAAAATATACGTTATGTTATATATACCAATACGATATATGTCGTACTTTCTTTCAGATAAAAAAATAATTGTTATACTATATAAATATTTCTAAATATTACGACATATGTCCTACTTTATTCTATTATTAGAAAAAAATAAATGTTATTTTATTCAGTCTCGTTTTAGGACATATGTCGTATCATAATTTTATAAAAAGATAATCGTTATATTATATAAATATCCACCAGCATATCTGAAGAATATCACCATGGCTCTAATAAAGATATTTAGAGTTATGACTTAAAACTGATAATTCACCTTTTTTAAGAAAATAGAAAAATAATCAATGTTATCAATGCTATCTATTTCATTCATAAGATTCCTGTCTAAAATAATTTCAAATATCTTTTCATAATCCCATTTTATATTCTCAAAATACTTCATACATTTCTCATTATATGAAGTAAACAAAAGATATTTTAATCCCTCCCATAAAATATCCTTGCTCTTCTTTAAAATCTTTTTACCTAAAGAATTTATATCTTCATTTATTACTTCGTTTTTTTTTATGCTATTTAAAAAATTATCTCTTCCTTTATCAGAAAAAAGGTTTTCAAATTTTTTGAAAAAAATCTCCATTTTAATTCTACATAATTTTATGTTTTCAATATCATAATCAGGGCTTTTAGATTTTTTATCAAGATATCGATGCTGTTCATTTGTCATGCCATAATGAGCAAAAAGATCCTCTATTGAATGAATTATAAAACCAAGATAATATGCCCCTTTAACTATCTCGTTATTATAATATGCTTCATCTATCTTTTTATAATAACTATTTATAAATTTAAGATATCTAAACACAGCCATTGTCTCTATCTTTTTTAATTCATCGATAGAATACTCTCTATTATAATCATATTTATCAGTCTGAGCATGAGAAGGTAAAAATCCAAAAAGATATAAGTCTATATCACGACTAGCAAATGCAATTATATCAGAAATTTTAGTTTTCTTTAGTTCAAAAGTAATGACCCCAGTAATAATATCTTCTTTTCTCTTGATAACTTCTCCATAATCAACCCCAAAAACAGATGAAAGAGAACTCTTTGTTATCTCTATATGAGAATCATCCTGATCAGTTAAACCATCAAAAGAAAAAAGAGAGATATCCATAGAAACAAAAATCAAGAATAGCATTAATTTTTTCATATTTTATCCCTTCTTAAATAAGCCAATCTTTATTCCAATAAATGGGTATAAAAATATTATCCAGATTCCAGTTATAAAATATCTTAAAAAATCAAATATAAAAATTTTTAAAAATATTATTTTAAATATAATCATTATTCCAATTGTAGAAGAAAGGCCAATGATATATCTTAGTATTAAAAATAATAAATCATCTTTTTCTTTAAAAGAGACAAATTTATCCTCAAATATAAAGCCATAACAAATTCCTATAAAAATCCCTGCTATTTTTGGAACATTTTCTATATTAAGATGAAAAAATGAATTATTAAAAATTAAAAGAATTATAGCACTTATAAAAACAATCAAAGAAGATCCAATTAAAAATAGATATAATTTTTTTCTATTATCATAAATTTTTATTAAAACAACATAGATTATGAATGATAAAACTAATCCTAAAATAATAGCACCAATAACATCAACAGGCCAGTGAACTCCTAAATATAGCCTCGAAAAAGCAACTGTTAGTATAAAAATTATTGAAATAACAATCCACCACCACTTTTTTATCATTAAAGAAAGAGTAGTAAAAAAAGTAGTAGTCCCCTGTGTATGTCCACTTGGAAAAGAATATCCTGTCGCAGTTTTTACTCTCAATGCTCTTATATTGCTACTTACTTCAAAAGGTCTTCTTGTATGAAATATAAGTTTAAATAATTCATTTACAACCATTGAAAAAATATAAGAAAAACCTAAAATAAAACCATTTTTCTTTGATATATTCCAGAAAAGAAAAGATATTATTGCAACATAGAAATACTCTTCACCAATTGTCGTAAAAAACTGAAATATCACATCAAAAACAGAGTTAGAATATTCCTGTATTGCTAATAATATCTTTTCCTGAATAATCATTACCTTTAATTACAACTTTGAGTTAGGATCTAATGATGTATCTTCACATAAAGCAAGAAAATATATAGCCTTTGCTATCTTATAAAATCTCAAATTACCAAGTTGTTTAACTGTTTTAATCTTAAATGCCTGATATAGTAACTCAGCCTGTCTATCACTTAAACCTTGAAGTGCCTGAACTGGAGAATCAAGTATTTCTTTAATACTCTTCTTCTCATAAGCCTTGTCAACACACTTATTAATATTAAGATGAGAATTTGTATCCCCCTTTATCTCATATTTAGAAAGTGCCATTAAAGCCTCAGCCCACTTAGCAAATCTTAACTTAGAAAGTTGCTCAATTGTTGTAATTCTAAAAGCCTCTTTTACGAGTTTTGCCTGTCTTGAACTTAATCCCTGCAAAGCATCAATAGGCTGTTTTAAAACATCTCTTAAAGACATATTTTCAAATTTTTTGTCCACTGCCCTGTTAATATTCATAAATAACCTCCATAATTTTAATTATTTTTTTTTGATTATAATACAATTAACTATTTTATACAAATATTTTTTTATAAAAAATAAAATTTTAACTTTTTTAAAAAATTTTTTATTTTAATTTTATAATTTGGCTTAAGATTATATAAATTTTATCTCACAAAACAAAAGATAAAGTAAGGATATTTTATCCACGGATAATTTTTTTTATTTTTTTGTTAAATTTTGTAAAGGATTTTCTAAGAAATTTTGACACT
>DAONLM010000063.1:0-14002 GCA_035406685.1 Spirochaetota bacterium
TTTTTTTTATTTTTTTCATAAATTTTGTAAAGGATTTTCTTAAAAATTTTGTGATTAATATTATAGAAAATAATTTTTATAATAATTTTAGGGAGGATTTTTTATGAACAATATTAGTAAAATTTTAAAAAATTATATTTGCGAACATGAGTTACATGTGGTTGTTAACTCGTCAATGAAAAAAAGACTTGAAAATGTTGCAAGGAAATTTAATATTTCTATTTCTGGACTCGTTATATATATCTTGCAACTCTATACTAATAGAGTAAAAGAAATATATTGTTTCGGTCCAGAGGATGGCAATAAATATGAAAGAATAGATGGGGATGCAAGGATTCATATATATCTCTCAAAACAGGACTATCGTTTTCTAAAAAAGATCCATGCTGATTTAAATTTTTTTAGCATGGGGGTTTTACTGAGGAGAATTATCCTACTTTTTTTGGAAGAGTATGAGAAACTTGGGATTACCAGGGTTGAGATGAAGTGTAGTATAATGACATTAAAGTTATTTTTGAGACTAACAAAGATAAAAAATTGGAGTAAGGCCAGAGAATTATCCCACTTTTCCGGTAACACTACGCCCTTCTACAAGGCAATCTACAACGATTGCTACCAAGTAATAGGCTTTGAGACCTATTATTGAAAAAAAATTATTTTAAATTCTACCAAAAACTAAATAAGACTATTACAAGCATTTCTCAAACAAAATTAACCCTTGGGATAATTCTATTTTTTTTAACTGCCTAAAAATAAAATCGCACCCTCTTTATAACTTTTTTCAATTCTTTTTTGACAAAATCATAAATTTTGTTTATATAGGTTAAATGAGTATTTTTGTCTTTCGGAAACAATATGAGAAAAAATATATTACTAATTTTAATTATCTTTATTCTTACAACTAAAACATTCTCAATAATTATAGAAGATAAAATTAACGCAAAATCAAAATTGGTCGAGGTAAATAAACTTATAAATGAAAAAAAATATGAAGAGGCAATCTCAATTTTAAATAATATTTTTGAAAAATTAGGGGATACTGAATTTGCCTCGTTTGTAAATTACTATCTTGCTATTATAGAATTTAACAAAAAAAATTATTATAAGGCTTTTTATTTTATCGAGAGTGCTCTTAATGATAATAAATTTTATCTTGTTTCAAAAGAAAATAAGATAAAAATGAAACTACTTTATGCTATGATCTGCTACAAACTGGACATGATTGATAATGCGATATCTTATTTTAAAGAAGTGAGAGACTATTCAATTGTTTATAAAGATGAAGTTAATCTATATCTTTCAGAAATATATTTTCGTAAAAAAGATGACAAAAATAGTGCCTCATATTATTTTAAATATATAAATGTAAATAAACTCTCATCTGATCAGCAATATCTCTATTACTATCTTGAAAATTTTTTACTCTGGTCACAAATAGACACATCGAATATAAATTATAGAGACCCAAATATAAATTCTCTTTTAGTTGATAAGGATAATTTATATATAGGGCTATGGAATGGAGGATTAATCTTATATAATTATATTCTTGAATCATACAATGTTATTAGTTTGAGTCAATATACATCAGAAGAGATAAGAGCATTATGGAGAGATAATAGAAGAATATATGTTGGCACAACTAATGGGGTTGCTATTATTGATAAGAGAAACGGCTCTATTAAAAATGAAGAGACGTTAACAAATGTATCAATTACCTCTATTAGTGGAAATGATGATACAGTATATTATGGCACAATAGGGAAAGGACTTATTTGTAAAGATAAAAATGATAACCAGTTTTTTCAAATAATAGATAATGAAAATATCTCTGCCTTATACTATGCTAATTCCTCTTTATATATTGGAACATATAATGGCAATGTTTATAAATATGAAAATGATAATCTTATTAAACTTACTGAACTATCCTTTTTAAATAAGGCAATTACCTCTTTTTTACTGGATGGATCAAATCTATGGATAACAACTCATGGACAGGGGATAGTCTTATACAATACACACAAAAAAAAGATAAAAATATATTCTACAAAGACAAAAGAAATAGGGAATGACTTTATTCTATGCTCTACAATTAAAGATGATAGAATATATTTTGGGACATTGGGAAATGGCATAATATTTTTTGACAAAAATGTAAATAAGTTTAATAATTTTAAAATTTCTGATATGTATATCACAAATGAAATAAGAAGTATACAATTCAGTGAAGAATTTATGTTTATTGGCACTCTTGGCTATGGAGTTTTACAAAAAAGATTAATAATTGAGGATTAAGAGGATTAAATTGAATAAACCATTTAAATTTAGAATTAAGATAGTAACAAAATATATATTTACAGAATTCATTCTTACCTTTGTTATATCCTTTTTATTTTTTTTCATAATATTTGTAATAAACCATGTCCTTTATTATATGAAACCTCTCGGATTATTCGAGAAGAATCTTCCTTTTAATCTTGTTTTTATGATGTTTGTTACTGCTTTTCCCTTATTTATTATTTTAAGTTTGCCTTTTGGAACAATGCTTGCAACATTAATGACAATGGGAAGGTTTTCGAGTGATAATGAAATTGTTGCATTTAGGGCACTCGGATTCAGTATGATGAGCCTATTCAGACCTATTTTCATAACTGCAATTGCGATTGCTATTATTGCGTTTATAGTCTGGGATCAGATATATCCGGTTGCTCAAAGAGAACAGAGGCTTACTTTAAGAAAGATTATGCAGGTAAGGCCAACTCTTAATTTTAAATCAAAAAGAATAGTAAAATACTTTGGAAAAACTATTTTTACAGATATTGTTGAAGATACTTCTATTAAAGGGGTTTTTATTATTGATACAGACAAACAGAAAAGAATCATTTCTGCAAAAGAGGCTATAATATCCTCTCCAAAGGATAGAAAAGGGGCAATAGAATTGAGTATGAATAAATCCATGCTTCAATTTGACAATCCAGATAGGCCAAATGAATTTAATTTTGGATATGCTGACTCAATTAAATATTATATTTCATATCAGGATATAGAGGGGGATGAAGAAAGAATTTCTGTAAGTGAAAGCACTGCTATTGAGATTTATAAAAATCTTAAAAAATATAGAAAGATATACCTTGAAGAATTGAATGCTAAAAATTTAGAAATAAAACAACAGAAAGAGAAAGTAAAAAACAGTTTAGAGAATTGTAAATTATATTTAAAAGATAATACCTCTTTTATTAATTGTATCAATCAACTGGATAATGATATAACTGCTTTAAAAAATCTAATTTTAGAAAGACAAAATAAAAGCACGCTCAATAGTTATTCTCTTGAATTCTATAATAAATTTGCTCTACCTCTTGCCTGTATTATATTTGCTATTTTTGCATCTCCAATAGGCATATATTCTAAAAGAGCTGGTTTTACAATAGGTTTTATACTCGGACTTTTTTTGTGTGCTTTTTACTGGTTTTCCTATTATGGATCAAGAGTATTGGGTGTTAAAGAAATGTTGCCACCCTTTATTTCAATATTTGGCCCAAATCTTATATTTTTAGTAATTGGTATTATATTCTTAATCAAAAGGTTAAGAGAATGAGATACTATTTTAGAGATATTTTATATATTATTCTTGAATATCTTTCCAATATTCCAAAAAGATTTTTTAATAGCCTATTAAATTTTATAAATTTTATAAAAAATTTTAACATAAAAGAGGCTTATCATTCTATTTATAATTTTATAAAAAGGCCACTATTACCATGGACGCTTTATAGAATGCTTTTTACATCTTTTTTATACTGGTTTATTATTATTCAGGGATTACTCATTATAATTGTGATCATATTTGATCTTTTTGTAAAATTGGATAAGTATATGCAATTTTCTGTTTCTATACCAAATATAATATTCATATCTTTTTTGCTTATACCAAAGGCTATATGGCTAACAATTCCAGTTGCTATTATGTTTGGTATAACAATGACCTTAGGAATGTTCTATCAAAATAATGAACTTATAGCGATTTTTACATCTAGAATTTCATTATATAAATTTACAATGCCTATAATTATTTTCAATATTATTCTCTCTTTTGTTATGATTTTTGTTGATTCTTATATTATTATACCAACAAATAGATACAGAGACAAGTTATTTGAGAAATTAACAGAAAAGAGTAAGAGTAGTGATAATGATAATATTACAATAAGAGGTAATAATGACTATTTCTGGAATGCAGAAAGATTTATTGCAAGTAAAAATACTCTCGAAAAGGTAATAGTATTTAAATTAGATAAAGACTTTAAAATTGTTTACAGGCTTGAAGCAGAAAATGCAGCCTATACTAAAAATGGCTGGTTATTTAACTTAGGAATATTAAGAGAATGGGACAATAGTGGTGATCTTGTTTCAGAAACAAGATTTCAAAAAAGATATTTTCCTTTTTCTGAGAAGCCATCTGTTTTCAAAAAGGCTCAATATGATATAGAGAATATGACTATTTCTGAAGCAAAGGAGACAATAGAGTTATACAAAAGTTTAAATGTTGAGCATAATAAAGAATTAACAAATTATTATAAAAAATTTTCTTTCCCTTTTACTCTTCTAATAGTTGCCCTCTTTGCACTCGGAGTAGCAACTGTATCAAAGACAAATGTGACTATCCTTGCTCTATTTTTTTCAATAGGACTTGCAATACTTTATTATGTAATGCAACTAATACTGGATGTTTTAGCCTATAATGGAAGGATTCCAGCCATAATTGGGGCATGGTTGCCATTCTTCTTTTTTTTACCAATATCTTTAATACTTGTCAAAAATGCAAAGAGTTAACTTGAAAAAACATCATGAATAGTTTTATTTTTCAGAAAAAAATAATTTTTTTCATATCAAAAATTTCAGTAATAAAGGCAATCTATCAAGAAATTCAAAATTTTTATTCTTAAAATAAAAAATACCACAGAAAATATAATTTTCTAATGCTTCCTGTATGTTATTTTTCTTTAAATTGTCATTTATCCTCTTAAAACTCCTTACAAAATCCTCAATTTTTTCTACTACTTCACTCTTAAATCTATCAAACCATACCTTTCCTCTTATTTTTAATCTTTTGTTATATCTAACAGCAAATGTGCCCAGTAACCACTGCATTATTTTTGATAGATTTTCTCCTCTTTTTGGTTTTATAATAAAATGACAATGGGTATAGACAAATACGAAATTTAAAAGTGAGAATCTAAATTTCTTCTTTGCCTGTTTTAAAGTTAATAATAGCATTTCACGGACGAATAGGGGCTTTAGTTCAGGTCTGTCCCTGTTGATTGTACAGGTAATATAATAGCTAGCCCCCTTTTTTAATATTCTATTTCTTCTCATAAAAAATCCTCCTTAATTTTATAAAAATTATTTTCTATATATTAATCACAAAATTTTTGAGAAAATCCTTTACAATTTTTGAGAAAAAATTTAACTTTTTTTGAAAAAAATTAAAGTGGGGGACAGACCTATAAATCTTTTTATGATCAAAAGAGGGACAGACTTATAAATTATAAATCTTTTTAAACGGGGACAGACCTATAAATTTTTTATAGTTATAATTAAAATAAGGGACAGACCTACCCTATCATGATATAAAACTAATCTTCATATAGATGCAGGATAACTTAAAAATTAAAATTTTGTTAGTATATATATTAATCTCCAAATTTTTAAGAAAATGCTTTACAAAAAATAAGAAAAATTTTACCCTTTTTAAATGGATTATTCTGCTAAATAAAAAACTAATATTTTAATAACGTATAATAATTTAAATATAAATCAAGAGGATTTTTTATGAAAGAAAAGAAAAAATCTTTTATTCTTAAACTACTCTCTGGAGTAGGGATTTTTTTACTTATAATAATATTGATTTTTTTTACTTTATATCTTGTATATTTCTTTACAAGAGTTGATGAGAGAAACTACATATCAAAGGATTACCTTGCCTATATAAAGGTGGATTCTATTTCAAAATTGTATAATAATTTAATCGAGTTAAGAGCTTTGGACATTATTTTATCAGATAAACAATATCTGGATTTATATAAGGTGCTACTCGAATTTAAAAATTCTCCAATTGCCAAAAATAAATTTCTATCTTCTTTTGTTGATATGAAGGTAAATATCATTATAACTAATAGTCTTTATACCTCTATTTTATTAGATATGGGCTTTAAATCTCTATTATTAAAATTTTCTGGCATGGCTTCATATATTCTAAAAAATAACGAAGATTTGTTACTAAAAGAATTTAAAACAGACAGTTATAAATATTATAAACTAACAATTGTAAAGAGTAATATAGATATATATTATTCTTTCAAAAATAATCTTTTATTTTTAGGTTTAAGTGAAGAATCTATTAAAGATTTTTATAAAACTAAAGAATCTAAAAATAGTATCATAGATGATATTAATTTTTATTATGTAAAGAGTCAGGTTAAAAAAGATGGGATTGCTGAGATTTTTGTAAATAGTGACGCTCTATTTGATTCTTTTTTAAAAAATAATTCTCAGTTAAAGAAAGTAATAGATAAGTTTACACTTGATCCAGTGAGTGCCTTATCTTTAAATATTTCAAATTCAGAAATATCTTTATCAACATTTACAAAGAGTTCTACAAAAGATGAATTAGTTAGAAATTTCTTAAATAACAAACCAAGAGAAATTGGTATTACAAAATATTTGCCAATAAATACTAATTTTTATCTTGCTATTAACTTTAACTCTTTCGAAGAATTCTATAAACTTTTTCTTTATTTTCAGGAAGGGAAATTTGATAAGACAATTGAGAATATAAACAATGCCAGTAAAATGTTACTAAATCTTTCAATAAATGAACTTATTTTTGACTGGATAGGAGAAGAGATAGGTATATGGTGGTCCGAAGGGGTTGATTCTCCGGGCATATTTATAAAAATAAAAGATAAAGAGAAATTAAATAGGGTTTTTGAAAAATTAACTGATTCTATATTTATGGAAGAGAGCACAGAACTTCAATACAAAGATGTAAAATTAAAAAAGATTGTTTTTCCATCTTTCTTAAATCAGATAATTTCTCTTTTTATTAAAGATTTTGATACTCCATTTTTTGTAATAGAGAATGATTATATATTTTTTTCAATGGATATAGAACCTCTTTCAAATCTTATAATGAAATATAGAGAGGACAACACAATATTATTTGATAAGGATTTTAGATCTGCAACCTCAAAAATAAGTAAGACTGCTAATATTTTTGCTTATTTTAATATGGGATATTCCATACCAAAAATATTGCAGACAAAAGGTATTCTTCAAGATCTCTTTCAATTGTATGAAAAAGGGGTAATGTCAATAAATATTTCTAATAATAGTTTGAAAATAGATTTTTCTGCTAACGGGGTCAATGTTAAAAAGGCAAGAATATTTTCTGGCTATCCTATTAAAATAGAAGAAGAGATAAATAGTGATCTAATTGTAAAAGATATAGTGGGTTCAAAATTGCCAGAATTAATATACACAACTAAAAATAAAAGACTTTATGTTACAGATTTTAAAAATACGACAATTGAAGGATTCCCGGTAAAGATTAGTGACAATAGTAATAAATTAGTAATATGGGAGAAAAGCATTGTGGTATATAATGATTCTGGCATTATTGACAAATTTGATTTTAATGGCAATCAGATATCCCCTTTTCCGATTGAAAGTAATATTAAAAATTCATTCAATCCAGTTATTTATAGTAATAATTTATTGCTTTATTCAAAAGATGATAAAAAAATTGCTTTTGTCAATGAAAATGGTGAGATAAATTTATTTAATTACGAATTCAAATCTCCATTATTATCCCCACCTGTTTTTTATAATGAGAGTATGTTTCTATATCCTAAGAGTTTTAGTGGTACCATTTTAGGACTTGATAAGAATGGGAATGATATTAAAGGATGGCCACAGGAAGCAGGGGGTATTGGAGTCGGTAGTCCGGTTATTGCAAATTTTGGATCTGAAAAAGTGATAATTTTTATTACACAATCCGGCTCTCTAAAAGTATGGAATATGAATGGTATATTAAAAGAGGAATTAAATCTTAAATTTGAGGGCGTATTTTATACTCAGCCAGTAGTTGGTGATATTACAAAAGATAAAGGAGAGGAGATTGTCTTACTAAATAAAGATGGTGTTGTAACCATTGTATCTTCGTCAGGTAATATCATACTTGAAAAAAAGATAAAAGATGCAGATGGTAAGGATAGAAAATTATTGCTGTTTAATGTTACTGGTGATAAATATATGGAAATTTTTATTTATGATGAAAAGAATAGTATTATTGCTCTTGATTCAAAATTGGATTTTCTACCAGGCTTTCCAGTTAAAGGAAGTAATAAACCTTACTTTTTTGATATAAATAATGATGGAGAATATGAAATGATAGCAGGTAGTTTTGATAATAATATTTATATATATTCTATACCAAAATAAGGGGGATATCTCTATGAGAAAAATATTATTATTTTTTATTTTATTAATTTTAGTAAGCTGTGAGACAACAGACATTGTTATTGTTAATCCAATCGATGATGATAGTAAAAAATTAATAGAGGAGACTGAATTACTTTTATTAGAATATAAGAGAACTTTTAATAAAGAATTTTTAAAAAGATCTTATGAAATTATAAGTAATCTAATGAAAAAGGCAAATAATAATAAGTATTTTGAGGCAAAGGTATTGGGCTTAAAAGGGGAATATGAACTTGCTCAGGGGAACAAAAATATAAAAGGTATAATTGAAGATATTGAAAGAAAAAATAAAAACGAAGAAAAATTATATATTATCAAAGCACATCTTGAAGATGATATTGCTAAAAAAGAGGAAATTCTTAATGTTGGAATAAAAAATGCAAATACAAATGAAAGGATTAAATTGTTTCTTGCTGATTTGTATTTTTTAAAGGGAGAATACATAAAGGCGACTAGCTTATATGATGAAGTATTGCCTATTTTGCCAGAGGGATATAAAAAAAATTATGAAAAAAGAAGGGGGATATCCCGTGTTTTTATAAAAAATCCACCTAAGGATTTTAAATCTGGCTTCATAGTCGAAAAAGATAAAATAACTTTTGATGATGTTATAAAACTTACTGATATGGAGACAGATTTATTAAAAGAGTATAGAAATCTAAAAGATTTTGAGTT
The DNA here is from genome assembly GCA_035406685.1 of Spirochaetota bacterium. Taxonomy (GTDB): domain Bacteria; phylum Spirochaetota; class GWE2-31-10; order GWE2-31-10; family MWDO01; genus DAONLM01. Next base: position 9,220 of record DAONLM010000063.1, read on the forward strand.
AAAAGAGAAGTTATTTAATGATAAATTCATTTTTGATAAAAATATAAATATCTCTGATTATATTAAAAGAAAAGATGTTGTCTATTTTTTATTAAAAGTAGTTTCATTAGTTGATAGAGATCCTTCTTTATTAACTAAATATTCAAAAAGCATAGAGAAAATAAAAAAATCAGACATAGAAGAAAAAGATTTAAGTCCTATACCAGATGTAAAAATGGTAGACTATTTTTATACTGCTGTGCTTGTTCTTGTTGAGAGAGAAATTATAGATCTGCCGGATGGCACAAATTTTATGCCAGAAGAATTTATAAGTGGACTTGAATATTATTCTACATTGAAAAAATGTAGGTAGCTTATAATAAGAATATTTTATACGACAATTGTTGCTGTAGGGGGAGCTAACAATAAGATATTAAAAAGATAACAATAATATATTATTATAACATAACATTAATTCTTTGTAAAAAAGACTTAAAACAGGGGATATCCCTATTACTCAAGAGAAAAAGATACCGAAGCAATACTGGTAAGTATATCTATATTCTTTACATGGGATATCTGTTGGACAGAAGTTTGAGGATAGTTATTCAGTATACAAGAGTTCCAACAGTTTCCCCATCGCATGCTCTTTCCAATGAGTCATCATCCATATTAAATACCATTAACTTCATTTTGTTCTTTTTCAACATAAGAATAGCGGTTAGGTCCATAACTTCAAGATTTCTTGATATAATTTCATCATAAGTGATTGTATCATATTTCTTTGCATCTTTAAATTTAAAGGGGTCTTTATCATATATGCCATCAACCTTTGTTGCTTTAAAAAGAGCACTGGCATTTATTTGAAGAGATTTTATTGCGGCAGCCGTATCAGTTGAAACAAAGGGATTGCCTGTTCCTGCACAAAATATAACTGCTCCATTTTGTTTAAATGTCTCTTCAACAATATCCCTATTAAAAAGATCCACAATACCTTCAATTTTAATAGCAGACTGAACAATTGCCTTTACACCATAATACCTTAATCTTTCAGCCATTGTTAAAGCATTAATAACAGTGGCAATCATTCCAATATTATCACCAGCTACTCTATCATATCCATCTATTTCGCACGTAGCACCTCTGAATATATTTCCACCCCCTATGACAAAACCTAATTCAACCCCTTTTTTTATAATATTTGATAATCTTTTACATAAAATATCAACACAGGGATAAGAAATACCATACTGAAGAGTCCCTTTAAGGGACTCTCCAGATAGTTTTATTAAGAATCTTTTTTTCAAAATCTCTCTCCTGAAGAATTAGGAACCAATCATATATCTATAAAATTTAACGATCTTTATTTTTGATCCAACTTTTTTAGAAAAATCTTCTATATACTTGCTAACAGTAATTTTATCATCTTTTACATATTTTTGTTCTAAAAGACAAACCTCTGCAAAATATTTTGAAAGTTTACCCTTTACAATATTTTCAATAACATTTGCCGGTTTATCACTTCCTTCCATCTGTTTCATAAATATGGCTTTCTGTTCCTCTCTCTCTTTATCCGGTATTTCATTTTCATCAAGATATAAAGGTGAAGATGCTGCTATATGCATAGCTATATTTAAACCAAATTCTTCCATTTCTGAATTATTCTTTAAGTCCTCTTTTTCTATCTCAAATATTGCGACAACACCTATCTTATTATTACCATGAATATATGTGGAAGCATATTGATTTTTACTGAGATTTATAAGTTTTACAACTTTTAATTCAATATTTTCTTTTGTCTGAGATATAACTTCTTGAACGAAATCAGTATATTTAGATGGATCTTCACTCTTTAATGATAAAACACTATCTAAAATTTTATTATTTGCATTCTTAAATACATCACTATTAGATACAAAATCTGTCTCACAAGCAAGTTGAATTAATGCGACATTATCCCCTGATTTCTTTATAAATACTCCACCCTCTTTAGTCTCTCTATCGGCTCTTTTCTTAGCATCAGCAAGCCCTTTCTCTTTAAGTATTCTTATGGCATCATCCATATTTCCTTGAGCATCTATTAGAGCCTTTTTACATTCCATCATTCCGGCCCCTGTTATATCTCTTAATTTCTTTACAATATCAGCAGATATATTCATTTTATCTCCTCCTTTATTTTCTTCTTTGCTTTGTTCTTTTTTATTATCTATATTTTTTCCCTCTTTTTTATTATCTTCTTTTTTTGCTTTTTCTGTTTTCTTTTTTTCATCTTTTTCTACATCATTCTTTTCTTTTTTTTCCTCGGAAATTTCCTCATTCTCATCTTCTAAATCATCTACTTCATCTTTATTTATAATCTCTGTATTTTCCATTATCTTTTCATTTAAATTTATTGCTTCATCTTCATCACCAAAGATATTAGCACCAGCCTCATTATCAGCATCAATACAAGCACTGGAAATTATAGAGCAGAATAAATTGATTGCTCTTATTGCATCGTCGTTACCTGGTATGGGATAATCGACTACATCTGGGTTACAGTTTGTATCAACAACTGCAACTACTGGTATTTTTAGCTTGTTTGCCTCTGCGACTGCTATTGCCTCTTTCTTTGAGTCAATAACAAAAAGAATTCCGGGTAAGGTATTCATCTCTTTAATACCTTTAAGATTCTTTTCTAATTTCTCTTTTTCTTTTAATAATCTGATTTTCTCTTTTTTGGTAATTGAATCAAATGTCCCATCAACTTCCATTTTTTCTATCTTCTTTAATCTTGCAACAGATTTTCTAATGGTAGAAAAGTTAGTCAACATTCCACCAAGCCATCTGTTGTTAACATAGAATTGATTGCATCTTTCTGCTTCTTTTTGAATGGCTGCTCTTGCCTGTTTTTTGGTACCAACAAATAGAACTGGCTTACCCTGAAGAACAGTTTGTCTTACTGCTTCATAAGCTTTTTTAATTTCCGCTATGGTTTTCTGAAGATCAATGATGTGAATTCCATTTCTTTCAAAAAAGATAAATCGGGACATTCTTGGGTCCCATCTTCTTGTCTGGTGTCCAAAATGTACTCCAGCTTCTAATAGACTCTTCATTGTAACTATTGACAATTTACTCCTCCTGATTTATATAATTTTAATTTTTTTATCCAAAATTTGACTGATCTTCCGGGCAAGATCTACCAGAGAGCAAGAGTAAAGATAACACCATATTTCTCGAAGCTAAAAATAGCCCGGAAGATTATTTTATTACATCATAGAGGATTATTATAAACTCTCTTTGATGTAAAAAAAATTTTTATTTATTAATTTTAACATTTTATAGAGAGTCTCTAATGGTAATCCTACAACATTAGAGTAGGAACCCTCTATTTTTTCGACCAAAAGAGCAAAAATACTCTGTATAGCGTAGCCACCAGCATAACCTTTCCATAAATTATTGTCAAGATAAAATTTCAAAAAATTTGCATCAATTTTACCGAATTTTACTTTGGTAATACAATGTTTTACCATATTTATATTTTCTTTTGTATTAATCAAAGCAATGCCAGATATGACCTTGTGAGTTTTATTACTAAGATCTAAAATTAATTCTTTTGCCTCTTCTTTTGATCTTGGTTTTCCAAAAATTCTATTTTTATAAACAACTATTGTATCAACTCCTAACACATATTTATCAAAAAAATCATCTTTTTTAGCAATTGAAATAGCCTTATTATAAGCAAGTTTTTCTGCTAATTTTACTGGATTTTTTTCAAAGAGACTCTCCTCATCAAATTCATGCTCTACCACCGTAAAATTTATAAAACAACTGGAAAGTAAATCCTTTCTTCTCGGCGATTGAGAAGCCAGTACCAAACTTACATTTTCCATAAAAGTTTAATAGCTCCCTAAATAGTCAAAATAATCGCATTTTTTCTTTAATTTTTTTAAAAGGGAAAGATTTTCTTTAATTGATTTTGAATTTTCATACTCAATGATAAAAACATATTCCCACTTTTTTTCTTTTGATGGTCGTGATTCTATCTTTGTCATATTTATTTTTTTCTTATAAAAGATTCTTAATATTTTATATAAAGCACCCGGTTTATTTGGAACCGAAAATATTATAAGAGATCTATTTTTTAGAATATATTTTAAACCTTTACAAATAACAAAAAATTTTGTCTCATTATCATGTTTATTATTAATTTTTTCTTCAATAACATTAAGATTATACTCTTTTGCACACAATAAAGGTCCTATTGATGCTCCTTCTTTATCATTAAAAGCCATCATTGCAGCTTTTGAATTTGAACTTACTTCAACAATCTCAACATCTTTAAAATTTTTACTTATATATTCTGAACATTGCATAAATGATTGATAATGAGCATAAATTTTCTTTATTTTATCTTTAGGCGCATTGGATAATAAATTTTGAGTTATAGATAAGGTTATTTGATCAAAAATTTTTAAATCTGTCTTAATAAATAGGTCAAGAGTATCCCCTATTGTCCCACCAGTAGAATTTTCAAAAGGTAAAACAGCATAGTCTAATTCCCCATTATTTATCTTCTCAAATATATCAGGAATTTTATTTATAGGGATAAATTCAATGTTTCCTTTAAATTGCTTATTAGATTCAAAATATTTAAGACTTGCTTCATGAGAAAAAGTTGCCTTTGGACCTAAATAACCTACTTTTATAACTTTCATATTAAGAAAGTCTTATATAAAAAAAAAATAATTTTGTCAAAAGAAATAAGAATTTTAAAAAATAAAGAGGTGCGATTTTATTTTCAGGCAACTTTTTTAATTTTTTT
>DAONLM010000064.1:0-13746 GCA_035406685.1 Spirochaetota bacterium
GGTGTTTATTGAGGAGAATTATCCTACTCTTTCTTCAAGAGTATGATAAACTTGGAATTACAGGGGTTGAGATGAAATGTAGTATAGTAACATTAAGGTTATTTTTGAGACTAACAAAGATAAAAAAGTGGAATAAGAGCAGAGAATTATCCCACTTTTCCGGTAACACCACGCCCTTTTACAAGGCAATCTACAACGATTGCTATCAGGTCGTGGGATTTGAGACATACTATTGAAAAGATTTTTTTAAAAATTTTATCAAAAAAAAAAATGAGGTTATTTAATTTTTCTTACATACAATTAAGCTTGGGATAAATCTGTCCTATTATTTGCTTGAAAATAAAGTTGCACTTTTTTATTAATTAAAACTCAATTATTTTTTGACAAAATTATATAGTTTTAGTATATAAAGTTAGCAAAAATGGAGTTATAAGTTATGAAATATCTAATTTTAGCAGGTGGGTCTGGGACAAGGCTATGGCCCTTAAGTAGAAAATATTATTCAAAACAATTTTTAAGTCTTATAAATGAATATTCTATGTTACAAAATACAGCTTTAAGAGTTAGTAAAGAAAATGGCAAAGATATTTTTGTTATAACAACAGAAGACTCTTTTACCATCATAAATAAGCAACTCTCTTCAATATTTTTAGAATACCCAAAGAAAAATATACTTCTTGAACCAGAAGGGAAAAATACATGCCCAGCAATTGCTTATAGTTCTATCTTTTTTGATAATGAGGATGTTATTGCAGTCCTTTCTTCTGATCATCATATTGAGAATACTGAAAGATTTAATGAAATTTTAGATGAAGCAGAAAAGATAGCAAAAGAGGGGTATATTGTTACTCTCGGAATTGTCCCTAATTTGCCGAAAACTGGTTATGGTTATATCGAAAAAACAGATATTAAAATTGGGACAGGCTATAAAGTAAATAGATTTGTTGAAAAACCAGATATTAAAAAGGCAGAAGAATATTTACAAAGTGGTAATTTTTTCTGGAATGCAGGGATTTTTATATTTAAAATTTCTACTTTTATGGAAGAATTAAATAAGCATGCTTCTCTTATCTATAATATAACTATGAAAGTAAAAGAAAAAACAGGAAGTTATAATGAATATCCAAATATTTCCATAGATTATGCTCTGATGGAAAAATCTGATAGAATTGTCGTAATACCAGCAGATATTGGATGGAGCGATATTGGTAGTTTTTTTTCTCTTTATGAGTTTTCTAAAAAAGATGAAAATCTTAATGTAATTCGTATGGAAAAAGAAAACTTTATTAATTTTAATTCAAACAATCTTTTTGTATGGAGTGATAAAAGATTGATAGCCACAATAGATGTTAACAATCTTGCAATAATAGACACAGAGGATGCATTACTAATTTCTAATTTAAATTCTTCAGAAAAGGTAAAGAATGTAGCTCAGGAACTCGAGAAAAAAAGAAAAAATGAGTTTTTTTATAATAATAAAAGATTCTATGAGTGGGGATATATCGTTGAAATAGAAAAAAATAGTAAATCAATTATTCAAAAAATTATAATTGATCCTTTTAGAAATACAGAAAATATATTGTTGAAATTTAATTCAAAGACAATAACCTGTATAAAAGGGGAGGTAACGATTGAAAAGGAGAATGAGATTATCAAAATAAAAGAGAGTGATTCTATTATAATCAAAAAGGGTATATCTCACAAAATAGTTAATAGTTCAAATAGTCTTGTAGAATTAATAGAGGTGATATCCGGGGACATTGAGAGATAATGTTAGAGAAAATATTAAGAGATTTAAATCTTTTTCACTATTTAGATAAGATTGAAAATTATATTGAGCATTTAATATTAAAAAATAGAGAGATCAATCTATTTTCAAGAAAAATAACAAAAGAAGTTTTAATTAAAGAACATATTGTTGATTGTTTATTGCCGTATTCTTATTTTGCTAATTATAATTCTATTACAGATTTAGGGACTGGAGGTGGTCTTCCGGGTGTTTTACTTGCAATTATATTTCCAGATAAAAATATTACTCTTATAGAAAAGAGTCCTAAAAAAGTTTTGTTTTTAGAGGAGATAAAAAAAAGTCTAAATTTAAAAAATGTGCAAATTATTTTGAATAATGTTGAAAATATTGATATAAAAAGTCAAGTGGTTACATGTAGAGCATTTAAATCAATTTATGAAATAATTAGTCTTACAAAAAAATTTTTTAATAGTAATGGTATATATATCCTTTATAAAGGAAGAATAGAAAAAATAAAAGAAGAGATATCTGAATGTAAGAAAATTAATATAGAGTATAATATTTATAAAATCGAAAATGATTTTGGAAAAGAGAGACATATTGTTATATGCAGAAAATGCTAATATAATGTCTAATATATTAAAAATTTTTACTAAATACGACAATTCTCTTATTTGAAATATATAATTTTTATAAGGAGATCACTTATTTATGGAAAAGAAAAAATTAAGAATAGCATATTTTATGGATAATTTTTTTCCACAGGTAAATGGAGTTGTTACCTCATCTATAAATACATGCTTTGAAATGGCAAGAAGGGGGCATGAAATTTTTGGAGTTACTATCAAGCCAGAAGATTTTAAAGATTATCCAGAGGATTATTTCCCTTTTCCAGTCTATTTTCAGGATGGCTTTCCAGCAGAATTTTATCCAGATTTCTATTTTACATATCCATTTGATAAAAATGTATTTATAAAGATAAAAGAATTTAATCCAGATATAATACATTTTCACGCCCCATTTACAATTGGATATCAGGCAATAAGGATTGCTCGTAAATTAAAAGTGCCTGTTGTAGGGACATTTCATACTTTTTTTGCAGAAAAAGAGTATTTGAGTATAGTGGGTCTTGAGAAATGGACAATTCTCCAAAAAATAGGATGGTGGTATTCTAACAATTTTTTTAATAGATGTGATGCAGTTGTGAGTCCCGGAATTCAGACAGCAAAGATTTTAAAAGAGAATGGTTTAAAGAGTTATTTAGAAATTATTTCAAATGGAGTTGATGTTGATAAATATAAAAATTTTAATTTTAAAAATGATCTTAATATTGAAATAAAAGATGATGAACAATGGATTTTATATGTAGGAAGAGTATCAAAGGAAAAGTGCATTGATACTTTAATAGATGCTGTTGAAATTGCAATGAATAAAAATAGTAAGATAAGACTTTTGGTAGTTGGGGGTGGGCCTTATATTTCTCAACTTGAAAAAATAGCAATAAATAAAAAAATCAGGGATAAAATAGTAATTACTGGCCTTATCCCAAACAAAAAATTATTAGAGTCTGGTATTTTTAAAAAGATGAAAGTTTTTGTTACAGCAAGCACATCAGAAAATCAACCAATGACAATTCTTGAGGCAATTATGTTTGGCCTGCCAATTATTGGAGTAAATGCAAGAGGGGTGCCGGAATTAATTGAAGATAACGGATTTATTGTGGAGCCAAATAATCCAGAAAAATTAGCAGAAAAAATTTTAGAACTTCTTTCTTGCGAGGAATTAAGATTAAGATTTTCAAAAAAATCTTTAGAATTATCAGAAAAGTATAATATCAAAAATACATCTGATAAAATGGAAACTCTTTATTATCGCCTTATTGAGGCTAAAATAAAAAATTTAAATTTAGAGTTGATTAATTTAACTAATTAGAAACTATTATTTTTTTATTTTATAAAAATACTCAAAATTTAAACTATCAAAATTTAGGATTCTCTCAAATATTTTTTACCCAAATTTTAAAAATTCCACTCCTTTATTGAAGCGTCGCTTTTATTTTTACTCAATTTTTTTAATTTTTTTTCTAAAAGTTGTAAAGGATTTTCTCAAAAATTTTGTGATTAATATATAGAAAACAATTTTTATTTTAGGAGGGAAAAAATATGGAAAAGTATGATTTTGTTCTAAACAAACTCTTATTAGACAACATTAAAAATTTAGCAAAAAAGAGATCTATCCCATTTTCTCGTTTAATAAGAGAAATTTTTGAGAAGGTTATTCCTATTATTGAAAAAAAGCATCTTAAAGAAAAAAGAAGGGAAAAAGATTACCCAATAGTCTGTGCTACACACAGAGTAAGAGTATATCTTCCTAAAAAGCTATACAATCAATTAAAGTTAATTCATAGCCATCTAAATACATTCAGTATGGCTGTGCTTGTAAGGGAGATATTAGAGGAGTATTTTATGGGAATTGAGACTTTTGGAGAAAAAGAGTTTGAAAATAAAATTGAGAGGCTAAAAAGAAAACTTGATGAATTAAGAGGAAGGAAGGCTGTGGTTGTGAAGAAAAAGGAAGGTGGGAAGATTATGTCGCCTGATATCCCCCGCCATCCTCATCCAGATCAGTATTTCCACCTTACTTTTGACTCAAAATTTCGGCTTTTAGAAATAAAATTTTTATAAAAATTAATGTTTTATTTAAATTTTAGCTTATTATATCTCTTTTAGTAAAAAGTTACCTTAGGACAACTCTATCATTTTAATTGCCTAAAAATAAAATTAATTTCACCTAAAAAATATAAATAAAAATTTTGACAAATGCACTTTAATTGTTTATATTATCACCTCTTACTGTGAAAATTATGAATATCAAATTTATTGTTTTCTTAATATTTATTTTCTCATCTATTTCCACAATATTATTTATTTTATTTAAACCTAATATAACCTTGAATTCAAAATATAATATAAAAATTCAGACTTTTTATTTTGGTGTTTTAATTGGAGCAATATTAATAATAATAATTAAAATTTTATCTTTTGAAGAAATAAAGACAAATTTAATAGGATCATCAAGACTCTCACCAATTGGTATTTTAATCCTTTTTTTATCAATGGCTTTTATAAGTATATTTCTTGATTATTGTGGTTTTTTTGATTATTGTGCAAGAATTGCAATAAAACATTCTGAAGGAAATAGTATTAAACTGTTTTTTGTATTATATTTTATTGTATCTACTCTTACAATATTTACATCAAATGATATAGTGATCTTAACATTTACCCCTTTTATATACTATTTTGCAAGGGATACAAAAATAGATCCAATCCCTTTTTTAATTGCAGAATTTTTTGCAGCAAATACATGGAGTATGATGTTATACATTGGTAATCCTACAAATATTTTAATTGCTGGGGCATCAGGTATATCTTTTTTTTCATATTTTTTAATAATGGCTTTACCAACAATTGTCGCAGGTTTGACAAATCTTTTTGTAGTGTATGCCATATTCTATAAACATATAAATTATCCTATAATAAAACAGGATATAGACCCAAAAGCAGCAATAAAAGATAAACAGGGATCATTAATAGGACTAATTGTTTTAGTATTATGCATAATAACTCTTTCAATATCACAGTATATTCATATAAGCATCTGGAAAATCTCTCTATTCTTTGCTTTTCTTCTTGCAACTTTTATAACAATAAGAGTAATCTACAATTTGATAAAGGCAATAAAGAATAAAACAAAATTTTCGAATCCTATTTTAACTCATACTGTAGAAAAGATGCCATGGGGAGTAATACCTTTTGTTCTCTCACTTTTTATTATAGTAGAGGCATTACAAAAATATGGTATAACAGAGGATATCTCATTGTTTTTGAATTCTCTATGTATGAATAATCAAAAGTTATATATCTTTATTTATGGAATTCTTTCTACTCTCTCAGCAAATTTTCTTAATAATATTCCAATGTCTCTCTCATTTGTGCCATTAATATCATCAACTCCAAAAGAGTTTACTCTTGGGACAGCATATTCTGTAATAATTGGTTCAAATCTTGGGGCAAATGTAACACCAATTGGAGCACTTGCCGGTATTATGTGGATGTCAATTCTTAAAAATCATGGTTTTAAAATTTCTTTCTTAAAATTTATTCAATATGGGTTACCTGTAACATTCTTTAGTCTGCTTGCTTCTCTATTCACTCTTTCACTATTTTTCTAATATACTCTTTCTCTTCGGCTAATATATTAAAACAAGAAAAAATATACTCATCTAAGTCAAAAAAATCAGAGCATCTATTTATCAAAATATATTCCACCATCTCTTCTATATTTTTTATTCTTAATTTATCAAAAAATGGTAAAGGAAGAGATTCAAGATGAGATCTTAAAACTTTAATACTATTAAATTTCTTTCTAAATAAAAACTGATACAAAGAAGAATTAAAGAGAGCTAAAACAACTTTAATAGAATAGTCAAAGTCTAAAATTAAAATATTTGCACTATTTAAAGTAAGGCTCTTTTTATTATCATAGGCAAAGATTAGATTCTTTGAGATAAATCTATAAATAAGCTTTTCCTCTCTTTTATAATATTCCTCTTTTGCAACCTGCTGAAAAATATCTGGCTTCCATTCTATATAGTACTGTGGGCTTTTAAGAAAAAAATTGGTCACCTCTCTTCCAGTATAAACTGGCTCAAATCCATATCTTTTTTCTCTTATAAGATATCTTGAATTATTACCTGTTACAATACCTAAAGCCCATAAGGATTTTCCCTTTAAAGTTGTATGCTCTAATTCAAAAATTTTAGACATTATCTTAATATCTTTATCAGTAATGTTTATATTAAATATAATCTCATTATTCTTACTCTCCAATTTTTTAATATCCATTCTTATTACATTTGAAAATACCTTTTTAAAAATCTTTCCATAAGGCTTTATTTTTTCAATACGATATTTAGAAATAATATTTCTTATATCTCTATGAATATTAACATTCAAAATAGATTCTGGTAATACAAAAGAGAGGATTCCTCCCTCTTTTAAAACATTAAGAGAGGCTAAAAGAAAATAGGAAAAAGATTCACCAGACTTTATATCTGGAAATTTTTCTTTCAATATTTTTAATTCTTCATAAGAAAAATGTGCTCCCCATGGGGGATTTGTCGCAATTAAATCAAAAGGTATTCCCTTATATTCATCTATAAGAAAATTATGGTAAAATATATTTGGCTCAAAATCCACATCCCTATATTTTAAGATTAAGTTAAATCTTGCTATTTTTACTGCAATTTTATCAATATCAAAACCATATAAATTCTCTGGATTTTCTATAATTTCAGCAAAGGACAAAAGAAACTGACCTGTTCCACAACACGGATCACAGACTGCAAAATTTTTCTTTACATAAAGATCTCTTATTTTATTTATTATATTTAATGGTGTATAGTAAGAACCTTTTTTTGATTTTTCACCTTCTTTAAAAATAGATTGATAGATTAATCCTACTGGATCTGGAATTTCTGGAAGTTTAAATTCCAATAATTTAACAAATTTTCTATCAGTTATATCAATTTCCAATTTTTTTATCTCTTTTTTTAGATTATTTTTAAATATTTTTATTTCATTATCAAAAAAAGCCATTTGATTAGAAATTATATAGTTTAGTAGAAGATAATTAATCGACTTTTCAACAGAAAGATTTTCGTTTTTTATATAAGTAATAATATCTTTTAGACATTTAATATTAGAATCATAAGATTTATCTAAAGGGATATATTCTTCCGGTATAAAATTTTTATTTAGATTGAATTTATTTGCTCTTTTATTTAATTTTGTTAGAATTCCTTTTTCTATATCCTCTTTTAATCTAAACAACTCTCTTTCAGTAATGAGATTGTTTTCTAAATTAAGAATGCCAGTTTTTACCCAATTTCTTATTGTTGCCTCTGATACATTAAAGAATTTTGCAGCCTCTTTTATGTTATAAATCTTAGTTTTCATATAACATAACACAAAATTAAATAAAAAAGAATTGTCGTATTATTTACGACAATTGTCGCATATTTTTTTCAAAATATATCTTTCTTTTAAACAAACTATTTAAAATCCTCTGGGATAAAGTATGTCTTCATTGGTGGAAAACCATTAAAACCAACGGAACAATAAGAGGCAGTATAAGCACCAGTAGAAAACCAGTAAACTCTATCCCCTATCGCTAAATTGACAGGCAATTTATATTTAAATTTTTCATACATAACATCCATACTGTCACAGGTAGGGCCAGCCAGTATAACATCGCCCATTTTACCCGACTTTTCAGTAAAGACTGGATATTTTATACATTCATCCATTGTCTCAATTAAGCCGTTAAATTTTCCCACATCGAGATAGACCCATCTATTTAAAGCGGTATTATTCTTTCTCGATATGAGTATAACTTCGCTTATTATGACACCAGCATCAGAAACAAGAGATCTACCAGGCTCTATAATTATTTCTGGCATATCATTTCCAAAATCCTCTTCAATATATCTTGTTATCTCTTTAGCATATACCGAAATACTATTTGTAGGAAATTTATATGAAGCTGGAAGTCCACCACCCATATTAATAAGTTTAAGCTTAATCCCCTCTTCATCTTCTAATGCATTAAATAGATATTTCACCCTTGCAATAGCATCATCCCATTGACCTATATCTCTCTGTTGAGAACCAACATGAAAAGATATTCCATAAGGTATAAGCCCCAATTCTTTTGCCTCAACAATAAGATCATATGCCATATCTGGATGACAACCAAATTTTCTTGATAAAGGCCAGTCAGCACTTTCTGAACTCTCCATTAAAATTCTAACAAATACCTTTGAATTAGGGGCAGCCTCTGCTATATTTACCAGATCAGCCTTGCTATCTGTTGCAAATAGTCTTACCCCATTTTTATAGGCATATTCTATATCCTTTTTTTTCTTAATGGTATTGCCAAAACTAATCCTGTCCCCTGTGACTCCTAATTGTAAAACATCATCAAGTTCATAAACAGAGGCAATATCAAAACAACTACCCATATCGACAAGCATCTTTAAAATTTCTTTACTTGGATTAGCTTTAACAGCATAATAAATCTTTGCATAAGGGAAGTTTGACTTTAATTCTTCAAACTTATGCCTGATCACTCTAAGATCAATAACTAATGCTGGCGTTTTTATATCCTTAGAAAATCTAAGAAATCTCTCCCATGCATCATCCTTCCAGTATAGTCTCCTCTCACTAATCATTAAATTTTAATTACTCCTCTTTTTTAAGAATCTCTTTTGGATCTTTTATAAACTTCTTTATATCATCTGTATGAACAAGATATAAGTAATCATCAAAATCAGTATCTATTATATATTCAGCAACATCGTTTTCAGTCGCCTTATAAATATCTAATTTTAAAGACTTACCATTTTTTAAAATAACCTTAATTGTAGAAAGGCTCTCCATTCCACTTACAGAAAAATTAACCTTATAATCACTTACCCTTATATCTAACAAATTCTTAACCATATTCTGAAATGTATAGTCATCAAACTTCCAATCCTCTTCTAATGGTTCAATTCTGAATTTATCTTTACCATTTATGTTTTGGGCATCCTTACTCTTTGGATCAATAAATATCAGTTTATATTCCCCCTTAAACCATTCCATTTTTGAATTTATTTCTACTGTATTAACATCATCCTCTGTAATGTTTATAAATATATTTCTTCGTGCCCAGCTAATTGGTTCATTGCCAGTCTCTATAGAAATAGAAGAATTTACCTCTCTAACTCTCTTTTCTTTATTATATCTTACATACGAAGTTCCCCTCTTTGAGCCGGTATTGCCAATGTCAAGAACAATCTCTTTTTTATTTTTTAATTTTATTATAAGAGTCTGAATATTCTTTTCGTCAAAACCATACATTCTATCACTCGATTCATCACTTCCATTAAATACGACAATTCCTTTATTCATTGTATCAAGCATATTGAGATACAAATTGACCTTAGAGATATTAGCCGGTATATATTTACCCTCTTTTTTTACAAACCAGCTATTCTCTATTCTATCTATGGAAAAAGAGTCCATATAGTCTTTAATCTCTAAAGAAATAACGCCCTCTTTTTTAAAACCAGTCAGTAATTTTGCCTGAATTTTTCTCAATTTTACACTTTGAAAAGAAAAGATGTTAACTAATAATAATATAATTAACTGAACGCCAAACAAAATCGCTAAACCTATAATAAGTTGTCTTCTATTTACCTTCATCTTTAACCCCTTAAATTAAAAATTTTTTATGTTAAGTGTTTGATCTCTTTTTTGCAATAAAATAGTCTTTAATCTTCTTATCTCTATTTTTCTTAATTATAAATAATATAATAGCAATAATTACGAATACTACTGGCAAGAAATAGGTAGTAAAACCTATTATAAAATTCTTTAAGAATTCATACTGCTGACTATCTTTTGCCTTATCAAGAGGCTTAGAAAATTTACCCTTATTTCTTATTGCTATTAAAGAGCTATCTTTTGCAAGCCAGTCAAGACTATTCATTAAGAATAGAAACTCCTCATTGCCAGCAAAATCATTATTCAAAAAGAATTCACTACCAACAACAACCAATTGTGTATTTCCTTTTGTTACTTTATTGCCAGTAAATGAATCTTTGCCACTTAAATTCTTTGGCACCTCTTTATCGGCAAAAAAACTATCAATAGGACCTTTATAAGTTAAAGCAAGATGATACTGATTTCCCCCTTCCTGAACCGGATATTTATAGGATTCAAGATCCAGTTTAAAATCAGAAACCTGTGCCCATGCGGAATTTGTTGTTGAGAATAGAATATCTCCATATTGTTTTACCCTATCATCAACTTTGACTGATGATGCCCATAAAATTTTTAATGATTCAATCTCATTTACAATAGGGCTCTTTTTGTTAAAATTCTTATTCTTTACTTTAATCCAAAGAGGATATCTTGCCTTTGAAAAGCCCTGAATTACTGGCCTATAAGATTCATTATCACCAACAAGATCCTTTGTAACCTGAATTCCATAAAACTTTAAAAGATCAAATAATCTTGAATCTGCTGGCATACCAAATAGTCCATATTCCTGAATTATTACCTGAATTCCACTCAATGCAATAAATGCTTTTCCGCCATTTACTAAAAATTGGTCGATCTGGAAAATATCATAGTCAGTAAGGTTATCCCCGCCAATTATCAATAATGTTGTTACATCATTTGGGATATTTTCTCCACTTGAAATAATCTTTATATTTGAGAATTCATTTTCACAAATCTGATTAACATAAGAGTAATTTTTTTCAAATGAGAGCCCATCGCAGGCAAATATAATGCCAAGAACATCTTCTCCACCGCCAAGTAATTTCTGTATCTCTACATCTAATCTAAATTCAAATCCCTGATCATTAAATATCGGAGATATCACCTTTGAGTTTTCTTTATAACTTACAATAATCCCGGAAAAGCCAAGTAATTCTTTGGACTCTGTAGTTCCTCCTTCACTCAATGCAAATGGTTTTATACCCTTTTGCTCAAGTTCTGAAATTAAAGCAAGATCATTTGCTTTTTCATAGCTCAATTCTTTAATAACAATGTTTACAAGCCCATTGCCAGCATTTTCATACTCTTTTAAAATATCTTCAATATACTGAACAACCTGAGCCATCTCTTTTATCTCTTTACATTTATTATTATAGAAATATTCTATAACAAGTGTATTATCTAATTTCTTTAAAAGATTTTTGGTAGGAGGACTTATAGAATACCTCTGTCCCTCAGTTAGATCAAATCTAAAATATAATCTATTAGAGATGAATATAAAAAGAAGAATATTTAATAAAATAAGAATAAATATAATCCATGATTCTATCTTTTTAACTACTAAATCATCTTTAAAATTTAATTGTATCATAGCCTATCTCCATTTTCTGCTCTCAAGTGAGCGTAGATTTAAATAGAAAAATAAAATTGTAACACCACAATAGTATATTATGTCTCTCGAATCAATTACACCTTTACTAAAATTAGTAAAATGAGTAGAAAGACTCGACCATACAAATATTTGTTTTAGCCATTCAAGCCATTTTGGAAAAATTACAACAGATGGAAAGTATCCTATTAAAGTTAAACATAATAATACAGCAGCACTCAATAAAAAGGAATTTATCAATTCTTTAGTAAGACTTGAGATAAACATTGTAATAGCAAGATATGAAGCAGCAAGAAATAGCGATCCAACATATTGAGTCACAATCTGTCCCCAGTCAAAATTACCTAAAAAAATATGTGTAAGTAATGGTATAAAAATAGTACTATACAGAGCTACTATTACAATAGTCATTCCAGAAAAAAACTTACCAACAATAACCTGCCATTCTGGAACCGGATATGTGAACAAAAGTTCTATTGTCCCAGAGTTTTTCTCTTTTGACCATGAGCCCATTGCAAGGCCTGGTATAAAAATAATAAAAACAAATGGTAGCATTGCAAAAAATCTTCTCATTGATGCAAGATCTTCTTTAAAAATCCCGCCAAAAAAATGAAAAAACATAATATTTGGAACAAGAATAAACACTATTAAAAAAACGTATGCAATTGAAGAATAAAAATTGGTAAAAGTTTCTTTTTTATAAATAGCCTTAACTCCTATAGGCATAAAAAATATAGGGGTAAGTATAAATATTAAAGGAACACAGATTAATATTAAAGAATTAATAATAAAACTTAATATCAGACTAAGCACTTTCTTCCTCCTCTCCTGCTAATTTTAAGAATATCTCTTCAAGATTAGCATTATTTTTTTCATAATATCTCAATTTATATCCCTTACTATCTATAAAATTCTTTAAATTATTTTCAAAATCTGATCCTTTTGAACATAATGCCTTAAATCTAAATATATTTCTATCATCTTTCTTCTCAAATTCAATTTTCCATGCACCCTTTACATTTGCCATCTCATTTTCTATTTGTAGAAGATTGTCACCTTCTATAGAAAACTCAATAAATTCATCTTCTGAAAACTTAGCAATAAGATTTTGAATATAGTCATTTGCGACAATTCTACCAGATTTTATTATTATTACTCTCTCGCATATTGCCTCAATCTCAGAAAGAATATGAGTGGAAACAATGATTGTCTTTTTTTCTGCTAATCTTCTCAACATTTTCCTAAAAGTTATTATCTGATTCGGATCAAGTCCAGCGGTTGGTTCATCAAGAATAAGAATTTGAGGATCGTGAATCATTACTGAAGCAAGTCCTACTCTCTTTTTATACCCTTTTGATAACTCTCCTATTTTTTTGGAAACAACATTATAAAGATCAGTTAATTCTACCATTTTTTCTATTGCCTGTGGGATCTCATCTTTTTTTACTCCTCTTATCTCAGCAGTAAAATATAGATATTCATATACAGTCATATCATCATATTGAGGAGAATTTTCTGGTAAATAACCTATAAGACTCTTTGTATAAAGAGAATCATCAATCGTATTTTTACCATCAATAATAACCTCACCAGAAGTTGGATTCATATAAGATGTAATAATCTTCATTATAGTAGTCTTACCAGCACCATTTGGTCCAAGAAGACCTACTATCTCTCCTTTTCCTATCTCAAAAGAGACCCCTTTTACTGCTGGCTCGTTCTTACCATAAGATTTTACAAGATTTCTTATGCTTATCATTAAAGCGCCTCCTTAGCTAAATAAATTTTTATACTTAAAAAATGCTTTTGCAATGTGCCTCTAATATGGAATCATTTTAGACAAATAATAAATTACATAATAAATAATATTAGTCAATCCAGATTTACATTTTTTTGAAAAAATATTATAAATTTTTATATACCCAAAAAACTATAGTTTGTCAAAAATCCGCATTAAACAGAAGATATTAAAAATTTATTTTTTAAAAAATCTTTTA
>DAONLM010000065.1:0-13725 GCA_035406685.1 Spirochaetota bacterium
ACAAAAAATTATTTTCTATATATTAATCACAAAATTTTTGAGAAAATCCTTTACAGCTTTTAGAAAAAAAATAAAAAATTTTTGCCTAAAAATAAAATCGCACCATTTTACTTTTTGTTCATAATATATTTTTGACAAAATTTAAAAAATTGATTATATTTAATTATGTTTGAAATCCTAAAAGAGGCTGAATTTACTCTTATAGAAAAAAAATCCAAATTTATATGTAGAATTTTCAAAATCGAGAATGAGGAGGAAGCAAAAAAGAAGATAAAAAGTATTGTTGAATTAGAAAGAGGAGCTACTCATAATTGTTATGCTTATCGAATATATAATAAAAATGGTGTTATAGAGAGAAAGAATGATGATGGTGAACCAGCAGGGACTGCTGGTAATCCAATGCTTTCAGTATTATCTTATGAGAATCTTATTAATCTAATTGCTATTACCACAAGATATTTTGGTGGGATAAAATTAGGCGCTTCTGGGCTTGTTAATGCTTATAAAAAGAGTGTTATTGAAACAGTTAAAATTTGCGGTAAAAAAGAATTTGTCATAAAAGATATTTATTATTTAAGATTTTATATAAATAATGTAAAAATTATTGATAATCTATTAAAAATTAATGATATAGAGATAATTGAGAGAAAATTTTCAGGTAAAGAGGTAGAATATATTATTAAAATGCCAGAGGTTAAAATAGATATTTTTAAAAATAATCAGTTATTTCTTGAATTTAAGAACATACAATAATTTATGTAAAATTTTTGTAATTTTTAAGAATGTCTATTAATAGTGAATTAAATATTTTTAATAAAAGTGAGGTTTAATTATGGAAAAAAAATCAAAAATATTTGTGGCAGGTCATAGGGGACTTGTGGGGTCTGCGATTGTTAGAAAATTACAACAAGAGGGATACAATAATTTAATCTTGAGGACAAGAGAGGAACTGGATCTTACAAATTTTAATGCAGTCTCTGAGTTTTTTAAAAAAGAAAAGCCAGAATATGTATTTCTTGCTGCTGCAAAGGTTGGTGGTATATTGGCAAATAGCACAAAAAAGGCTGAGTTTATTTACGAAAACCTTCAGATTCAGAATAATGTGATTCATAATGCCTATCTCAATAATGTAAAAAAATTGCTTTTTTTAGGCAGCTCTTGCATTTATCCTAAAATGTGTCCTCAACCTATTAAGGAAGAGTACCTTTTATCTGGCTATCTTGAGCCTACAAATGATGCCTATGCTATTGCAAAAATTGCTGGTTTAATTATGTGTAGATCCTATAATGAGCAATATGGAGCCAATTTTATAAGTGCAATGCCAACAAATTTATATGGTTATAACGATAATTTTGACTTGAATAGTTCTCATGTTCTTCCTGCTCTAATAAGAAAATTTCATGAGGCAAAAGTTGAGAATAAAAAAGAGGTTATTGTATGGGGAACTGGCTCTCCTTTAAGAGAATTTCTATTTGTGGATGATTTAGCAGATGCTCTTTTATTTTTAATGAATAATTATAACGAAAATATCCACATAAATGTAGGAACCGGGGAAGATATATCAATAAAAGATTTAGCATTTTTAATAAAAGAGGTAGTTGGATTTAATGGTCAAATTACATTTGATACATCAAAACCAGATGGTACTCCAAGAAAATTACTCGATGTATCAAGAATAAATAAATTAGGCTGGAAGGCAAAGACATCTTTAAAAGATGGCATAAAATTAACTTATGAGTGGTATCTTAAAAATAAAACATAAAATTAGATTTAAGGAGAGAAAATGGATAAATCAATTACTTTAATTCAGTTTTTTAAACTCGGTGGGTGGGCAATGTGGCCCTTATTGATATTCTCTATTGCAACAATTAGCCTTATTCTTGAAAGACTGATCTATATATTAATCCATAATTTAAAAGTGGATGATATAGCAGCCAGTGTTCTTCAAAAACTAAGAGAAAATGATATTGAAGGGGCAAAAGAGATATGTAAGAAAAGTAAAAAAAATAAAATAGCATCTATAATACTGTTAAGAGGTCTTGAGATGTCGCATTTAGGTGAACATAGAATGGAGAATATTATTGCAACAGAGGCTGCAAAAAAGATAAATGATCTTGAAAGAGGCTTTAATTTTTTAATTGCTTTAGGCTCACTTTCCCCTATTACTGGATTTTTGGGAACAGTTTCAGGGATGATAACTGCCTTTAGAGATATAGCAAATGCTGCTGATGTTAATGCTCAACTTGTTGCTAATGGTATATTTGAGGCTCTTATCACAACTGCTTATGGATTAATTATAGCAATTGTTGCAATTGCTGGCTATAATATATTCTCTCATATTGTGGATAATTTTACAAAAGACATAGAACTTGCTGGAAGCGAGATTGTTACTGCTATTATAAGTCAAGAGAAAAAGTAGTATGAAGATAAAAAGAAAGAATAGAAATATTTTTGACATTGCTGACTCAGGTTCAATGAGTGATCTTGCTTTTTTGCTTATAATATTCTTTATAGTAATCGCAATTTTTAATATAAATAAGGGATTTATCTTAGGATTACCACAAAAAAATTCCACAAAAATTGTTAATATAAAAGATATAATCAAAATTAATATTAAAGAGAATGGGGATATCTTCTATAATAAAGAAAAAGTTACAATAGATGATATAGAAAAAAATATCAAAGAGGATTTAGATAATAATCCTAATCTTACTGTTTTATTGAAAATTGAAGAAAATGTAAAGTATCAGAATGTTGTCAATATAATAGAAATAGTAAGAAAATTAAATGTGGAAAATTTTTCTTTTAGTATTATGAAGGATGGTGAATAAAAATGAAAATAGAGAGACATAAAAGAAAGATAATAACAATACCAATAAGCTCAATGTCAGATATTGCATTTTTATTATTGATATTTATTATGCTTATATCATTAATCAATTATAAAAAGGTAATAAAAATAGATTATCCTGAGGCTAATTACAAAGAGGTCACACAGGCAGATAGCAATCTTGAAATATGGATAGATATGAATGGCACAGTTTATTATAAAGGTAATATAGTAGATTTAAAGTCCTTAGAAAACATTATAGTTGATACCGTCGTAAAAAAGCCAGATACAAGAATCCATATAATTGCTGATAAGAATACACCTTATAAGAATGTGGATAAAGTTGTTGAGATTTTAAAATTACTTCAGCATAGAGTTGTATCATTTGTTGTTAAGGGTGATTAGATGAAATATTATATTGATAATGAATCACAGTTAGTATCATTTTTAAGAAAACATCTTATAAAAATAATAGTAACGATAGTTTGTATACTCTATCTATGTTTATTTCTAACTATAACAATAACTCTTGGCGAAAAAGAAAAGAGAAAAGATAATAGTATATTTAAGATTGTGGATGTTAAAGAATTTACCCCCCCTGAAATTGAAAAAAAAGAAGAAATTAAAAAAGAGGATGTTATTGAGATAAACAGACAGGAATCAATAACAGAAAATGTAGTTGAAACAGATAAAAAAATTGTTGAAGTGGATATTGATTATCTACCACAACACAAGATTTCAAAATTACCAGAACTACCAGCAGAGGAGATTAAATCTCGAATAGTTTATCCACCTCTTGCAAATAAACAGGGGATAGAAGGAATTGTTTATCTTGAACTTTTTATTGATCAGAATGGTATTATAAGAAAGATAGAGGTATTAAAGGATCCTGGTTATGGATTTGCTGAGGCTGCTATTAAGGCTTTGCAAAATATAAAATGTAAACCTGCTGAAGCAAATGGAATTCCTGTTGCAGTGAGATATAGATATCCTATAAGATTTACTTTGAAAAAGTGATCTATTTAGAAGGGGGATATCTGTTTACTAAAAGTAAAATTTCACATATTGATATAGAATAACATATTTATATAAGATAGAGAGGATATACTTTTAACTTACAGGGGGATATCTGTCTTTTTAAGAAGTTATTTCTAAAAAAATAATTATTATTTTTTATATATCCGAAAAATATATTATATGAATATTTGCGAGAATGAAAATACAATAACTTTTGAACTAGATAACTCTGGAAAGATATTATCAATATCAGAAAATATAGAAAAAATAACAGGATATTTAATAAATTCTTTAAAAGAAAGATTTTTATGGAGTATCTTTTTAGAAGATAATAAAATAGATTTTGAAAGATTTAAGGATTATTTTTGTAAAAAAAAAGAATTTATTATTAGAGATATCTATTCTGAAGATAGATATCTTAAACCAGTGGCATATTTTAGGAATAATGAAAATTTTATTTTTGTTTTTTATAATATTACAGAATTTAAAAAAGAAAATGAAAAATTAAAAGAAGAAATCAGAATTAAAACAGAAGAACTTACCACTATTAATAATGAGCTTTTAGAAATAAATAGTTTATTAATTAAAGAAATATATGACAGAAAAAAAATTGAGGAAAGGCTCTCTTATAATTACTCTTTACTCGATAGTGTTAATGATGCAATAATAGCCACTTCCAATGATAAACATAGGACAATTGTCCTATGGAATAAGGGAGCAGAATTAATCTTTGGTTTCAAAAAAGAAGAGGTTATTAATAAACCTTTTGATAATGTGTTACAATTTCAGTTTCAAAAAGATGAAGATAGAAATAAATTTTTAAAAGAGGAGTTTAAAGGAGAGTTAATATATTTAAAAAATGATAGCAGGATATTTTTAGATGCAAATATAATATCAATAAAAGATAAAAAAAATATTATAACTGAATGGATAGGAGTTTATAGAAATATTACTTATAAAAAAGAGTTTGAAATAAAAGAGAAAGAGAGAGAGGAGCAGCTAATCAAATCAGAAAAATTGGCTTCTCTTGGCATCCTTATATCTGGCATTGCACATGAGATTAATAATCCAAATAATTATGTTATGCTGAATTCTAAGATGCTAAAAAAATTTTGTGATGAGATCACCCCTATTCTTGATCGCTATTTTAGTAAAAAGAGGGATTCCACTTTACTTAATATGAGTTATAATGAGGCAAAAAATAATCTAAAAGATCTTATTTCTGGCCTTATAGATGGCTCTACAAGGATTAAAAATATAGTTCAAAGTTTAAAAGAGTTTATTCAACCGGATCAGGGGGTCTGGGATCAGGAGATAGATGTAAATAATGCGGTAAAAAGTTCAATAATAATCTTAAATAACTTAATAAAAAAGTCAACAAATAATTTTTTTGTAGAATATGATTATTCTATACCTAAGATAAAAGGAAATTTACAACAATTGGAGCAGGTAATAATAAATTTATTAGTAAATGCCTGCCAATCTCTTACATCAAAAGATAAGATGATATCTGTATTCACGAATTTTAATAAAAATTCAAATTGCATTAATATTACAATAAAAGATGAAGGTAAAGGAATTCCTCAAAATATACTTTCAAAAATAATAGAACCTTTTTTTACCACAAAATATGATGAAGGCGGCACTGGACTTGGATTGTCAATTTCTTATAATATTATAAGAAAATTTAATGGTAATATATCTTTTTCTTCTGAATTAAATAAAGGGACAACTGTAATTGTTACTATTCCTGTTTGAGATTTTATATATATTTTTGTTTTTTTATTTTTTTATAAATTTTCAATAAAAATTATTTTTTTATTGATATTATTTGAATAATATTATATATATTTATTTAGAATATTTTTATTTTTTATAATGAGGTGTTATATATGGAAAATAAAAAAGAAAAAAGACTTCATGAAAGAATAGAGTCAAAATTGCCGATTATATTTACCTTTGACGATCCAAGAACAAATAAAAGAATCGAGAGCGGTAAGTTGACTCTTAATATCAGTAAAGGGGGGCTATTTTTTGAAAGTAAAAACAAATTTGAAGTTGGCGATATTATGTCTTTAAAAATGAATGTTATAAAAGATATTATTAACTGTAAAGGGAAAGTTGTCAGAATTGAAGAGGAAGAAAAAGATAATAAAATCACCTATAAAGTTGGCATCGAATTATTGGATATTTCTGATACAGATAGAAACAAAATCGAAGAGTATGCTAAAAATCAACCTATTTAATTTATTTTAGATTTAGAAAATGACATAAATTAAATACTGCTATTCCATCTTCAAATATCAATTATCCTCTATTGGTCAACCTCGAAAAAGCCATTTTATAAAGCTTTTTATCGGATTTTCGCCAAATTTTTTGCTATAAGATTTTACTGCTTCTGATATGGGGGCATTACTATCATATTTTTTCTTTAATTCGTCCCAATATTTTATTATCCAGACATAAAGATCAGCACTCGTTCTTCCCGGAAATCTAATAAGGATATTTTTATCTTCAATCTCCTTAATTATAGGCATGAAGAGATTGTCATACCAGCTAATCATTGCCTCATGAAAACTAACATTCTCTTTTCTCTCTATTCCTAAAAAATATTGATGCCCCTGTATATGAATCATTAATTCATCGAATCTACCCGGTGAACTAAAATTAATCATTGATACATCTCTTTCCTTATCAAGTCCAGTAATTTTTAAAAAATTTTCTCTTTCATGTTTTATTATTAACTTCTCTAAATCTTCTTTTGTAACAGAAGAATCTAAAACAATATCTGTTTGAATTTCTATCACCTCGGCATCAATAAACTCTTTTCCCTGTCTTCTGGCAACAGACACTCTATGATTTCCATCTCTTACAAAATAGACCTTTCCTATCTGATATAATTGAATGGGTGGAAGTATTATATCTTTATAATGTGCTTCGTCAATTCTTGTCCATCTATCTTTTAAATTTCTTTTTTCTGGTAAAAATTCTCTTGTAAAATCGTTATATCTCCCTTCACTACCAACTATATCATCTATTGCCACAAATTGCATACCCTTGTAGCACTCATTTTTTACTTTAATATATTTTATCACATCATTAAACGACAGTAAGTCATTCTCTTTTCCCTTTATCTTTGAGATTATATTTTTAAAGAGTGCTTCAAAATATGCTTTATCAAAATCATTTTTAGTTTTCTCTTTAATCATTAAGTCAGCCATATTTCTAAAAGAAACTCCTTTTTTTAAACTTAAAAATAGGCAATATTGCCAATATTTTATTTAAATAATAAATGTTTTTATTTAAAAAATAATAAATTTTATATAAAATTTACATTTATTCTATCTCTGTTTTCACATATCCCGTGCAATTTATCACCCTTGTATTATAATACATTGTCTCTTTTTTCTGGTTTTTATCATAAAGATGTATATGTCCATGTAAAAAAAGTTTTGGTTTAAATAATTTAATAAAAAGATTAAAGGCCTTAAAGCCAGTATGGCACTGATCCTGTAAGTCCCCTATTTCATAAGGTGATGTATGAGCGACAAATATATCTATAAACTTTCCATATCTTAATTTATTAAAAATTAATCTTGGAACGATTTTCAAAATTTGGAAATAGACCTCCCATTGTTTATATTGAAAAGGTCCACCATTATACCATACAGAACCTTGAAAACCAGTTATCAGATATCCTTTTACATTATAAACTTTTAAATGTAAATTTAGAAAACATGATGGATATTCAAATTTATATCCGCCAAAAAAGGTCTTTTTTACTCTATTATAGTTTACATGATTACCAACTACAAAAAAAACTGGTTTATTCAATTCACTCATTATAAAATCAAGATATCCCATTGATATATCACCACAACTAATTACAATATCGACATCCTTCATCCTTTCTTTCATATTCTCAGAATATATTACTGGATCGATCCAATCCGATACGCATAAAATTTTCATTTATTTACTCTTAATTATTAATTTAATATTAGGGGGATATCTTAAACTCATTAACTATCTTTATTTTTCTTATCTATAGCAGAAAAACATTCCTTTGAACAAAAGTTATTTTTATGATATTTATTATTAATTACTATTTCAAAATAATTGCCACATACCTTACATCTTGAAAATTTCTTCATACATTCAATACTACAATAGTCAGAATCTTTATTTTCATCGTTTATTTCAAAATAATTTCCACAACAAAAACATCTTTTGAACAATAAGGCCTCTTATTAAAGATACTATA
The DNA here is from genome assembly GCA_035406685.1 of Spirochaetota bacterium. Classification (GTDB taxonomy): domain Bacteria; phylum Spirochaetota; class GWE2-31-10; order GWE2-31-10; family MWDO01; genus DAONLM01. The sequence goes on from DAONLM010000065.1 coordinate 8,112, forward strand.
ATTTTTAAAATATGTCAAACTTTAAAATAAATAAAGCCACCCAATTAAATCAAGGATGGCTTCTTAAAAAATCTTAATCAAAAGTAGAAATTAATCAATTTTATATTTTGCCTTTATCTCCTTTTCTGCCTGTAACCAATCTGTAAAATCACTTCCTGCAATCTTATTTTTTATTCTATTCTCGTAAATTTCATACGCTCTTTTTTCTACTTCATTAAGAAATTGATTTAAATTTACATTTGTTTTTGTCTCTTTTTTTACTGATTTTGCCATAATTTTCTCCTTGTATAAATTAAAATTTAAATTTTTAGCCTTCTTTTAGATTACAATATTCTTTTAAAAAGAAAGGCTATAATAACTTTATTTATAATAACCTATTTTTTTATTTTGTCAAGTTTTTTTTATTTTTATCTTTCTTTAAATGAGCAGGTATCATTTTATCTCTTGCAACCTTAAATGCAAATCTCATTATCTGCTCTGTTGTAACATCTGGGCCATACTTATAATACATAATATGAACTATTGCCTTTAGTTCATTCTCTCTTAGAACAAGATAAATAAATCTATCCCTCTCTTCAGGGGTCATATCCTCATATTCTACCATGAGTATTATTCTATAAATATTTTAAAAAAAAATCAACATTTTTTAAAAATAATTTTGATTATTTTTTTATTTATTGTATAATAGAGTTGATATTTTATTATTTTTTATGGTATAAATATGAATAGTCAAATAAAGGTTGGGATTTTAATTAACAGAAAAAAGGAGAAATTTATATCTAAATTTAAAAGAATAAAAGATATAAATTTTTCAGTTGAGGAAAACATAAAAAATATTTCAGATTATGATGTTCTTGTTATTGATTATAAAAATTTTATAAAATATAAGAAAAAAATTATCTTTTCTGATAAATCAAATTTTTTTAAAATATTTCTTATTTTATCTAAAAAAAATGCTATAAAATATATCAATCGACATATCGATAATTTTTATATTTATACTTTTTTGCCTTATGATATTCCATATAAAAAATTAGTGATAATTTTTAAAAAATATATAAATGATTATAAAAATTTTAATCTAACAAATGATTTTATCAATAAATGTGAAAGGCAGAATTCTATTTTTGAAACCTTGACTAAAATAGGGATATCTCTATCTGTAATAAGAGATATAGAGGTGCTTCTTGATCTAATTTTAACAAAGGCAAGAGAGATTACAAATTCTGACGCTGGTTCAATATTTTTGAACACAGAAGAGGAGGTTAAGGACGAAAATGGTAATACTATTAAAGAAAAAAGGCTTAAATTTGTCCATAGTCAAAATTTCTCTTTTCCAATCAAATCCCCAACTTTTAGTATACCATTGACAAAGTCATCAATTGTGGGATATACCGCTATTACTGGGATTACTTTAAATATTCCTGATGCTCATAAAATCCCGCCAACCGCAGATTATTCTTATAGTGTAGAAACAGAGAAGAAAATGGGAGTTCATAATAGATCTATTTTAACCATACCAATGAAAAATCATAGAGGGGATATTATAGGAGTTCTTCAACTCTTTAATAAAAAGAGGAATCTCAATGCAAATATACATAATTTAGAAGATTTTGAACGAGAGGTGATACCTTATGATAAGATGGATGAGACAATAGTATCATCTCTTGCAAGTCAGGCTGCTGTCTCTCTTGAGAATAGTCTACTATATAAAGAGATAAAAAATATATTTGAAGGATTTATCAAGGCTTCTGTTACAGCAATAGAATCAAGAGACCCTACAACTTCTGGGCATTCTGAAAGAGTTGCTCGCCTTACAGTAGAACTTGCCAAAAAAGTTGACAGAGTGGATGAAGGTCCTTATAAAGATGTAAAATTTAGTGACCAGGATATAAAAAATCTTGAATATGCAGGACTTTTGCATGATTTTGGTAAAATAGGTGTAAGGGAAAAGGTTTTAGTTAAGGCTAATAAATTATATCCAGAAGAACTCGAATTATTAAAATTAAGATATGAATATTTAAAAAAGAGTATGCTTCATGATACTGCATCAAAAAAAATTCAAATAATAAAAGAGATAGGTATTGAAGAATTTTTAAAAATAGAGAAAAATTTTGATGAAGAAATTCAAAAAAAATTGAATGAAATAGAGGTCTTTTTAGATATAATATTAAAAGCAAACCAAACAACTGTTCTTGAAGATGATAGAAGCAAAATATTAAAAGATCTTGTTGGAAAGGAGTATATAACAACTTCTGGTGAAATTATAAGATATCTTACTGATAATGAAATAAAATCTTTGAGTGTGTTAAAAGGTAGCCTTACAGAAGAGGAGAGAAGAGAAATAGAGAGTCATGTTACTCATACCTTTAACTTTTTATGTAAGATTCCTTGGACAAAAGAGATGGCTGATATTCCTTATATTGCATATATGCATCATGAAAAACTTGATGGACATGGATATCCCCGTGGCATAACTGCTAAAGATATTCCTATTCAGGCAAGGATGATGACAATATCAGACATTTTTGATGCCTTAACAGCAAGAGATAGGCCATACAAAAAGGCTGTCTCAATTGAAAAGGCTTTAGATATCTTAATAATGGAGAGAGATGCTGGTAAGATTGATTCAGAACTTTTAAAAATATTTATTGAAGCAAAAATCTATAAAATTTTGTAATTTTTAAAAAAAAGGTTTATAATTATTTTATAATATGATAAAATAAAGGATTGTTCTAAAAGAGAATATTTTTATGGATGATAAGAGAGATTTAACAAAAGAAGAATTTTTTTCAAATATAGAGAAAATAAAAGAAATAATAAAGAAAAATAGATTCTTTTTCTTTTATTTTAGCCCTGATCCAGACGCAGTTGGATGTAGTGTGGCTTTTTCTTTATATTTGAGGCAACATTATAATAAAGAATGCTATATATACCTTCCGGAAGGCTTTGATCAGAATCTTGATTTTTTATTTGATATTGCAGTGTATAATAATATTAATGTAATAAAAGAAATAGATGTTATTTATGAATTAATTGTAAATAAAGAACCAGTTTTTGTCTGTTGTGATACTCCTACTCATTTTTTACTGCCAGAATTTGAAAAAATAAATAAGTTAAGAGAAAGCACAGGTCAGAAAGATTCAATAGAAATTGACCATCATTTTGGTGGTGATAGTGAAAAAATTTTTGAAGAATCAACGCCATTATTTTCTCTTGCCAATTCTTGCTGTGAGATTTTCTCTGAATTTTTAAATATAGTTGGCACAAAATCAAATGGAGAGATAGATTACAATAAATTCTTTCCTCGAAACATCGTTTTGAGTCTATTGGTTGGTATATGTTTTGATACACAATTTGGTAAGTATGTAACAAACAGAGAGTTATATGAAAAATGGTTTTATTTTTTGTCAGATAGATTAAAATGGCTTACATGGGGAAACCCGAAGTATATCAATAACGCAGAAGAGGTATTTGCTACTATAAATAAGATGAGCAAGACTAAACAGGAGACACTCGAAAAAATAGCAAAGAAAATTAAGGTTATAAATTATACCGGACTACTGTTAATGCCACATATTGAAAAATATGAATCACTTGCTGAAAATAAAGATTCTACCTGTATTTTTAGTAAGCTTATAACAGATCTATCAAATCTTGTTCCAGAAAGAAGTGGAGCAGTAGGAATTTTAGCATTTTATGATACAGTATATAAATTGTATTTTTATAAAATAAGAAGGAGTCTTGAATTTAAGGAATATGATTTGCGTGAGATAGAGGGAATTCTTGAAGAGATTTTTGGAGCATACTTTTTAGGAGGTGGAGGACATCCTGGAGCTACAAGTTTTAGAATTGCCGAAATACCGAGAGAGGAATTCGATGAAAAAACTATAATTTTTCATAGGAAATTATCAGAAGTTTTAAAAGATTATATATCAGAAAATTTTATAGAAAAAATAAAGAATAAAAAAGATGCAGCGGTCCAGCAGAAAAGTTATGGTAAAAAAGAAAAGAAAAAGAAATAGTTGAGTGAATCGATGTAGAGATCAAAAACACTTTTATATTATTTTAGGAGGAGTGATTTACCGGTTTGGCCGGTAGCCAATTCCAGAAGAGATTCTGTAAGTTAGAGGTGAGTATGAAGATATCCAACGTTGATAATTTTATAAGGCGTGCAGAAAGAGTTTTGCAAGCCATAGAAACATACGAGAATTCGGATGGGACAGAAATCCCCCTTCAACATCTTGAGATTGCCAAACGCAAGATAAAAAAGATGATATCCAGTGTTCGTGGGAAAACGTTGCAATCTGATCATAGTCCATCTCGTTCCCTGACAAGACTGATTATTGATCATTGGCCGCTGGGCAATAAACTTGGTGTTGAAATTACGGAACTTGAGGGGGAATATGTCCGGCTTTTGAGTTGATAGAGAAAGATGAATAACCTGAATGTTGTTCGGACTTTGTTAGAGATGCGCGACTTGATGGCTCAGGCAGATTAGCCGCAAGCTTTCAGATCGTCCAGGTGAAGCGGGATGGACAGATGTGGCGATAGCAGGCTTTATCCCCAGCCTGGGCGATGTGGGCAAGCACGCCGATAAGATGGATTAAGCCGCCGAGGTGCTGCAGCGTGTGGCCAAGGGGCTGGACGACATCCAATATTGCGAGGACTTTTCGGCCGGGAAGACCTGTAGTGCGGGCTCTGGACGAAGCCAGTCATCGGGGATACCAGGCCTGGCATCGGGCGTATGAGGATAAGGTGGTTGATTGGCTTGTTAGAAATCCAGAAGCAACGCAGGAGCAATTTCTGCGCTTTTTGCGTGACATCTACGCTCGACCAGAGATGTGACAGCGATTTCCTGATGCTCTGAATCAGATTGAGCGTTTACTAGGAGGTCCGTGAGATGAAGTTTTATGTGCTTAAACCTGAAGGGAGAATACGTTTTGAAACGAAGTAGGCATATGCTGACCTGGTGGATCCGGTGATGTTCAGTGATGAAGCAAAGGATTACTGTCCTGTGTGTGGTAGGGCAGTAAGTATGCTTAAGTGGCTTCCGCCTCACCGGGTGAAATTGTCCAGTGCGAAACCGGAGAAGTGGGGAGATTTTGTATGGGGTGCCGGGTTTACTTTGCTAGTCTCGGATCGGTTTAAAGCCATATATGAGCAGGAAGACTTAAGGGGGGTCAAGTTTTTCTCCCCGGTGGGGGTGGTGCGAATAGGAACGAGAAAAACCGGATATTTGCCATCCGGTATGCCTACTTATTATTCGATTGAGGTTATATGGGGAGGGGCTAAGCTAGACGGATAGCATCCAAAGTGAGTATGGGAGAGAGAACCTACATGCTTTTATTGTCGGTTGGGTGGCCATCGCGTTAGGCAAGAAGGAATTATCCTAGAGGAGAGTTCGTGGGTTGGTGTGGATATTTTTGAAGTGCCAGCAGCACCGGGGCTTCTGGTTTCAGAGCGGTTCAAATATATAGTTGAGAAGTATGGATTAAAGAATGTGTGGTTGATTCCTGCAGAGAAGTATGGGTGGGATGAGAGCCGGCCTGGGTTATGGTACATTTTGGATTAAGGGCATCGCTTTGGTTTGTCTACTGCTGGTGGCGAATGG
>DAONLM010000066.1:0-13604 GCA_035406685.1 Spirochaetota bacterium
TCTTCCTTTGGCAAATAAAAATGAATAGAGTCATCTGCATTTAGTCTTTCGTAAAAATTTCCATCCTCATTTCCGAAACAGTATCTTTTTTTGATCCTATCAGAGAACTTTTGCAATACATAGCAGATCAATTTTGATAGAGAAATATTCTCTTTTTTTGCTATGTTTGCAATCTTTTTTTTCATAGTAGAAGTAACTACAAAATGTAGTTCATGATCTTTTTTGTAATTTAATTTTGTATTCATAGAAAATCCTCCATACAAAAAATATTTCTATATATTAATCACAAAATTTCTTAGAAAATCCTTTACAAAATTTAAGAAAAAAAATAAAATTTTTGTCTAAAAATAAAATTGTATTCATTTATTTTTTTTATATTTAGAAGAGTTATCATTTTTAATTTTCTTTAAAAAAATTTAAAGCAGAAGTGATTTTAAGATAAAAATTTATCAATATTTAAAATTAAAATTTTATTTGATGTTAAATAACTAAAAAAATAAGAAAAAATTATTAATAAAAAAAATTAAAAAAAATCTTTATTTTTTTTAAAAAAATAGTATAATATAAATGAGGGAGATTAAATGTTAACAGAAAAGATAGATAGTAATATAATACATTTTTTTCAAAAAGTTCTGGATAAGACTACTCTTATAAGATTTACAACAGAATTTACATTAAGAATCTTTGCTCTTTTTTATAAAAAACAGCATGATGGTTTTTTAGGAAAAGAATCAAATAAAATAATTCAATCGATTCAGGGAAATCTTTTTGCAAGAATAAATGATTATGTAAAAGATATAAATATAACTCCTAATAATATTATTGAGATAAAATTTGAAAAGGATAATGCTATACCTTCTGTCTCATTGCATCATGATGATAAGATTTCTGATATTCTTATAAATGTATTTTTTAAAAAGATAAGCTGGGATGAAATAAATGAATTCAGAGTATTTCTAATAAGATATCTTAATTATTATCTTTATAAATTTCATTCTGACTTTTTTACAAATGAAGAGGCAATTAAAAAGAATGTATCAAATGTTGCCTATGTTGTTCAAGAGATGCTTCAAAATGCAAATGCTTATAGTTATGGTCCTTATGATTATGAATTGATATTAAGATATTCAAATAACAAATTTTATATTACTGTTAGTAATTTTGCCAAAGAAAATAATTATATACTATTAAAACAGATTCTTGATGAGATAAGAAATGCTACTGATTTAAAAACACTTTTATTAAAATATATGTTAAGTGAAGAAAAACATTTAGGTTTAATTACCTGTATTTTTAATTATGATATTACTGACTATAATTTAAAATATATTGATAATAAAATTGTTGAAATAAATCTTACTATAAATGCGGTTAAATAGATGTTTACCTCTTCTATAATTACAATTGGCTCTGAAATAATGGGCGGCATTATTGAGGATACAAATTTTACTTTTATTGCCAAATTTCTAAAAAATATGGGGATTAAAGTTTTAAAAAGAGTTTCGGTTCATGATAATATAGATGATATTTGTGGTGGTTTAAAATATTCGTATGATACAGACATAATTTTTTTAATGGGAGGATTAGGACCTACTGGAGATGATATTACAAGAGAGGCATTTTCAAAATTTTTAAATAAACGATTAGTATTTAATGAAAATCAGTGGCAAAAAATAGTCTCTTTTTTTAAAAATAGAGGTAGAATTGTTTCTGAATCGAATAAAAAACAGGCTGAAATTATAGAAGGCGGATATTTTATAGAAAATGAAAATGGGACAGCCCCTGGTATGTATTATAAAGAAAAGAATAAGATATTTTTTTTATTACCTGGTCCGCCAAAAGAAAATATTCCGATGATACAAAATTCTATTATAAAAATTTTAAAAGAGAATAATTATATTAATGGAATATTGCATTCAAGAGTATTTAGATTGTATGGGGTAGGAGAGGGTGAAATATACGATATTGTAAAAGATATTGATAATAAAGATATGAATGTTGGGTACTATTTTACATCAAAGGGCTGGGTAGAAATTCATTTAACAAAATTTTTTAAAGAAGAAGAGAAAATAGATTTTTCAGAGATAGAAAATCTTTATATAGAAAAATTCAATACAAATAAAATTTTTTGGACAGATGATTATGATCTTTCTTATATTCTTTATAAAGAACTTGAACAGAGAGGATTAACAATATCTTTTGCAGAATCAATAACCGGAGGTAATATATCTGGAAATTTTGTTAGAAATCCGGGGGTTTCAAATGTCTTTATGGGAAGTATTATCTGTTATTCAAATGAGAGTAAGAAAAAATTGTTAAAAGTAAAAGAGAAAACATTGAAAAGAGACGGCGCAGTTTCGGAAAATACAGCAAAAGAGATGGTAATTGGGTTAAAAAGTGTGTTTAATACAGATATATCAGTAGCCGTAACTGGTATAGCTGGTCCATCAGGTGGATCAGATAAGAAGCCAGTAGGTCTTGTCTATTTTGGTTTTATCTTTAAAGATAGAATTTTTATAAAAAAAGAGATTTTTATTGGCGATAGAGAGAGGATTATAAATAGGGCTATTAATTATGTATTTGTAGAAGTAATAAAATTTTTAAGAAGTAATTTTTAATGTGATACCAAAAATGAAAGAATAAATATATCTCAAAATCAACCACAGGGGAAAGGCAAAGTTGAAAGGAAGTTTTTAACATTTCAGAGGTAAATGAAATAAGTTATAACAGTAAGATATACATTGTTCCTAAATATAAAGGATATTCATTAGCAAATATGAAAATAGAAGTTAGAGAAAATCCTAATAAGTGGATTAAATTATTTTATAAAAATGAACTTTTAGTAAAATATAATTTGGAGGCTTCGAATGAAAAAAGATAATTTTTTTCTTTTTTATTTTTTCAAGATCAATATTAAGTATTTGTTTTCAACGACAGAAAAATATTGACAAATTTTTAAAATTTATTAAAATATTTTTTAGAATATTATAGAAAATAAGGAAATATTAATGAAAGATCTTCATCCTACTCAAAAAAGAATTCTTGAATTACTCAAAAATAGAGAAAGATGCTGGACAATAAGAGATCTTCAGAGTGAACTTGGGCTTTCTTCGACGAGTGTTGTCTTTCATCATATTCAGCAACTTGAAAAAAAATCTTTATTAAAAAAAGATCCTAATAATGCATCTAATTATCAGGTAATAGAAAATAATGGTATAGTCTATCTAAATCTTTATGGAATGGCTCAATGTGGGCCTGATGGTTCTATTCTTTCTGGCGAGATAATTGAAAGAATTCCTATCTCTGATAAAATTTTAAATTTTCCTGTAACTGAGGCTTTTTTGGTAAAGGCAAGAGGTGATTCGATGGAACCTAAAATTTATGATGGAGATATAGTAATTGTTCAGAGAAAAAATTTTTTTGAAAATGGTGATGTTGTGGTATGCAGTAATAAGGGAATAGTAATGATAAAAAAGATTATTTTTAAGAATAATGAGATATATCTTTATTCTTATAATTCTTCATACCAGCCAGTTAAAATAGATAAAACTTCTTTTTATGTTGATGGTGTTGTAAGGGGTGTTATTAACTATTCAGTAAAAGATTTTTAAAAAAATTATGATTCTTATTAAATTTTATGAAGTCCTCTTTCCGATATAGTTAATGATTTTAGATTGATTGGGGGATCAATCTAAAATATAAAAGCTTTTCACAGGAGGGAAGGAAACTATGATTATCAACCACAATTTAGAAGCAATTTTTGCACAGAGGCAAAAGAAATATAATGACATTAATGTAACAAAAGATATGGAAAAACTATCATCCAGTATTAAAATTAATAGAGCAGGAGATGATGCTGCAAATCTTGCTGTTTCAGAAAAAATGAGAAGTAACATACGAGGATCATACAGGGCTGAAAAGAATGCTGAAGATGGAATTTCATTCTTACAGACTGCTGAAGGTTATTTAGTAGAGACACTCGATATTCTACACAGGATAAGAGAACTGGCGATAAAATCCTCAAATGGAACTAATAGTAATGAAGAGAGAGAATACATTCAGACAGAGGTAAAGCAGCTTGTTGATGAGATAGATAGAATCGCATCTCAGGCTCAATTTAATGGAATGAATATCTTGACTGGTAGGTTTGCAAAGGGATTTGATGTTGAAGGAATTGTTACGGGTTCGATGTGGCTTCATATTGGCCCAAGAGTGGATCAGAGAGTTAAACTTTTTATTGGAACAATGACAGCTTCTGCTCTCAAACTTAAAGATATAAATAAAAATAATGAGATAATATCACTTGAGACTCAGGATGACGCTAATAGGAATATTGGAGTAATTGATTATGCTATAAAAAGAGTTAATGCACAAAGGTCTGATATTGGTGCTTATCAAAATAGACTTGAGTCTGCTTTAAAGAAATTATTAACAGAGGCAGAAAATTTACAGAGTGCTGAATCAATTATAAGAGATGCGGATATGGCAGAAGAATCTGTAAAGTTATCAAAAGACTTAATTCTTCAAAATTCAAGCACCTCTTTTATAGATATGGCGAATAATAAGCCCAAAGTGTTACAAACTTTATACGAAAATGCAAAAGTATTTGAAGGTAAACAATTTTTATCCTCCCCTTATTTAATAGTATAACATTTAATTTTATATTTTAGGTAAAGGGGATATCTTATAGATATCCCCTTTTTTTATACAGATATCCCCCCTTTTTATATGGGGATATCCCATTTCTGCAAATCAGATATCCCCTGTATATTTTTATAATTATTAAATAATCGTTATATTATAAATATATTACTCCTTATTAAATTTACTTTCAAATATTGTATAAGAAATTAAAATTTTGTCGATAAATAAAGTAATATTAATTTTAAGGAGGGTAATAAGATGTTATTAGGGGTAGGGGATAATAATTATAAAGATTATTCGAGAGATATTGAATATAAAATTTTAATTTCTTCAAAAGATTATGATAATGATACAAATAATAGGATTAGAAAAAGAAAAAAGATAAAACTTGCTTTAAAATATATAAATTAAACCCAGTCTTCACTTTTTAATTTGTGAGTGAATTTATTATTTTCAAAATATTCATCTATTTCATCATTAATAGCCTCAATCAAATCAGCAGCAAAACCTTTTTCTATTATTTTATTTTCTTTAATAAATTGTTCAACACTATTTTTTAATTTTTTATTCTTTGTATCCTGAATAATTTTTCTAAATATTTTATATGATAGACTATAATCTAATTCATAATATTTTTTAATAATTTCAAATGCTTTAGAATGATGGCCAGTCTCGCATAGTAAAAAAGCATATTTTAGATAGTCACTATTTTCTCTGATTTTAATCAAATCAATTTTTCTTTTTAATTCACTATGATTGAGTCTGTTATATTCAAAAAATAGTTTATCTATATCTTCATAATTATTTTTTATATTTTTAATCTCTTTTTTAGAATTTTTCTCTAATAGTAAGAATTTTACTACTTTATTTCTTTGTGAATCAAAATTAGATGCAAGTTCATGTAGTAATTTACATCCTGTTTCATATAAAATTTTTTTATCAATTTCTGTATCCTCTGTTTTTTCAATGATAATTTTGCCTTCTTTAAAGAAAGAAAATTCTTTTAAGAGATTTTCGCTATTTTCTACAATAGATAAGTTATTTAATATTATAAAATCAATATTTTCTAAAACTTTTAATTCATTAATTATTATTAAATCATTTTTTGCAATTTTTAAATTTGTCTTTAACTTTTTTATTTTGAAATCATTTTCCAGACAGATGCTCTCTTTTAATTTTAAAAATATCTTTTCAAATAAGTTACTATTTAAAAAATAGGTTATCTTTTTTTCTTCATCATAACAGTACATATTTAAGTTTTTAATTTCTTTGCCATTTTCTATTTCATAAAGAATTCTTATTGTATAAGAAAACATTAAGGGTTCAATACCAATTCCTGCAAATCTAAAAAATATATTGAGTCTTTTGTTTTTTTTATAATATTCATAAAGATAAAGAATTATTTTATTTCTTATTAAAGAATCTTTAAATAGTGTATAACTTGAAGATTTTGTAGACATTTTTATTAAATTTTGAATTATTTCAGAGAAAATATCATATATACTCTCTTTTTCTTCAATTGGGATATCGATATCATACTCATTTAATAAAAATTTTAATATTAGTCTTGTTATTTCAAATATACCTGCATATCCATAATTTTGGATTATAATAGTAAATATTAAGGCAAAAAATGAATTTTTATCTATTTTTAAGAGGTTTGAATAGTAGTTTAATATTTTTTTATAAAAGGAATCTATATATTCCTTATTTTCAATTACTACTCTAATCGATAGTAAATTTACTACTTCTTCTATTTTTTTTAAGAATTCTATATCTTTATAATTTTTCTCTATAAATGAAAGTAGATGATCTACATCATTTTCTATTTCAGAATAATCAACATTAGCATATATTTTTTTATGAATATTTTTTGTCTTTAAAACAAAAATTTCTTCAATATTCATTTTTTTAGTATTTGATTAAGAGATATTTCTCCTTTTTCTACTTTACAAAGATCTTCTAAATTTATCTTTTCGAGTGTCTCTTTTATATTCTCTGATAAATAAACCCACAAGTTATGAAAAACACATTTATTACTCTTATCGCATACTTCTGGATTCTTGACACATGGAACTAAGTATAAACCATTTTCAAGATTTTCAACAATCTCTTTTAATGTAATTTTTTCCGGAGATTTTGCTAAAAAATAGCCACCGTAAGCCCCTCTTTCTGACTTTATTAGTCCAAGTTTTTTTAATTTATATACTATTTGAGTAAGATATTTATTTGAAATTTTTTCATTTTTAGAAATATTGCTTAATTGAATAGGCTCTTTGTTATAATCTTTTGCCAGATCAAGCATAAATCTAACGCCATATCTTGATCTTGTTGAAAGTTTCATTTTTTTTTTAAAAACCCCATTTTGAATTATAATTATTTTTTATATCAAAAATTTCTAATTATGTCAAAAAATAAATATTTCTATCATAATAGTACACTTAAAAAATTATTTTATTAATTATTTTATTATTAGGTATCCGTTATTTTTAAAAAAAGATAGATCTTCTTCTATTGGAATACCTGTTGTTGTAAGATAATTTCCTACCATAAAGGCATTAATGCCTGCACCAATCAATTTTTCATTTTCTTTTTCTTTAAAAAATGGCCTTCCTCCAGCAATTCTTATTGTAGCATCTGGATTTATTATTCTTACGAGTGCTATTGATAAAAGTAATTCATCTTCATTTATTCTCGGAATATTTTCAAGAGGAGTTCCTTTAATGGTTCTTAATATGTTAATTGGAATTGACTTTACCCCTAATTTTTTTAGTTCAAAAGCCATCTCTATTCTATCTTTTAAAGACTCGCCAAGACCAAATATTCCTCCAGAGCAGACTTCAAGGCCAATCTCTTTTATGTTTTTAATGGTTTCAAGTTTATCTTTATAAGTATGAGTGGTGCATATCTTCTCAAAAAAATTAGGACCTGTTTCAAGATTATGATGACATTTTGTAACCCCAGCCTCTTTTAGTTTTTTTACTCTCTCTTTGGAAAGAAAACCAATTGATACACAAATTGAAATGTCAACTTTTGATTTAATAATTTTAATTATTTCGATTATTTTTTCAAAATCTTTATCATCTGGAGTTCTGCCACTCGTAACAAGAGAAAATGATTTAACATTTTTATTTTTCATCTCTTCTGCTAAAGGAAGTATCTTTTCTACTGGCTGAAGATCATATTCCATTATATTAGTATTATAAAAAGAAGATTGTGCACAATATTTACAATCTTCCGGGCATAGACCCGATTTTATGTTTGAAATAGAACAGAGTTCTATTTTATTTGAAAAATATTTTTTTCTTAAAAATTGAGCATATTCAATAATTTCACCAGTAGAAAAATGCTTTGTAAATTCAAGAATCTGTTCGATATTATCAAATTTTAATTCTTTTCTAATCATAGATGAAGAATAGCATAAATATTTTATAAAATCAAGCAATATCGTTTAAAAAAATATATTATGGTATGAAAAATTAATCAATAAATATAGATTGAAAAAATAAAACTCAAACATAAAATTTATAATTTATATAAACAAATATTTAAAAATGTATAAAATTTTATATATCGAAGATAAATAAATTCAATAAAGAATAGATTAAATTATTTCAAAGAGCTTGTTAAAACAATTGGGTCTATCAATTTATCAATTTTTTCTCTATTTAAAGTAGAATTTTTTATAACAAATTCTTTAAATTCTTCAATTGTGCGAATTTCAAGATCCTGAGCAAGTATAAATAATCTTTTTACTTCATTATAGCCTAATTCAGGGATTAAAGAATTTAATAAAATATTAGAATTTAACAAATTCTTCTCTATTTTTTCATTATTAATTTCCATTCTGTTTAAGAATTTGTTAATAAAACTATTTATTGCCAATTTAATATAACTATATATTTTAATAAAACAATCTATCACAAATGGTAAAAAAGCATTTAATTGAAGTTGCCCTATTTTAGCATATTGTTCTATTTTATAGCATTCTCCTTCTATCTCGATGGCAAGGCCTCTTACAAATTCAAGAATAACTGGATTTACCTTAGCAGCCATAATGGTAGAACCATATTGAAGATGTGGATGCTTTATTTCATTAATAAAACTCGAAGTATATAATAAAAGATCTCCGGTTATTTTAAATAGATTGTTTGCTAATGTCTTATAGCCATTCGAGAGTTCCACATATTTATCAAGATTTGATATTTCATCAACAAGATTCTGACTTCTACAAAGTGGTAAACCTGTAATCTCTCTTAACTTTCTCTCTGCAATAAAAATATATTCCTGAGGTGCAAAAAAGCATGTTCCTAAAGCAGTTCCACCAAGAGCAATTGTCTTTATTCTCTCTTTTAATTTATTTAATCTCCATCTATCTCTTTCAATGCTTCCAGCCCATCCACCAAAAACTTGACCAAGTGTTATTGGAAGTGCTGACTGTAACTCTGTTCTTCCTGTAATTAAAATATTTGAATATTCTGTCTCTTTTTTTACAAGAGCTTCCTGTAATTTTATGACTAAATTCTCTATTTCTATTAAATGTCTATATACGACAATTGTCACTGCTGTTGGAAATAGATCATTTGTTGATTGATATCTATTTATATCCTCCAGTGGGTCAATATTAACTTCTTCATTATATTTTTCTTTATAAAGTTCTTTGCTAAAATTTGCTATTACCTCACAAAAATTCATATTAATACTTGTGCCAGCCCCACCCTGTTGTAAGGATAAAACAAAATTAGAATTTAATTCACCGTATATTATTTTATTAATTGCTTCTATAATACAGTCAAAAATCTCTTGTTTAAAATATCCATTATATTCCTGAATTGCAGAAATAGTGGCTTTTTTAACCTCTGCAAATGCCTTTATAAAATCAAAATTAAGAGAAGAAGAAATAAAATTATCTAAAGCATTCTTTGTCTGTTCACCATAATATATCTTTTGCATAAACTTTGAAGGTATTTTTAAAAATAGGCAATCTTAATTTAAGATATAACTAAAATAAAATTTCTTTTTTTTATTGTAAGAAAAAAGTAATTAGCTACCCCCTCTAACATTTACAATTTATAAAAATTAAAAATAGATTTTAAAAAGAATTATTTAATTTGAATTTCTATTAAACCTGGGGCAAGCATTGAAAGCATCTTTAAAGATGTCTCCTGCCAGGTTATTTCAGAATTTGCTATTATTTTAAATCTATATTTCTTATCTGGGGGTAATGGGGTAACTTTTGTTATCCATTTAATAAGTGTTTTTATACCACTTGAATTTAAAAAAGTTAACTTACTAAAATCCAATTCAACATATTTTATATTAGTTTCAATTACTTTATTATGTATCTGTTCAAAAAAAGGTACAAATATAGGCTCTGGATTCTGTACATCTATATCACCACTGAATGTCACCTTTATTCCGTTAGCAATATCCATTAATTCTACTGTTGCTTTTTCTGTAATAACATTATCAATACCAAAACTATTCATGTTAACTCCTTTTTTTATTCTAATTTCAAATATATTTTATTTAAGATCAAAAATTACACTTACCTTAACAAGATCCCCGTCTATATCTACTTTTATAGTAGCATTACTCTCATACCTAATTCTTGCTAGCCCCAATTGACTTCCACCGTCTGTTCTTAAAGCAGCTTCCTGCATCTTCATTAAATAGACTTCTTGTGGATCTCCTTTGTTTATTTTTTCTACTTCAGATAACAATACTTTAATATTTTCCTGCGTAGAAAAATTTTCAACATGTAGATACAATTTATTTTCATCTTTTATATGCTCTATTGATATCTTAGTTCCCTCATCTGAGGCATATTTAACTGCATTCTCAAGTAGCTCACTTGCAGCCATTGATATAACATCAGCCCATTTGTTATCAGCAAGAGTAATTGCTAAAAAATTCTGTAAAAAAGTTCTCACTGTTGCTATATAAGTCCATCTAGGACCAAATATCATTTCGATAAAACCATTTTTTACATTTTTAAAAAGTTCCATACTACCCTCTCTCTAAAAATCTTCAATCTTCTTAACAAATAAAAATTTATAAATTTATCTTATTTGTTACATATTGAGATAACAAATCAAAATCTTTTTTCTCTATAATTACAAACTCTATTCCAGCATCATATAATTTTTCTTTGACTATCTCTTGTATTCTGACTACTCTTGCCTCTGCTGGTATGAATTCATCATGATCTTTTATATAAAATTTTAATTTTATAATACTATTAACAGGAATATAGCTATTAATCCTAATAAGAAATCCCCCAGCACTTATATCTTTTGTATAAGAAGAATAGGGTACTTTCATCTTATCATTAATAATCTCATATTTTACCTGTATAGTATCTGGTATTCTTTTATATTTTCTTCTTTCTATCATCGCCTTTATAATACTATATCTTTTTAAAAAAATCAAATTAATTTTTTATTTTTTTTATTTTTTTTAAAAACAGATAAATTTTTTCCTTACTTTTTTTACCTGGTGATTCCTCTACACCAGAACTAACATCAATTAAGAGAGGTTGCCAATTTTTAATAATTTCTTCAATATTATATTCATTTATTCCACCAGCAAGATATAATCTTATGTCTTTTTCTTTAGCAAAATCAAGTAATTTACTATCAATTGTCCTGCCAGTGCCACCATAACTCTCTTTACTAAATGCATCATAAAGCACAATAGGGCTATAAAATTCTTTCAAAAAATCTTCTTTTTCCTTTACTCGAATAGCCTTATACCAGCATACATTGTATGACATACATTGATCATTATTCATATCATTATGAAATTGGATGGCATCAAGATATCCCTCTCTTACAAGATTTACAACTTGATCTATATTCTTATCTACTACAACGCCAACTTTTAAAACACTATCTTTTAAAATAGAAGATATCTCTTTTGCCTTCTCAATTGATATCTCTCTTGGGCTTTTTGCAAAGATAAAACCAATTATATCTACCTTATTGTCTCTTATAAATATTGCATCATCAATATTTGTTATGCCACAAATTTTAACAACTATCTTTTTGTCAAAATATATCTTTTTAAATATCTTTTGATAAAAGTTATTTTTATTCTTATAACCATTTATAAAACCATTTTTTATCTCTTCTATTTTTTCTTTAATATTATCACTCTTAACAACTCGGGTTCCCACCAAAATTCCATTAAAACCACTATTACCAATAAAAAAAGCATCTGTATAATTTCTTATTCCAGACTCAAAAATTACTTTTATATTTTCTGGTATAAGACTCTTCAATCCAATTGGATAATTTCTATCTATATTAAATGTCTTTAAATCCCTTGAATTTATCCCTATTAGTTTTGGATTTAATTTTAAAGCAATCTCTAATTCTTCAAGATTATGCACCTCTATTAGAGGTAGCATTCCAAGATCTTCTGCTAATTCTTTCAGTCTTTTTAATTTTTCATAATTAAGAATAGAAACAATCAAGAGAACAAGATCAGCACCTGCCCTGTAAGATATTCTTATATCTTCTTCATATAATAAAAAATCTTTTCTTAATACTGAACACTCTTTAATACTCTTTTTAATTTCGATTAAATCTTTAAGGTTACCATAAAAAAAATTTTCTTCTGTAAGAACAGATATTACATTTGCACCACTTTCGATATAGCAATTTGCCCAATCAACCGGGTTTACTATATCATTCATCTTACCTTCTGAAGGAGAACCCCTCTTTATTTCACAGATTATTATTTCCTTATCAAGATTGGGAATATTTAATGGAACTTCTCTTTTTTCTGGGAGATAAAATCCCTGATTATATCCTTTATCTTTTATATCTTTAACTCTTTTGTCAACAATTTTTTTTAAAATTTCTTCCATTATCTTTCCTTTATTTCTTCTATATAAATAGTCTTGCAATCTTTAAATTTTTTATCTTTTCTAATTTTACACTTTACTTTTTTTACAGTCTCATCTTTTAAAATAAGATTTATTATTTCAATGCATAATTTTTCGAGTGTATAAAAATTACTATTTTCTACAAATTTTTTTACCTCTTTTAAAACCAGATCATAATCAACAGTTTGATTAATAGAATCATTAAATTCAGAGGAGAGATTAAATTCTATTTCAAGATCAATAAAAATTTTTTGCCTCTTCTTTCGTTCAAAATTATATACACCTATTATAGTATTAACTTTAAGATTATTTATATAGATTTTCATACTATTAGTTATACTTAATATTTTTTAAAATTGCAAGCCTTTTTATAAATATAAACAAGGAAGTGATTTTGTTTTTAGCTAATTAAAAAGATAAATTTATCCTAAGTGAATTTTTGATTAATAAAGATAAAATGGTAAAAATTTAAATAGAGTTTTAATTTTTACAAAAATTTTATCTCCAAAAGCCGAAATTTTGAGTCAAAAGTAAGGAGGAAATACTGATCTGGATGAGGCTCGTGGGGGATATCAGGCGACATAATCTTCCCAGCCCCTTTCTTCACAACCACAGCTTTCCTTTCTCTTAATTCATCAAGTTTTCTTTTTAGCCTCTCAATTTTATTTTCAAACTCTTTCTCCCCAAAAGTTTCAACCCCAAAAAAATACTCATTCAATATCTCCCTTACAAGCACAGCCATACTGAATGTATTTAGATGGCTATGAATTAACTTTAATTGATTGTATAGCTTTTTAGGAAGATATACTCTTACTCTATGCGTTGCACAGACTATTGGATATTCTTTTTCTCTTCTTTTTTCTTTGAGATGCTTTTTTTCAAGAATTGGTATAATCTTTTTAAAGATCTCTCTCATTAAAAAAGAAATTGAGATAGATCTCTTTTTTGCTAAATTTTTAATTTTTTCTAATAAAAGTTTGTTTAGAACAAAATCATACTTTTCCATAATTTTTCCTCCTTGAAATAAAAATTGTTTTCTAATTATTAATCACAAAATTTTTGAGAAAAT
>DAONLM010000067.1:0-13466 GCA_035406685.1 Spirochaetota bacterium
ATTTCGTATTTGTTTATACCCACTGTCATTTTATTATAAGACCCAAAAGAGGGGAGAATCTATCAAAAATAATGCAGTGGGTATTGGGAACATTCGCTGTTAGATACAACAAAAAGTTAAAAATAAGAGGAAAGGTATGGTTTGATAGATTTAAGAGTGAAGTAATAGAAAAAATTGAGGATTTTGTGAGAAGTTTTAAAAGGGTAAATGATAATTTAAAGAAAAATAACATAAAGGAAGGATTAGAAAATTATATTTTCTGTGGTATTTTTTATTTTAAGAATAAAAATTTTGAATTTGTTGATAGATTACCTCTATTACTAGAATTTTTGATATGAAGTAAAAATTACTATTTACGATTTAAAAACATTTTTTTATATAAAAAATAAAAAAAATATTTAAAATAGCTATAATTTAATAATAAGAAGTATACAGATATCTGTCTACTTTGAAGGGATATCCCCCTTCTAACAATGGGATATTATTAGAATATAACAATTATCTTTCTTATTCAGTTAATTTTAAAAGATTATTTGATTCATCCATTAAGTCCTGCATTAACATTGTTATATTTTGCATTGTATTAAAAAATTCTTCATAACTATTTTTTACAGACTCTAAATCCATTAAAACAGTCTCGCCTCTCTTATTTATCTGATTTATTTTTTCTATTAATTCTTTTACCATTGGTGTAATCTTTTCTACCTCTTCTGCTGTCTGACTGGAAAGTTTATCTACCTCATGTGCTACTATAGCAAAACCTTTACCAGCAGCCCCAGCCCTTGCAGCCTCAATTGCTGCATTAAGAGAAAGAAGATGCGTTTGATCCGATATCTCTGTTATTGCTTCTACTATGGGAGTAAAATTTTTAGAAAGATTAACAAGCCCTTCATTTGAATTATTAACATGCAACAATGCATCATGAGTTATAGAAAATGAATTATTAATTTCAGCAAATATTATTTTTATACCATCTAATTTTTCATTTACCTCAGTTATTGATTTATGAACTCTTTGAGCAAGAGTTATAAGATTTTCATTTTTTTCGTTTAACTCTTTTATAAGATAAAAATGACAATTATCTTTTTTATTCAGCCCGGCAAGAATTGCTTTTGCCATCTCTTCACAAGAATGGTATCCGCATGCTCTACAATTTTTAAAATCTTTTTCTTCAAATTTTTTCATCTCAATATATACTTTTTGCAACTCTTCATCTTTATAAATAGAGGTATCAATCTCTTTCTTTTTCTTTGTATACTTTCTTTCAAACTTATTATTTTTTAATTCATCTTTTAATTTTTTAAATTTCTTCTTCCAATTTTTTAACGTCCCAAATTTCTTTTGTTGTTCTTTAATTCTTTCGTTTATAAAGGCATCAGCCTCGTCTTGAGTAAATTGTTTTAAAGTCCCAGGTCCAAAACTACACCCTTTTTCACAATTTAAAATATCAACTATTAAGGGAAATGGCTTATTTTCTTTAATGTTATTGGATAATTCTTTGAAATACTCTTCATAGACAATTTCACCTTCTATCTTTCTTATAGCAAATGGTATATTTATATCTCTCAAAACTGTGTCTCTCAAGCCACCAGGCCTTGAAAAATTTACGGCTCTTTCTGCTTCAAATTCATCAAATCTACCATCTGGCAACTCTTTTAAATTAATACCTCTTCTCTCAATATAATCTCTTAAACTTTTATATGTAATGTTATAGTTTATATAATTATGTGTATTTGGATCTTTAAATTCAAAAGCCTTCGCAATACATGGACTTAAGAATGCTATCTCGCCAGCAAATCCCTTTACCTCTCTTAAATATCTTGCCGTTGCCATGGCTGGGCTATCCACAGGTGCAAGATATTCCATTAGTTCTGGCATATACATCTCAATGTATTTAACAATAGCAGGACATGGTTGTGCTATCACACACTTTGGTTTATTCTTTTCAATAAATTCTTCATATTTTAATACAGTAAGCTCTGCACCAAAACTTACATCGTATACCTTTTTGGCTTTAAGATTATTTTTAAGATAATAGATTATCTTTTTAAAATCAGGTCCCCATGATACAACTGCTGAAGGAGCAACTATAAATGCAAGATTATCATGCGGCTTTGATAAAAATTCTTCAAAATCATCTACAAAATATCTTGCATTGTGTTCACATGCTTCAACACATCTACCACAATATATACAATCTTTATTATTGACAATTACAATATCACCACTTCCATTATTACAGAATTTAATGGGGCATACGGCTATACATCTATGACAATTAACGCAATTCTCCTTATTAACTTTTATTAATTCGAGATCCATAATACATCCCTTTTTCATTAGATATTTTTATTTTATTTTCGACTATTACAATAGTTTTATTAAATATTCTTTTAAGAGAATATAATTAAAATTTATCCAAAAGTCAAAAAAATTGTAAAATTTTTTGCTTTAGATTTTCTATTCCAATATTATTTTTTACAGAAATAAAAACACTGTTTTCATTACCATTAAGATCCTGGTAATTATTGAGATCTATGAGATCAATCTTATTATAAACTTTAATTATCGGTATAGAACTTGCACCAATCTCTTCAAGAACAGAATTCACTGATTTGATATGTGTTTCCATTGCCGGCGAAGAGATATCAATAACATGAAGAATTAATTTAGAAGAGGCAATTTCTTTTAAAGTAGATTTAAAAGATGCAACTAATGAGTGTGGTAATTTATTTATAAAGCCAACTGTATCATTTAATAGAATAATTAAATTTTCATTTATATAAACTCTTCTAACTGTATTATCAAGCGTGGCAAAAAGCATATTCTCCACATATAGATTTGTCTTTGCCAGCAGATTCATAAGAGAAGATTTACCAGCGTTTGTATAACCAACAAGTGAGACAAGATTTTCATTTTCTCTATTTTTTCTTCTGTTATCCATCTGAACTTCAAGTTTTTCAAGTTTCTTCTTTATCTTTGCAATTTCATTTTTTACTATTCTTTTATCGAGTTCTATCTGTTTTTCCCCTTCACCACCTCTCATCCCTATTCCACCCTCTATTCTTGAAAAGTGATCCCATCTATTTCTCAATCGAGGTAAGAGATATTCCATACTGGCAAGTTTAACCTGAAGTTTTGCCTCCAATGTTTTTGCTCTTTTATTAAAAATATTTAAAATAATCTCTGTCCTTCCAAAAATTGTAACTCCTAATATTTTTTCAAGATTTCTCTCCTGAACACCGGTAAGTTCATTATCAAATATTGCTGATTCTATTCTGTTTTCATCTATATATTTTTTTATCTCTTCAAGCTTACCTCTTCCGAGGAAAAAATCTGGTTCTATTTTATCTCTTTTTTGAGTAAAAATATTTAAGACTTCAAGCCCAAGTGTTAAGGCAAGAAGTCTCATCTCTTCGATTGAGTTATAAAAGTCGAATTCTTTTGTATCTGGAAGTTTTAATGCAATGATTATAGTTCTTTTATTTTTTTCAAAAGAAAAATTCTCAAGCATTAAAACTTAATCTCAGACCAGAGTTTAAATGTCCCAAATGAGCTCTGATTTCCAATTGGATTTATTACTCCCAATAGTAACTTCGGCGATTCAGCAGAAATTCCAACTGCCAGATTCTTTATTATATCAAAGTTAACACCTAATTCAAAAGAAAGAGCATTACCACCTGGCCATCTCTTCCATTTCATTGGCTCCCCATTCTTAACATCCACCCATGTATCCAGAGTAGAGTCATATTTATACTTAAATTCTGTTGTTGAATCTATTAATCTTGCATTTCTTGCAAGCCCAAATGTAAAATCTAAATAGAATGTTATCTTTTCTGGTCCAAGATTGTGAAGGATAAATTCATTTTTTAATATTTCATAAAAATATATTTCTGCTGGATATTCAAAATATATTGCTGTAAAATGAATGGTATTTGAAACCTTATATTGGAATGTATCTCCAAAAAAAGTCTTTGAATCAAAACCAGCTATGAGACTCATATTAAATAGATAATCTTCATATAATTGATCTAAAAATTTTATATTTTCATTTCCAACTCTTAAAAAGCCACCCTTCCCATATTTATAAGAATAGATTAAAGGGAATTTAATATATAATTTTTCATCCAGTAAGGTAAGTTCTGCAAGAAATGATATCATTGTTGCAACATTCTGAATTGCAAATTTTGCATTTATATTCCAGTTAAGTTCAAATTTTAATCTATCATTCTTACCGGTTTTTAATTTAATATCAAAAGGTAAAGAGAGTCCTGCTGCAAATGTTGACCATCCAAAATCCATATCACCAGTGGCATCTGTTTGAAATGCATAACTTAGAGATATCTTAGGATCAAAGACAAATGTCTTACTATGAAATTTTGGAGAAAATCTTGCAAAAAATCCATAATCCACATAACTATCTTCAAGATATCTTGGGTCAAAGGCATCTTTTGATGCAATACCCCCTTCTGCAAAAAAATGAAAACCATCAGTAATATCTTTATCAAATCCAAAGGCAAAACCATGAGGCCTTTGATTGACATTTGGATTAAGAGGATCTCTTTTTAGCATTCCATTTGACCATAGAGTCATTGCTTCAGAGACACCACTATAAGGCTCATAACTATTTGCATCATAATGTAAATAACTATATTCAGAAGGATTAAAAGAATAGTAAAGAGAATCATATTTTGTATCGTCAGATGTGTCTGCAATATAACCATTATTAAAAAATGTATGATTTAGTTTTAACACATCGACCATTTGTTCAACACCGTAATATTTATGAACAGTTTTAACATCGCTATAATCAAAGAAAAATCCAGTTCCCATTAAATTGTTTACCTTTGCCTCTTCAAGAACAATGTAAAAATTACCAAAAAGTACATTTGAAGATGTATCGAGTCTTGGGAAAAATACCTGAGTTTTTTTACCAGTATCATCCGTTGCATCAACAACATACCACCCACCCTGAGGTTGAAATTTAGATAGCCCAAGAGAGTCAAATTTTAACTTTATTATAATCTCTGTTCCATCTTCACTTGGCGATTTACTTTGGGCCACTATTTTTTTACCTAAATCCATTTTAAATCTTATATTATTTTCAAAATCAAAACCATGAGCAATTGGCAAAGGTTGTTTAAATCTTGGGGAACTATTTATAGTCCCACCAATTGCCCATAAAGAGACCCCATAAGTTACTTTTGTTGAACCTTCAAATATAAAAGAAAACCAGTCTGTTTTATCTTTTAACTCTTTTACATCTTTTTTAAGAGCATCAATCTCTCTTTGTAATTGAAGGATATCTGTTGTTGACTCCTTTTGATTCTCTTTTGTAGTTGAATCTTTTAGAATAGTTGATGTATCAGAAGAATAATATTCTATATCTTCTTCATCATCCTGAGAAAAAATTGTAAAACAAAATCCTAAAAAAATAATTATTAAAAAGAATTTAATTTTATTCATTATAACCCTCATTTAAACTAAGTTTCTATGACTATACTAAAAAAATATTATTTTGTCAAAAGAATGATTATTTAAGATTTATAAGGGGAGATTTTATTTTTAGGCAAAAATTTTTTTTATTTTTTTCTAAAAGTTGTAAAGGATTTTCTTAAAAATTTTGTGATTAATTAATAAAAACTATTTTTTAGGGAGGAATTATTATGAATACAAAATTAAATTACAAAAAAGATCATGAACTACATTTTGTAGTTACTTTTAATATGAAAAAAAAACTTGAGAGGATAGCAAAAAAAGAGAATCTCTCTTTATCAAGGTTAATCTGCTATGTATTACAAAAATTTTCTGATAGGGTCAAAAAGAGATACTGTTTTGGTAATGAAGATGGAAATGTTTACGAAAGGCTAAATGCTGATGCATCTATACATTTTTATTTACCAAAGGAAGATTATCGATTCCTAAAAAAAGTCCATGCCGATTTGAATTTTTTCAGCATGGCTAAATTATTAAGAAGTATCCTTGAAATATTTATTGAAGAATATGAGAAAATTGGGATGCTTGGATTTGAGAAAAAGTGTAGCATAATGACATTGAGGTTATTTTTGAGACTAACGACTATTAAAAAATGGTGGAAGTCACAAGAATTGTCCCACTTTGAGGGCAACACAACGCCTTTCTACAAGGCAATATACAACAATTGCTACCAGGTAATAGGCTTTGAAACCTATTATTAATCAGATTTATTGAAAATTTTAAGAAAAACAAATACCACTTTTATAATTTTTTTCTCGAAAAAAATTAACCTCAGGCTAAATTTGCAATTTGATATCTCTAAAAATAAAATTGCATCCTTATCTTTTTCTCTCTAAAAACAAAAAGAGATAAGAAGAAATCTGGTAATTAAATTTTTCAGCGAAACTAAAATAATACCTTAATACGACAATTGTCGTAATTTTTTCGGTTTTTTATTTAGAGATCTCAGTTAACCATTTTTTATAAATTTCAGCATCTTCTACTTTACCTCTTTTTATTGCCCCATTATATAAAATATTACTCTTATTTATTATGGTTTCTATTACTGCTTTTTTTTGATAATCGTTCAATTCTACTGTATTTAATAATTTTATCAATGATTTTACTCTGAATTTATCCATTGCCTCATATTTTCTACTTAATTGATCAGAATGCCCACCATATTTTATAATTAATGGCTTTTTAATAAAGCCAACCTCTTCTTTTGCTGTGATTCTTAACCATAAATCATAATCCTCACATACCAAAAGATCCTCATCAAATAATCCATATTCTTCAAATATCTCTTTTTTAATAAGCACAGAAGATGGAGAGATAAGGCAGAGTTCGAGAGATTGAATAAAGATGTTGCCACCACTCTTTGTATGCCTCTTTTTAGGATTTACTCTTTTGCCATTTCTAATCCAGATCTCCTCTGTATGAACAATTCTATATTGAGTATTATTAAGATATTCTATCTGTTTTTTAAGTTTATCTTTTAACCATTCATCATCGCTATCTAAAAATGCTATAAGATCCCCTTTTGCCAAACTTATCCCTCTATTTCTTGAAAATGATATCCCTTTATTTTTTTCATTTCTTAAATATACCAGTCTGTCAGAATTAAATTCCTCTATTATTCTTTTTATATCTATACTAGATCCATCATCAATAACTATTATCTCAAAATCCTGAAAACTCTGATTTAAAACACTCTTTATCGCTCTTTTTAACTCTATCTCTCTATTGTAAACCGGTATTATTACTGAGACAAAATTTTGCATAGATCTTTCCATTTTTTAGGCTCTATTTTTCCATAATCAGTGTATATATCTATTTCATTTAATATTTTTTTAAAAAATTTTCTTAAGATACTTTTATCACATATATATTCTTCAAGTAAATAGTATTTTTTTTCATTTTTTATAGCAAAAATTTTTTTAGATTTTATTGAATAAATTATCCCTATTATTGTTAACTCTCTTCTTGATAAATTGTTACCTTCTATTTTGAAATCAGTGATCTTTATTTTAGAAAATATCTCTTTTAAATTTTCTATATCAAAAAAGTTTATTTTCTTTATAGCATTTATGAATCTTGAAATAATAAAGAAAGTAATAAGGCTCTTTGTTCTTATTCTTGCCCATTTGTAAAAAGAACTTCCTTTGCATAGTTCTGGTTTTAAGGCTTTTTTTATAACTTTTTCAATCTCTGTGTTAGGCACTGGATAAAAAGGGGATATCCCTATTATAACTTTTTTTGAGGCAAGATATAATAGGGTTTCAAGAATACTATCTTTTGTATCAAATGGAAGCCCACATATAAAATATACAATAACTGGCAATGAAAAATTTTCTACTAAATTTAGAAACTCATCAAATTCCTCTTTTGAATAATCTCTTTTATTATTTTTTAAGACATTAAAATCTATTGAGGTTAAAGATAGATTCAGTTGATTTAAGCCATGTTTTATCAATTGTTTTAAATATTTTAGATCAATAGTTTTCCAGTATACACCATTTTCTAATGAAAATGTAGAATTTTTAAATTTTTCTTTAATATATCTTACTATTTCCAGAAAATATTCTTTTTTGTAGGTAATATTATCATCTTCAAAACAAAAGTGACAGATATTATCTACTTTTAGATTATCTATACTCTTTTTAATATCATCTATACTTGAGAATAAAAATTTATTGCCAGCAATGAGTTTTATCGAACAATAGGAGCAGTTTTCAGGACACCCCCTTGTTAATTGTAAAGATACTCTTCTATCATTTATCTTTATTATAAAAGGAGAAAAATAGTATATTGAATTAAGATCTTTTTTATAGGAAAAAATATTTTTTCTTGAGATAACATTTTCTATCTCTGAATCTTTCCCTTTTTCTATATTATCAAGAAGTTTATTAAGAGAAATTTCAGCAGGACCAATAACAACATAATCCAATGGAGTATTTTCTAAATAGTATATTGGATTAGATGATGCCCCACTTCCGCCGGCTATTATTATAGCATCTTTTACTATTTTCTTTATATAAATAATACTCTCCTTAAATCCATTAAAATAACAAAAGGCAAAAGATGATACAAGAATTACATCTGGTTTAAAATTTATAAGTTCTTTATGATTAAAATTTTTTTTATCTCCAAATTGATAATATTTATTGAAAAATAGATATTCTGTGATATCCTCTTTTAAATATCTTTTTAAATAAAAAAGTTCTTCTGGTAACTCAATCTCTTTTTTATAATTTTTTACAGTATCAAAGACAAGACAGTTATGCCTTTTGTCTATAATCTCTTTAAGATAGTTTAATATTCCATAAGAATTTATCCTATCTTTTGAGGTATAAAAATCTGTCCAGTAGTGATTAAATATTGCGATATTCATTATCTAATATAACCAGAGACCTGAACTGCACCTATGTCTATACCTATCCCACCGATTAATCTATTCTTTCCAAAAAAATCAAATTCTGGTATAGTTAGACCTGAATCTACCTGATCTACTCCCCCCTGTAGTAAAGGAGAATCTATCTGAGGTATAAAAAAGTAGTCATCTTCAAGATTAAAATTATCTTTAAAGTCATAAAATATATTATCCAGTTCAAATTTTTCTTGATAATTTTTTTTATTAAAATCTTTCAATGTTTCAAAAAGAGTAGTATTTGTGGTAACTGCATTTGCATATAAAGAGAGATTCAAAAAATCCTCTTTTTCATTATTGCCAAAGATAAAACAATTTTTGTCTGTTTTTTCACTAAAATAGTAAAAACTATTTATGGATGTAATTTTAGAACCCTCAGTAATCCAGAAATTAAAGGATTTCTCATTATATGCATTGAATATAGAATTATTTACACCTTCAAAAATCGCTTTATTCAATACAAATGATATAGCCTGTTCACACTTATAATTTCTAATTACAGAACTAAAAAATTTTATGTTACTTCTTTCGATTCTGAAATTATATGAGTATTGACTTGTATTTTGAGTATCAAGCATTGATTTGTTAAATAAAATATCCCCATCATAAACATTAAAACCAATCACAGAAAAACCCTTTTTAATTCTAAAAAGAGAATCAGATATTGAAATAGAACTCTTTTTTGATTCAGCGATTTTTATTTCAAAAGGATTACCATCAAAAATAAAATCAGACTCTAATAGAGACATTTTACAATTAGTTAAATAAAAAACATTCCCAACCTTAAAATCTCCATTCTGCCTGTAAATAATATTCTTACTCTGAATATTACTATCTGTTGCAAGAATAAAGTTAGAATTACCACTATTATTTATAGAAATATCAATCCTGTTTAAAGAGATATTTTTACAGTTAGCAACAGTAAATAAATTAAGATTATTTACCTTAAAAGTTGCATTCATTGAATCAACGAAAAGTACTCCATTATCTAATTTTATAAAGTTAATATCAGAGGTCGTATCTGCATTAAGAGAAGTATATTTAAAACCTACTTTACAATTCTTTCCATCAATAAGGTAAAACGTATTTTTATTAAAAATATTTATATTAGCATTGTATATCTTTATTTTTGAAGAATCAAGAAAAGCAAATTTATTCCCGCTTGTTATATTAAAATCAATGTTTCTGAATTCAAGATATCCATTTTTTGTAATGTTAAACCACTTATGTTCTTTTTTTGAGATACCACTGGTTATAAGATTTAATTTAATATTATTTTCAATACTATAAGGCTGGATGATTATATCAGAGTCCACTATATTTTGTAAGGAGAGATTGAGATTGCTATTTTTTAAATATATAATCTTTAAATTTTTTTTCTTTGCAAGATATATTGCTCTCTCTAAAGAATTAAGAGGGGAGTCTTCTGTTCCGTTCCCGCTAAATTTCGCATTTGTATCGACAAATATCCCCCTTGTATCAAATTTTACTATAAAAGGCTTTTCGTTTTCTCTTTGATTTCCAAGTTTATCAACTGATTTTACATATAATTCGATATAATACTGACCAAAATCTGGAGGAATAAATTTTAAAGGTTGATCATATAGAATCCATTCTGGATTCTCATTAATTCTATAATAAATTTTTGCATCTTTTTCTGGCGGTATTAATTTTAAAACCTGTTCCTCATTATGAAAAATAGAAAAATCGATCCCTTCTCCTATAACATCTTGTGCTGGTGACTTTTTATCTATTTTTATATAGTAATATTCACTCTCACTTATTAAGTTAGAGTTATTATCAAAACTTGCAAATTTTATTTTATAAATAGACTCATTTCCATTCTCTTCTGTTATTTTAATCTTACCGGGGAAAATCGAAGATTTCTCTGTAACCTGTAATGGTTTTGTTGAATTTTTTGCTATCTCATATCTTACTGTTAAATTTTCTGGCATATAAAACTCAATGATGCTATCTTCTGATAGATCAATATAGTTTGACCTATAATTCTTAAGAGTTGGAAGTGTATACTCTTTATTAAAAAGATTAATATTAGCAAATTGTTCACCATTCGAATAAAAAAATTGAATTTCTACTGGATCTTCGCCATTATTGATAAATTCATATTTATCCCTGCATACCAGAAATTCTGATCTACCAGAATAAAATCTTGAATTAAAAGTAAAATAGAATCTCTCATCATTATTATAATCGTTGAATTTAATTATTGCCTTATCATAAATATTTCTAATTTCCTCTGGCATCTTATCATTAATTGTTATCTCTTTCTTAAAAATTTTATTATCCTCTGGAAAATATTGTGTAAAAGTATTATCAATATCCATTACTTTAAAATAGTAAGGTCCTGCTAATTTTGATTTTTTGCCATTTTTACTTATAGAATATGCTGCCATTGATATTATCCCATTCTCACCAAATTTTGATGTTAATTCTACGGGTTCTGTATATTTTATCCAGTCAGATGTTGTATCAATAGAAGGCCCAAATAGTAATTGATCTTTATTCCACTCTTTGTAATAATAATATATTGTATCATCTTTTTCAAATGGCTTTATTTTTATCTTTGATTTTTGTTTATAGACCTGTCCCCAATATAATGAACCAAAACTTGGCGGCATTGGATCAACAAGATTTATAAAATATCCATCAATATCTGTATTAAATAGGTATTGATCCCCATAAGATATCCCCACTAAATATTGTGAAACAGTATTATCCTTTTCTGATATTGTGACTCTCTTTATATTCTCTTTTTGTTTTAAGATATTTACTGGAAATTCAAATTTATTTTTATTAATATAAAATCCATAATTAGTATCATTAAAATTATATTCTACTTCGGTAATAAGATCATCCCTTAATATTTTTTTATTATAAAAAATGTTTTTTATATCTTTAATTTTTCTCTTCTCCTCTATTCTATTTATTCGATAAGTGGTAGAAAATAGTCCTATTCTACCATCATCTTTTTCAAGAATTATTGTTATATCATAATCAACAATTCTATTATTCTCTCCTTTTAAGTAAATCCCATCAATGTACTCAAAAGGCTCTGATTCTGAAAAATTACTATTAACAAGATAGTATATTTTACCATAATCTGATTCTATTTTTAAAGTGATAGGAGAATACTGGATTCTTTCTTCTGGATAGAATTTTAAAGGAATAGGGGATAATAGTTTGTAGTCAAGATTATTAAAAATTTTATCTGAAAAGAGAAGAGTAGTTAAAGATAAAAAAAAGATAAAAATGGCTATTTTCTTCATATTTATTATATCGGATTTTTTTTAAAAGTTACATAAATTTATATAAACATTATATAATATTTTTTTATTTATGTATATCATATATTTTTTTCTTAAATATTGTAAAGGATTTTTTCAAAAATTTGACAAAAATTCATAATCGCTGAAAATGATTAAAAATAATATTACTTCTCATTACTTCCAGTAAAGATACGGGAATAAATTTATTTTTTTGTAATTTAAAGAAAGTGCCTTTGATAAAATATAAGAGATTGAAAATAAAAAAAACCGCACATTATCATGCAGTTTATAAAAAATCTATCTTTCTCCTATGATTAAATTTTTCATGCCATCTGCACACGCGGCAAGTTTATTCCCATCACTCGACGATGTGATTGAGAACCAACGAGAAATGTTG
Source organism: Spirochaetota bacterium (assembly GCA_035406685.1). Classification (GTDB taxonomy): domain Bacteria; phylum Spirochaetota; class GWE2-31-10; order GWE2-31-10; family MWDO01; genus DAONLM01. The sequence goes on from DAONLM010000067.1 coordinate 12,590, forward strand.
CTCCTACCAGGAACATTTCTTTCTGTCCAGGTAAAGTTTTGATTAATAGTGGAAGATGTAATGCTTGTTGAAATAGTAGAACCAGATTCTTGAGGCTCTTCAGGAGAACATTCTGCACTCATTATTCCAAAACAGATAAAAATAGAAATTATTAAAATAAATAACCTTGTAATTAAAACTTTTTTCATAAAATTACCCCATAATAAAAATTATTTATAAGATATTTTATCACAAATTATAAAAAAAACAATATTAATTTTATTTTTTTCTTAATTTTGTAAAGGATTTTCTTAAAAATTTTGTGATTAATATATAGAAAATAATTTTTTGTTAAGGAGGGTTTTATGAATAATATTCGTAAGATTTTAAAAAACTATAACTTTGAGCATGAGTTACATATTGTGGTTAACTCAGATATGAAGAAAAAACTGGAAAATGTTGCAAGGGAATTTAACATCTCTATTTCTGGACTTATTGTATATATCTTGCAACTCTATGTTAATAGAGTAAAAAAGATATATTGTTTTGGTCCAGAAGATGGGAATAAATACGAAAGAATAGATGGGGATAGTAGGATTCATCTGTATCTATCAAAACAGGATTATAGGTTCTTAAAGAAGATCCATGCTGATCTTAATTTTTTCAGCATGGGTTGTTTATTGAGGAGAATTATCCTACTCTTTTTGGAAGAGTATGAGAAACTTGGGATTACCGGCGTAGAGATGAAATGTAGTATAATAACATTAAGGTTATTTTTAAGACTAACAAAGATAAAAAAGTGGAATAAGAGCAGAGAATTATCCCACTTTTCCGGCAATACCACCCCATTCTACAAGGCAATCTACAACGATTGCTATCAGGTAGTGGGCTTTGAGAC
>DAONLM010000068.1:0-13453 GCA_035406685.1 Spirochaetota bacterium
TGAAAAAAAAGATTGCAAACATAGCAAAAAAAGAGAATATTTCTTTATCAAAATTAATATGTTATGTATTGCAAAAGTTTTCTGACAGAATCAAAAAAAGATACTGTTTTGGGTGTGAGGATGAGAATGTTTACGAAAAAATAAATGCCGAGGCATCTATACATTTTTATTTGCCAAAGGAAGATTATAGGTTTTTAAAAAAAATCCATTCTGACTTGAATTTTTTCAGCATGGCAAAATTGTTGAGATTTATTCTTCAGGTATTTATTGAAGAATATGAGAAAATGGGGATGCTTGGATTTGAGAAGAAATGTAGTCTTGTGACGTTGAGGTTATGGCTGAAATTGACAGAGATAAAGAGGTGGTGGAAAAGTAGACAATTGTCCCATTTTAAAGGGAATTTCACCCCATTTTATAAAGCAATCTACAATGATTGCTATCAAGTAATAGGCTTTGAGACCTACTATTGACTGAATTTATTTAAAATTCTACTCCAAAAATAAATGAAACTATTACAATCTTTTTCTCAAATAAAATTAACATTAGGATAAATCTATTTTTTTAATTGCCTAAAAAAATTCTTACCCAACTCTATTTATTTTATAATTTTTTTTGACAAACGTAGAAATTTAGAGTATAAATTGAACAATGAATATAGTTTTAATAGGCGCAAAAGGTTGTGGTAAGACCACGATTGGTAAACTATTAGCAAAAGAATTAATTTTCCCATTTATTGATATTGATTCAGTAATAGAAGAGATATATTTTGATAGATTTGGAGAAAAGCTCTCTTTTAGAGAAATCTATAAGAAGATAGGAAGTGATAATTTTAGGCAATTAGAAAAAGATGCATCTGAAAAAATCTCCAATACAGATTGGAGTGTAATAAGTACTGGAGGCGGCTCATTTCTAAATCCAGAAATAAGATATTTATTAAGAAAAAATGCAATAGTTATCTTTATTTATGTAAAATTTGATATTTTATGGCAAAGAATAAAAAAAGACGGCATCCCTGCATATCTTATTGATAAAGAAAACCCGGAAAGTGATTTTGAAAAAAGGGTAAAATATATAGAAGAAGTTCTTATGCCTTTTTCTGATTTTATAATCGATTGTTCCTATCTTTCTAATTCTGAAATAATAACAAATATTTTAGAAAATTTAACAAATCATTTTATGTTAAAAATGACATCTCCCAATACATTAGGAGAAATTATAAGAGTTACTACATTTGGTGAAAGCCATGGCAAGGCATTGGGTGCTGTAATAGATGGCTTGAAGCCAGATATCCCCATTGATATTGATGTTATTCAGAAAGAATTAAATAGAAGAAAACCAGGCCAGAGTAAAATAACCACGCCAAGAAATGAAGAGGATAAAGTTGAGATACTATCTGGAATTTTTGAAGGCAAAACTACTGGAACTCCTATTGCTATGGTTGTTTATAATAAAGATCAGGATTCTTCAAAGTATGAAAATCTAAAAGATATATTTAGACCAGGGCATGCAGATTTTACCTTTTTTAAAAAATTTGGCATAAGAGACCACAGAGGAGGAGGTAGATCTTCTGGAAGAGAGACTATTGGAAGAGTACTTTCTGGCTCAATTGCAAAGAGTATTCTTGAAAATAAAGGTATAAATATAATTGCTCATACAATTGAAATTCATAATATAAAGGCAACTAAAAAAGATTATTCTTTTATAGAACAAAATAGTGTAAGAACTGCTGATAGAGAAGTTGCTTCATTAATGGAAGAGGAAATTCTAAAGGCTAAAAAAGAGGGTGATTCTGTTGGTGGGATTGTTCAACTTGAAATTAAAGGAGTTCCAGCTGGTATAGGGGATCCGATTTTTGGTAAATTGGATGCAAGATTATCAATGGCTTTATTTTCAATTGGCGCAGTTAAAGGCATAGAATTTGGTGATGGCTTTGAACTTGCAAGAATGAAAGCAAGTGAGGCAAATGACCAGATGGATAAAAATGGATTTAAAACAAATAGATCTGGAGGAATTTTAGGTGGTATTTCTACTGGAGAAGATATAATAATAAAAATTGCTGTAAAACCTACTCCTTCCATATCAAAAGAACAGATGACAGTTGATATTCAAAATAATGAAAGAATTATAAAGATTGAGGGAAGGCACGATCCCTGTATTGTGCCAAGGATTATCCCTGTTGTTGAATCAATGGCTGCTCTTGTTATTTTGGATGCCTTAATGATTCAGGAAAAAATAAAACAGGTAGATTTATTGTAACTTATAATATTTTTAATTTATAAAGCAAAATTCTGTGTAAGAGCTAAGCGTAAAATAATTTTAATATGGGAACAAGAAAATAAAGCACGACAATTCTTTTTTTGCTACTATTTGTTAACTATTATAATTTTTTCAAAATTTTTTCTATTTTGTTAAATAATTCCTGAATATTTATCGGTTTGCTTATATAATCATCCATGCCAGCCGCAATGCATTTTTCTCTATCCCCTTTCATTGCATAGGCAGTTAGTGCTATAATTGGGATATGTGTATTTGTCTCTTTTTCTAATTTCCTTATCTCTTTTGTTGCAGTAATCCCATCCATTTCAGCCATCTCCACATCCATTAAGATTAGATCATATTTATTTGTTTTAAAGAAATTGACTGCCTCAAGACCAGAATTTACAGGGGTAATGTCCCAACCCTTTTTTGTAAAAAGGACAACAAGAAATTCTTGATTTACCTGATTGTCTTCGGCTAAAAGGATTTTTATTCTCTTTTTTATCTCCTCATTTTCAACCTTTTTTTCTTGAACTATTTTTTCTTCTTTTTCAAAAGATATTAAAGTGTCTGGCTTTAATATCTTTACTATTGATTTTAATTTAACCGGTTTTTTAATAAAATATATATTTGTATTATTTAATTTTTTTTCATCTGTTGGTTTAAATAGTTTATACATAAATATAATTTTTGATTTTATATTATTTTGTTCTAAATTTTCTTTTAAGACAAAGATATCATATCCAGGGTAATATTCCATTAATATAAAATCTATATTTAAATTATCTGATTTTAAAAAATCTTCCATACGATTAAATACATAAGTTTTGAATTTTAAGTAATTAAATAAATCCAATAGATATTTTCTGTTTTCTTGATTTTTTTCTATAATACAAATAGAATTATTGGCAAAATCGTAACTCTCTTTTTCATAAGAGTCCTTTGTGAGTTTTAACTTTAAAGTAAAATAGAAAGAGCTTCCTTCTCCAAATTTACTTTCAACCCATATATCACCATTCATAAGCTCAACCAGTCTTTTTGAAATAGCAAGCCCAAGACCAGTGCCACCATATTTTCTGGTAGGGGATGTGTCTATTTGAGAAAAACTTATAAATAATTTATTTATTTTATCTTTTGGAATTCCTATGCCAGTGTCTTTTATAGAAAACTTTAGTCTTACTTCTTTTTTATCTTCATAAATTTTTTCTATTTTTATTGATATTTCACCCTTATTTGTAAATTTTACCGCATTTCCTATTAAATTAACCAGAACTTGCCTTATTCTTTTAGGATCACCTATAACATAAGTGGGTATTGAAAAATCAGGAATATATATAAGTTCTAAATTTTTAGTATATATTTTGTAGCTAAATTCATCGATAATCTTTTCTACTAAATTAAAGAAGTCAAATCTTATACTCTCTATTTCAAATTTACCAGCCTCGATTTTAGAAAAGTCTAAAATATCATTTATTATTTGTAAAAGTGAGTCTGCAGAATTTCTTGCCATTTCAATATAACTCTTTTGCTCTTGGGTCAGATTCGTCATATCAGCAAGATTTAACATACCGAGTATACCATTTATTGGTGTTCTTATTTCATGACTCATTATTGCTAAAAACTCACTCTTGGCTTTATTTGCATTTTCTGCCTCTTCTTTTGATTTTTTTAATTCTTCTTCAAATTTTTTTCTTTCTGTGATATCAATAAGAACAGTAACTACTTCTGGTTGATTATCATATATTGATATCATTGATCTTGAAATAACAGTTTTTCTTTCCCCATTCTTAGTAAAAATTTCTACTTCAAAATCCTCTACTTTTTCACCAACAAAAATCTTTTTTAGATTCTGAAGAAATATTGGTTTATACTTTTCATAAATTATATCAAATATATTTCTACCTATGAGTTCTTTTTGATCATAACCTGTTATCTCTTTACTCGATTGATTGATAAATAGTATCTCTTCATTTTTATGAATTATAACAACCTCCGGCAATTGAGATATAAAGTTTCGATATCTCTCTTCACTCTCTTTTAAAGCCTTTTCAGCAAGCCTTCTTTCAATTTTAACTGATGTTTGATTTATCAAAGTTTCAATTATTTTAAAATTCTTTAAATAATTGTTATTTTTTGTAAATATTATTACATTACCTAAAATTTTTTCTCTTCTTATAATACCTATTACAAATGTCTCTGTAATTCTAAAAGCATTTAAGAATCTATCAGATCTATTTTTAGATATTATTCCAAATGATAAAGAAGTTAAATCATTATCTATCTTTGTAAGTTTTTCTGGAAAAATAGTTAAAAAATCATTCTCCTTTAATTCTGGTAGGTGAAAACAAAAATTATTGATATCCCTATTAAAAATTTTATTTAGAGTTAATCTATCATATTCTGTGGCTTGAATATGCTTTATTTGAATACTATTATTCAGCCTGTCGTATAAGCAGAAAAAAATTATACTTTCCCCAATAACCTCAAAAATATTCTCACCTACAAACTTAAAAACATCCTGATCATTGGGTAATTCTGCAAGTTCAAAGGTTTTACTTGCTATATATTCGAGTTGATTTATATATTCAAAAGATCTTTTTTGAGCATATTGCCTTTCTATAATCTCTTCCCTTAAAATTTGTGTCTGCCTCATATCCTGAGCAATAATTAATATTCCTTGAATATCATTATATCTATCCTCTAAAATAGAAGCAGAAAGAATAACCGGGATCTTATTCTTTTCTTTATCAAAAAAATTAATATTACAAACACAAAAAAGCATCGATTTGTTTAATAATTTTGTTATCTTTTCATTGTAATCTTCTCTGTTTTCTAAAAAAATGTCAAGTTCTTTACCTATTAATTCTTTTTCTTCATAATTTAATATATCAACTACCTTGGGATTTATCTTTACTATCTTTTTTTCTTCATTAAGAATTATCATCATATCTGTCATTTTAGTAAGAAGCTGCTTAATATCAACAGATATGTCATTTAATAATAAATCATATCTTCTTATTGAATAGATAGAAAAAAATCCTAAAATAAAACTAAAAAATAGTCCAAGAGGCGGGATTCTTTCATTTATGAGCCTTACAAAGATATTTGTTAATAATGTTAGAGTTAACATAATTATACTCACACATAAAAGAATCCGGCCAATTATTTTTTCTTTATTCTTTCTGGTTTTTTTTAGCCAGTAGATGATACTTGCTAGGAATAAAAAATAATAGATAGCATAGACAAAAACATATGCATAAAACCAGAAAGATTTCCTATTAAGTATTCCATACACTATATCTTTATATATGATAAAGTCAGTTAGTAAGATGGGAGTAAATATATTTACTATAAAAAATATTGAGTATATAATATAAAATATAATCGCTATAATTTTAAACTTAAAATCTTTTATAAGACCTGTAAGTTCAAAAACAAAGTGTATTGAGAAGGCTAATACAATTGTCCAACCAAAGGCTCCGACTTTATATAAAGTATAGGCATAAGAGATATTTTTAGGATCAAAGATAAACATATAGGATAATGCCCAGATGCCTAAAAAAAACGAGATTAAGGAAATTAATATGTTTATCTTCCCTTTATAATTATAATATAAAGAAAAAATAGCAATGAGAATATTAAATATAAAATTTAATAAACACAAGACAGACAAGATTGGCATATATTAATTAAGTCCTTTATTTTAATAAATATACCAACAAATAGATACACCAAATCTTGATTGAGCCCCAAAAATCATACCAGCAGCCTTTGCCTGAGCATTTTGTTCTGATTCTCCATTATTTTCAAGATTATTAACAATTTCTCCCCACCAGTCTGAAAACTCCTGAAAATCTTTTACGGCCCATTGATAGTAAAAACCAAATGAGAATATTTTAAATTTAAAATCAAGCCCGGCTTTAAAATTTAATCCCAATCTGAATGCGAAATTTTCATAAGAGCCCCATCTTGCTTTCCATGGTTCTATTTTATAGACAGCATCCGGATAAAAATGGAAAGAGAGACTTACACCCCCAGTTATATAAGGCATTACAACAAAAGGAAGTCTAATACCTCCATTTGCATTTATTCCAAAATCAAACCTTCCATTATAAAAGCCGTTATATGGAACTAAAGCAAAGTCTGTCTCTATCATTAATATTTTCCATAAAATTCTTAATTGGAAAGCATACTCCATACCACCAAATATATTTGCAACTAAAATTCCAGTTCTTGTGTTAGCACTCAAATTTTTTAGATGTTCAAATTGTTCTTTACTCATTAATATTTTTTCTTCTGGAGTTAAATCATCATAAGTTTTTCCACTATCAAAATTTTTAAATACCTGTGTCATTTTAATATTATCAATAAAGCTCAACATATTGGAGGTAGTTACATTAAGTCCAAATCCGATTTGAAATCTTTTTTCAAAATTTTTTACCAACGGTGGAGATGATGAATTTAAAAAGTAGGTACTAAAAATAAAAAGAAAACAAATTACTATTCTTTTCATAAAAATCTCCAATTTATTTTTATTTTTTAAAATAAAAAAATTAATATTGATTAATTAAAATTTTTTATCTATAATTATATTATAGACTTATTTTAAAATAAGTCAAATAAAATATAAAAAAAATATAAAAAAAATGAAGAACTGCTATGAATATTAAAATTAATTTGTTTTTATTTTTTATTTTATCATTATTTATTTTAACTGCCTGTATATCGGATAAGTATCAGATAAAAAATGGGGAAAGAAATCCTGTTTTTATCTCAGAATTTGATAATAATTATAATGGGCATCTCTTTTGGTTTGCCCATAAAGATGAGAAGGGGAGATATTTAAAAGATACTAATAACAAAAAAATCCTTTTTGACCCCGAAAAGGATACAATGATTTTTGTTCATGGCTGGCAGGGTATAGGTATATTTGGATGGATGGAACATTCTATATTAGAGAATAAAGGAGTTATAACAGGGCCTATTTTTGCAATAATAAGTCTATTGTATAATACTCCAACCTATGGCGCAACCTTTCCTAATTTTGAAAAGATGGAATCTTCATATAATTATGCAATATTTGATTGGCAGAATTATAACAATATAACAAAAGAGCATGAAAACAGTGAAAATTTAATGATATTAGAACAATACCTTAAAAATCCTCCTAAAAAATGGCCATCTATCCCCAAAAATTTTAGTGATGAGATAGAGTTACTATCATCTTTCATTGAGCCAGATAGAAATATCTATATAGTTGCTCACTCACTTGGTAGTCAGGTAGTAATAATGGGATATAATATGTTATCAGAAGAGACAAAAAGAAAGATAAAATTGGTTGTTTTTCTTGATCCTTTTACAACAGAACATTATAACTATATAGCAAAAAAGACTGGGGGGGATATCCATTGGCTTACCGGCTTAACAAATCAAGAGGTAAAAGAGGATTTAACTAAAATATTAGAATCAAGTGGGCTTAAAGATAAGTTAATTGTGATATCGTCAACTGATATTGGTAAATCATGGGTTGAAATTTTTGCCAAGCCTCTTGATATAAGAGTAATAGAAGATGACTATAAAGATTTACCTTTCGATATATTTTATGCGTCAAAAAGCAAAAAATATCACGATGAAATCCTTAAATGGTTTTTCTGGGATAAAAAATATAATAAGATTTTAAATCTTAATTAAATTTTAAAATTAGGACATAACAAGTGGAATTCTTACTAAAAATATTAATTTTATTAGGCAAATATATTTATACAACTTTGCCAGCTATTTTTGCAAATATGGCTCCGATTATAATGAAAAATGTTCCATTTTTAAAGTATCCTCTTGATTTTAATTTAACATTTAAAGGTGAAAGATTATTGGGTGAAAATAAGACTTTTAGAGGGCTTTTTTTTGGTATTCTTTTTTCTACAATAATTGTGTATATTCAAGTTATTGTTTATAAGAATTTACCTTTTAATCTTTCTATTATAGAGTATGATAAGATAAATTATCATCTTCTTGGGCCTATTATCGGTTTTGGGGTAATATTTGGAGACGCTGTAAAGTCTTTTTTTAAACGAAGGTTAAAGATTAAGCCGGGTGATAAATTTATGCCATGGGATCAAATCGATTGTGCCTTAGGAGGTCTGTTATTTGGAAGAATTGTATGGCCCTGGCCAATTGAATATGCAATTAGTATAATAATAATCACTTTCTTTTTGCATATTACTATAAGACATATTGCTTCCTGGTTTGGAATTTGTGAAAAATGGTAAAAAAGTATAGATCTGGCATAATAGGACTTGGAAGAATTGGTTTTTTGTTTCAGTTTGATAAAAAAAGAGAGCAGCCAGCCTCTCACTCTTATGCTCTTTTTAAAAATAAAAGAATAAGCATTGTGGCCGGATGTGATAGTGATCAAGAAAGGCTCAATAAATGGAAATCTTTTTATAAAAAAAGTAAAACCTATTTATCTTATGAAAATATGCTTAAAGAAGAAGATCTTGATATTGTAACAATTGCCGTAAATGAAAAGTCTCATTTAGAAATCACACTTAATACCATAGAGAAAAAGCCTAAATTAATAATTCTTGAAAAACCAGTTGCAGTTAACTTAAAAGATGCATATCTTATAAAAGAAAAAAGTGAAAAATATAATGTTCCAATACTTGTCAATCATCCAAGAAGATATTCAAATCATTATATAAATTTGAAAAAGATATTAGAGAATAAAGAAATAGGGGAAATTCATTCTGTGATAGCATCATTATGGTCTGGATTAAAGATCTGGAAAAAGGATTGCTCTATAAACGGCAATTGTAGCCTGATACATGATGGCACCCATATAATTGATATTATTCAATATCTTTTTAACATTGATTTATCATCACCTAATATTGATAAAATTATAAAAAAAGATGAAGATCTTGATTCTATTTTTCTTCATTACAATTCTGATATGTCCCCTTATGTTGTTTATTTGGAAATTTCTGGGAATAAAAAATATTTTGGTTTTGATATTGATATTAGAGGAAGTCTCGGAAGAATAATAATAGGAAATGGATATTTTAAAATTTATAAAAGAGATAAGTCAAAATTATATTCAAATTTTTATTCATTATATAAAAAGTTTGATTATTCAAATAAAAAATTAAAATACTTTTCAAATATGATTGATAATGCTGTTAATTTTCTCGATGGTAAAGAAAAAATTTTTTCTACTCTGGATGATGGGATAAAATCTCTTGAATCTATTTATAAAATAGTTGAAAAAGATTCTTTATTTTTATATTGATTTTTTTATGTTATTAATTTATATTTTTAAAAAATGATTATATAAGGACTTATTATGACAAAAGAAGAGAAGATAGAAATTTTAAAGAAATGTGCTATTTTTGATAATTTAAAAGAGGATGATTATGAAAAGATAGAAAAGGTTGCAGAAGAGATAAATTATAAAAAAGATGATATTATTTTTAGGGAAAATGAAGTAGCAGATGCTTTTTATATAATTGTAAAAGGTAAAGTAGAAATTTTAAAAGAGGGAGAAGATGGCCAGTACGAATTGTTAGCCCAAAAAGAGGATGGAGATGTTTTTGGTGAAATGGCTGTAATAGACGAACTCCCTAGAAGTGCTACGATTAGAGCCGCTACTGATTTGACTTTATTAAAATTAAATAAGGACTCTTTTTCAAATTTGTTAAAGACTTTTTCTCATATTTCCATTGAAATTGCAAGGAGTATCTGCTCCACCGTTAGAACAACGAATGAGACATACATTAAAGATTTAGAAAAAAGAAACAAGCAATTAGAAATGGCTTATGAAAAATTAAAAAAGACCCAAGAGGAGCTAATAAAAGCAGAAAAGCTCTCCGCTATAGGTAAATTCACCTCTCTTATTATTCATGATATAAAAAATCCAATGTCAAACATTAGAGCATATGCTGAATTGATAAAGATATGGGAAAAAGATAACAAAAGGGTTCAAAAGGCAACAGACATAATTATAAAAGAAGTAGATAGACTTACTAAAATGACCTCTGAATTACTAGATTTTGCAAGAGGCGAAATTATATTAAATAAGACTCCAATAGATCTTTCTGCTCTTATCTCTACTTTAATAGATACTGTTAAAGAGGATCTTAAAAATAAAAATATAAAGATAGTATTTAATTCATACACAAATAGTGTGATAATAGGCGACTCTGAAAAGATAAGCAGGGTTTTTTATAATCTTGTATCAAATGCAGCTGATGCAATTGTCAAGTCCGGAATAATTAATATAAAAATTTTAGAAGAAGATAAATGGATAAAATGGGTGATTCAGGATAATGGGTGTGGAATGGATATTGAGGTATTGTCAAAAATTTTTGAACCTTTTTATACAAATAAAAAGAAAGGGACTGGCTTGGGGATGGCAATAGTAAAGAGTATTATAGAAGCTCACAATGGCTTCATAAAGGTATTCAGTAAGAAAGACACAGGCACAAAATTTGAGATCTTTTTACCAAAGACCTAACTAAAGAGATTTTCAATGAAGTTTTATTTATTGAGTTTTTTATACTTAATATTTATTATTTTTGGTATATTTTTAATAGCGTTCATTATAGGATTTGTTAAGAATATATTTTATAATAATAAAAATTGGGAGCAAAATTATTGCAAGGATTGCAAGAATTTTGGAACTATTAATTGTAAAGGGGATGGGTTTAACTGCTGGCGGGCAAAATAGATATACTAACCCAAGTTTGTCATGGAATTTGAGATTTTACTAATTTTATGTGGAATGAAATTTCAAAAGAGTGTATAATTATTAAAAAATTAAAAAAAGATTGAATAAATTTAAATAATATGATAATTTTAATCATCAATAGATTATTATCATTTCTTATCATAATTTATAAATATAGTTAACAAATTAATTTTGTTAAAATCAAATGTAGTCTCCTCATTGTTAAGTTTTTGCTTGACAGAAATAAATTTTAATAATTTTAAACTTAGGGACTCTTACTATTAAAGAAGAGCAATGCATATATTAAATGCCATTAGATATGAATTTTATTATGACAAAGTTGGGGTAAGAATACAAATATTATATTTTAGCTAAATTAATATCCACTCTCATTATTTATAGCAGGTCAAAATTCAACTATCGTCTATATTAGTAAAATAGAAAAAACTAAAAGAATCCTCTTGAATATAGACTTATTTTATCATGTCCGGAGTTACTATAGTTTCTCTTTCACAATAAAAACATCTCACTATTGTGGATTTTCCATTATGTCTTTCAACAACAAATTTTGATTCACAATCTCTATAATTATTTGTGACACAGGTAGGATTAGGGCATTTTAGAATAGCATGTATAATCTCCGGGATTTCTATTTTTCTTTTTTCAACGACTTTACCATCTTTAATTATATTAATAGTGGCATTTGGTGAAAAAAGAGCAATAATATCTGTCTGACTTTTACTTAAATATACATTCTCGATTTTAATAAGATCTTTTTTACCGGTCTTTGAAGAGGAAAAATTCATCCCCATTGAGATAATACCCTGTTCTTTAATTCCAAGTACCTCAATTATTTTTAAAGCCATTGGTGAAGTAATATGGTCTATAACTGTTCCATTTTCTATTTTAAAAACTTTATAAGATCTTTCTTCACTCATATATTTTTTACTCTTTTTTATAAGATTTTTATATTTAATTTATACCAAAAATTAGAGATAAATTCAAGAGATTTTTAGATAAAAAAATATTTGTAAATAATTTTACTATATTAAAATTTTTAATTAAAATTATTGAAAATATTAGAAAATGGAATATAATTATTAATGTATAATTATATATTTTACCGATAAGTTTTAAAAAAGATGGAAATTTTTTAATAGAGGATATCAAAATGAAAAGAAATGTATTTTTTTTAATATGCATTCTAACTACTTTTTTTATTTTTAGTGAGAATAAAATAAAAATAATAGATATAAAAGGTAATGTGACCCAAAGATATAGAGAAAATGATTGGGAAAAGGTAGAAGAGAAATCCGAAGTTTTAGAAGGAACAGAATTTTTTACTGGATTTCATTCGAGCATATCTTTTGAAATAGGCAATGGTTCTTATATAACAATAAATCAGTTGTCAAATATTGTTTTTGATAAATTTATAGAAAACAAAGAGATAATTAGAATTAACATATTTCTATTAGGTGGATATGCAGTCGTATATTCAAAAAGCAAAAACGATAATATATATATTTATTGTGAAGAGAATATAATTTCTTTTAATAAATCTGGTGGTGAGGTATATTTTAAGAATAATAGCGGAATTTTAATAAATTGTGATTCTGGTAAAATAAAGATTACTTCAAAATTTAAAAATTCATACTTTATTGGCAAAAATGAAATTTGTGGCATAGATGTAAATGGAAAGATAATAGAAAATGACTATTTCTTAAGAAGAAATAGCAATACAATATCAAATGATAGAAAGAATGAAAATGATATTATCTCTTATTTTGATCTATTTTTTCAGCCATATTCTCTTGAACCACAGAAAAATGATTACTCTGATAACCTAAACCCTTAATTTGTTATATTCAAAAAAAATAGGCTTTGTCAAGAATCTATAGTGAAAAAAATAGTAAAATTTAATTTTTTTTTTAAAATTTTGTAAAGGATTTTTTAATAAATTTTGTGATTAATATATAGAAAATATTTTTTATTATTTGGAGGTAAAAATGTTACAATTTGATTTTGTTATTAACGATAATTTATTTGGTAAGATTAAAATTTTAACAGAACAAAATAATAAAGGATTGTCAGAAATAATAAGAGAGGTAATAAATACAATGTTACCTTTTTTGAAAAAGAAACATTTAACAGAAGAGAGAAGGAAAAGAGATTATCCTTCTGTGAATGCGACAAAGAAAGTAAGAGTATTTCTGGAAGAAAGAATTTACAACGAACTAAAACAGATACACGATACTTTAAATACTTTTAGTATCGCTGTATTGGTAAGGGAGATATTGAAATTATATTTTGATCTTGTAGAAAAGTATGGGGTTGATGGGTTTGAAAAGAGGCTTGAGAGGCTAAAAAACAAAATAGAGGATATGAGAGAAAGGAAGGTAAAATGGTATAAGGATAAAGATGAGAGGATTCATCCAGATATCCCCTTTTATATCGACCAGGAAGTATATTATT
>DAONLM010000069.1:0-13300 GCA_035406685.1 Spirochaetota bacterium
TTAAAATAATATTACTTCTTATTCTGCCAGCAGAGATTCTTGAAATAATTCCAGCAAAAATATCAGAATAAATTTATTTTTTTCAGCAATTTTAAAAAAGTGTCAATATTTTTAAGGCAATAGTTATTTTATAATAATATCTCTATTATAAATACAGATATCCCCCCTTTTTTAAGGATTTTGTAATAAAGGTTTTGCTCAAAAGAAAAAGTATTTTTGATGAATTGAATTAATAATATAAGCAGGATAACAATTTTATGACTGGATAGTATTACCCCACTATTTTCTTATTACAACTTCTTAATGAATTTTTTACAATCTTTTGAAAATATTTCTCATTTTTCTCTATAAATAATTTTAAAGACAGAATAAAATCATTATCTTTTATGTATGGAATGTTTATTCTAATATTAAAAAGAGAAGATTCAAATGATGCACAAGCAAAGGCAACCGCTGTTGCTAAATCACTTACAAGCCATTTATTGCAATAAGGTATAAAATCCAGAATTATTTCTACTAATTTTATACAATTTTTTGCTATCTCTAAGGGAACAGAAGCACTCTCTTTGACATATTTTTCTATCTTTTCCTCTCTCTCTTTTTTTTCGGATTCAGTATCTTTTGGTAGTTTTCTTGCCTGCATCCAGTTTAAAAAAGCCTTTTGATCATTTTCAGCCAGAATAAATCCTTTCTCTTTTATCTCAATAAATGAATTTAAATAGTGCTCAAGATAATTATCAATTGAAAATCTTGCTGCTTTTTCTGCACAACTTGCTGCCAAACTCAACACTATACCAGAAGCAGCCCCTCCACCCGGTACTGGTTTATCCGATCCCAATTTATTACAAAAATCAACAAAAGAATCTTCTTTATGGCGGTTATTATCTTTGTCCATTTTAATATTCTCTTTTTTAAAAATATAAATGTTACAATCTAAAAAGTTTCTTAAAAAAATTAATTATCATTTTAAAAATAGATGGTTTAGTTAATTTGTCTCGCCTGTCAATGGCTTCATTTATCTCTTCAAATGTAAAATCTTTTCTCACAGTATTTTCATCAATCTCAATTTCTACTCTTGATAACTTATCCTTTATATCGACAATTGTCGCATCTATTATCTGCCATCCCAGTTTTTTAGCAGCAATATATCTTCGGTATCCTGCTATTAAGTTATAAGATTTATCAATAATGATTGGCTGAAGTAGTCCATATTTAGACATTGATTTCATTAAAACAGATATTTCACCTATCTCTTTCCTAAATCTTTTTTTAGGAATTTTAATTTCATCAATTCTGATTTTCATATATTAACCTCAAAATTTTAAATTGCCACCTTACTTATATTATATCAAAAATTTTTAAATCTGAAAACAATAAAATATCAAAAATTCTCAGTATATTTTAAAATTGGTTGTCTTGCGGCCATAACCTCATCTGCTCTTTTAATAGGTGTATTTTGAGGTGCATTTTTTAATAAATCTGGGCTATTTTTTGCCTCTTCTAAAATATTTTTCATTACAGATGCAAACTCTTCAAGAATATTTTTTGATTCTGTTTCTGTTGGCTCAATCATTAAACAATTATGCACTATCAATGGAAAACTAACAGTTGGGGCATGATATCCATAATCAAGAATTCTTTTTGCAAAATCCATTATTGTTATGCCATAGTCATGACATTCTTTATCTAAAGAAATAACAAATTCATGCATTATATGATCTTTTGTTGCAAGGCTAAATTTCTCTTTTAATAAGGTAGCAAGATAGTTAGCATTAAGTAAAGCCAAAAGTCCACTCTTTCTTAAACCATCCTTGCCAAGAGTCTTAATATAGATATATGCTTTTAACACCACAGAAAAATTACAATAAAATTCTCTTACTTTTCCAATAGAAAATTTAGAATTCTCTTTTAAATAAAAAGTATCATTTTCAAAATAAACATTTTCATTTGGTAGAAACTCTGAAAGATGCTTTTTTACACCAACAGGACCTGCACCAGGCCCACCTCCACCATGAGGAGTAGAAAATGATTTGTGAAGATTAAGGTGAACAGCATTAAATCCAGTATCCCCAGGCCTTGAAATCCCCAATATTGCATTAAGATTTGCTCCGTCATAGTATAACTGAATATCTTTACTATGGCAGATCTTTACTATCTCTTCAATATTTTTTTCGTATAAGCCTAAGGTATTTGGGTTTGTAAGCATAAAACAGGCAACCTCTTCGGTTGCTTTTGCTCTTAAATCATTAAGATCAACAAAGCCGTTACTATCAGACTTAACAGTAATTACTTTAAACCCAGCCATACTTGCTGATGCTGGATTTGTGCCATGAGAAGAGTCTGGCACTAAAATATAAGGCCTATTTTCTTTTTTGTGTTTAAAATATGCATTTATTACAAAAAGTGCTGTTAATTCTCCATGAGCACCAGCACAAGGGGATAAAGTAATTTCATCCATTCCAGTAATCTTTTTCAAATCTTCTTTGCAATTATACATGACCTCAAGAATACCCTGTACTCTTTTATTATCAGAATATGGATGGAAATTTAAAAACAGCTCATTTTTTGCTATCTTCTCATTTACTTTTGGATTATACTTCATTGTGCAGCTTCCAAGTGGATAAAAGCCAGTATCAACTCCATAATTTTTATTTGAAAGTCTTATAAAATGCCTTACAACTTCTATCTCTGAAACATCTGGCAAAACTTTTTCTTCTAAATCAATTAAATTTTGTGGAATATGATCTATGATCTCTTTCTCATTTTTAGTAAGATTAAATTTATAAGAAGATATTGTATTGTTATTCTTTTCAAATATTAAATTCATATCTTTCATAAGTTCTCCTATTCAAGTTCTTTTAAAACTTTAATAAAATTCTCTATCTCTTCTTTTGAGTTATTTTCTGTTACTGTGACAAGATAATGATTTTTATACTCTTTAAAATCTTTCTCCATTGGATAAAAAGAAAGAATATCATTATCCTCAAGTTTTTCTTTTATTTTATCATATTTAATATCTGTTATGACAACAAATTCAT
Organism: Spirochaetota bacterium; assembly: GCA_035406685.1. GTDB lineage: Bacteria > Spirochaetota > GWE2-31-10 > GWE2-31-10 > MWDO01 > DAONLM01. The sequence continues at coordinate 3,039 of DAONLM010000069.1, forward strand.
TAAAGAATGCTTGATTTTCTATTACTCTAAATTTATTTAATTTTTTTATATTGTTATACAAATATTTTGAATTTTCTATATTCTTTAAGCCACAGGTTTTAAGTCCAGTCTTACCTAAAAGAGAGAGGTATATGCTTGCTCTTGTTGCACAGAGGCCGTGATTTGAACATATATTTGAGCTTGCAAGCTCTCTTCTAATGTGTTGCTCTCTTGCGGTTAATGTTAATACATAGACTATATTGTTATCTCTATCTTTTGTCTGTCCAACGAGTCTACCGGGTAGTTTTCTCATTAGATCCTTTTTACATGCGATAAATCCAAGATAAGGTCCGCCAAAACTCAATGGTATTCCAAGACTCTGAGATTCACCACAGGCAATATCCACACCAAGTTTTCCCGGTGATTTTAAGATAGTTAAAGATAAAATTTCTGTAATTGATTGTATTAAAAGACTCTTATCATTATGAATTATGTTAGAAATTTCTGAAAAATCGTATATTGTCCCAAAAAAATTTGGACTTGCAACAACAAAACAGGCAAAATCTGACTTCCATTCTTTTTTAAATTTATCAATATCAAAATAGAATGGATTATTCTCAAATATAACAATCTCAACCCCGATTGGATTCATGTATGTTTTTAATACTTTCATGTATTCTGGATGAATGAATCTATCAACAAGAATTTTATTCTTTTTAGTATGATTGATAGCCATTATGACAGCCTCACATAATGAGGTAGCACCATCATACAAAGATGCATTTGAAGCATCCATGCCGGTCAAAGTGGCAATATACGTTTGATATTCAAATATTGCCTGCAATGTCCCTTGTGAGACCTCTGCCTGATAAGGGGTATATGCAGTATAAAATTCCTGTCTTCCTACTATCTCATCGATAACTGCTGGAATAAAATGATTATATGCACCAGCACCTAAAAATATAGATTTATATTCTTTATTTTTCTTTGCTATTTTAGAAAAAAGATTTACAACTTCTACTTCTGTTTTACCATTTTCTATATCTATCTCTTTTATCCTGAATTTTTCTGGAATAGGTAAAACAAGATCTTCCAAAGAAGATTTGCCTATCTTTTCAAGCATCTCATTAATTTCTTTTTCACTGTGTGGAAAGTATGTCAATTTTATCTCCTTATTTTACCCTTTTATAAAAAGGTAGATTGACAATTTTTATTTTTTCATTTTTATTTCTTATTTTAACAAATAGTTCATTACTCTCTTTATACTCTTTTTTAACAAAGGCTATTCCAATATTTTTTTTCAAAAATGGAGCAAATGTTCCTGATGTAACATATCCTACCTTCTCGCCATTTGAATTTATTAACTCCATGCCAGTTCGAGGAATAGATCTTCCTTCTACCTCAAAGCCAATCATTACATCACTAAATCTATTATCCTTACCATCTATTATTGCCTTTTTACCGATAAAGTCAGAATTCTTATTAAGTTTAACACTCCAATATACCATTGTCTGAAGTGGAGAATGTTCTTCATCAAGTTCCTGATCATAAAGAGGAAGGCCAGCCTCAATTCTTAAAGTGTCTCTTGCTCCAAGTCCACATGGTTTTATGCCATATTTATTGCCTTTTTCAAGAATTTCTGTAAATAAAGATTCAGCATAATCATTGTTTATTATTAGCTCAAAGCCATCCTCACCAGTATAACCGGTTCTTGCAACTATTAGTTCTTCATTCTTATAAGAAAAAGTAGCAACCTCGAAAGATTTTAGGTTATCTATTTGATATCCAAATTCATTTTTTAGAATCTCTTTTGCAAGAGGACCTTGAACTGGTATAATTGCATAAAAGTGGGACATATCTTGTACTTTAATAGTAGGAGATGAAATTTTTGAAGAGATCCAGTTAAAATCTTTTTTTATGTTGGTAAAATTAACAACAATATGAAAAAGATTTTCATTCATACACATTACAATAAGATCATCTAAAATTGTCCCATCCTCTTTTAACATTGTTGAATAGATAGCCTTGCCTTTTCTTATTTTGCTAAAATCATTTGCAAGAAGATAGTTTAATTTTTCAATTGCAGTATTTATATCCGGGAAATGAACAATAATATTCCCCATGTGAGAAGCATCAAATATTCCTACTTTTTCTCTTACAGCATTATGTTCTTCCTGAATGGAAGAATACAAAACAGGCAACAATACTCCATGAAAATCTATTATGTTACCATTAAATCTCTTATGAAGATTATATAGAGATGTTTTTTGGGATTCCACTTTAGAAAAACTCCTTTTTGTAGACTCATAGCATATTTAATAAAATTTGTCAAAATAATAATAGATGGCACCGATTCAATCACGAAGTGCATATTTTATAACCTCATAAGGTGTCATAACATTAAGACATTTTAATGGTTTATGGTTTTAAATTGCTGAATTTACTTTTTAAATTTTTTTGTTATATTTAAAGTATGAGTAAAATAAATCTTAATGAAATTACACAAAATAATAACATTATTGTGTGTAAAAAAAATTAGTTGATCCTAAAAAATATTTTTCTGAAATAGGTTAAGAAACTATCTTAGATAAAAAGAAAGTTAGAACTATTTAAATGCTTTTAAATTAACCTCAGAAATAAAGTTGATAGTTGTTAATTCTAATATTATTTTAATCATTTTCAGCAATTATGAATTTTTGTCAAAAAATTCAGTTTTTTGAAAAAAAATAAAGTGAGGGACAGACCTATAAATTTTGATTAAAAGAGGGACAGACTTAACCTTATAATGAGGTAAAACTAATTTTCATATAGATTGAGGGTAACTTACAAATTAGGATTTTTTAGTATAAATATATCTATATATTTTTCAAAATTTAACAGAGAAATAAATCTATACTACATCATACGAATATTTATTATTTTTAAAAAAATAACAATTTTTCTAAAAAATACTTGATTTTATTTATTATTATGGATATAATATTATTATAAGATAATTTTTTTAAAAAATATTTTTTATGAAAAAGAGTTTATTTTATATTATTGTGATTTTATTTTTTTTCTACGGATGTTCCCTTGATAAAATAGAAGAGGTATGGATTACCTTAAAAAATCCTTCTGTTATAATTGAACCAAAAGGGGGGACTTATTCTAATCCTGTAACAATAAAATTTTCTTCAAAGATAAAAGATTTGACTTATTATTATACACTGGATGGCAAAGAGCCTTCTCTTAATAGTAAAAAATATTCTTCACCATTTATTATAACTTCACCTGTTACTTTAAAAGTAAGAGGATACATAGACGGCGAACCAATAACCAAGATACAAACAGAAGAATATAAATTCAAAGTAGGAGGATTCAATTTAACCCCTGCTACAGGTGAATTTACTTCTGATAAAATAAGTGTTAGCATTATTCCAGAGACAGAAGGAGCGACTGTCATTTATACAACAGATGGAACAACCCCCTCAAAAACAAATGGTAATATATATTCAGAGGCAATAGAGATAAATCAATTTACTATTTTAAAAGTATTTGCTTATAAGAATGGATATGAGGATTCTGATATTTATAGATATGCCTATTCTTTTAAGACTCTTGATCCCGAAATAGAACCTCAGGAGTTAGAATTACCTTTCTCTTCATTAATTACCATGACTAATCAAACGCCAAATTCTTTGATTTACTATACGCTTGAAGATAATAAATGGCCATCTTCTAACTCTTATTTATATACATCTGCTGGAATTATTCTTACACCTCAAAGTGGTAAGGATACAATAACATTAAGAGCTATTTCCTACAGATATGGATTTTCATATTCTGCAACAATTGAAAAGAAATACTTTTTTAAAATAGAAAATATTGGGATTATCCCGGATCCTGAGAATAAAATATTTACTTCTCCTCAACAGGTTGAGTTATTCTGTCCAGTAGTGGATGCAAATATATATTATACACTTGATGATTCAACTCCAGATAGTAGTAAGACTCTTTATACTGGACCTATAACAATTTCTACTGACACAACGCTAAAAGCAATAGCAATAAGAGACGGGATGAAAGATTCTAATATACTTTTAAAACAATTTGTCTTTAATAAAGTAAAAAAAGCATATCCTTCTTTTGCCGCTGGTGTTTACAATAGCCCAATAGGTGTTACTCTTTCCTGTGAAACAAGTGGTGCCGAAATAAGATATACTTTAGATGGCACAGAACCAACAACATCTTCTACTCTTTTTACCGGAACTCCTATTACCATAAGCACAGACAAAACATTAAAAACAAAGGCATTTAAAACAGGGCTTACTTCTTCTGATACTTGTACTGTTATATATCAGATAAGAGCAGGTCTTACTAAAGTATCTGATCCAACCAGTGATACACCTTCTGGTAGTTATACTGAAACCAAGGTCGTAAATGTTAGTTGTTCTACTCAAGATGCAAGAATATACTGGGCAATAGATTCAACTCCGGATATATGGAAGGACCAATATATTGAGCAAAGTGGCGAAATAGAGATATTTAAATCATGCAGTTTAAAACTTATAACATATAAAGATGGGATGGCATCATCTAATCTTATTACTTTAAATTATACAATAGGGGGATATCCTGTTAGTGAACCAGAAATTTCTATCGATAATAGGGAGTATAAAGATATACAGGTAATAGAGATAACTCATCCGGATCCAGAGGTGATAATAAGATACACAATAGATGGAAGTGAGCCAGATACTTCTTCAAAAATATATGGTGGACCTTTTGTATTAAATGACATTGGAGCAAATATAACTCTCAAGGCAAAAGCATTTAAGCCTAATTGCACAGAATCTTTGACTGTTACAAAAAATTATAATTTTAAATTACCAGATGTCTCTTTTAATCCAATAGGTGGTGAATATGGCTATCAGGTAAATCTCTATCTTGTTCAACCAGTAACAGGTTCAACAATAAGATATACAACGGATGGTTCTACTCCAACTCCTTCTTATGGAACAATTTATACAGGGACACCTATAGCTGTTACTAATGGAATGACAGTTAAGGCAATATCATATAAAAATAACTGGCTTGATTCTGATGTTAGAAGTGAAACTTATACTTTAAAGGTAAATAAACCAATCTTTTCCCCATCTCCTAATAAAACATATTCTGGAGAAAAATTGATAAGAATTGATGTTATCCCAAAAGGCCCTACCATTAAATATACTCTTGATGATAGTAATCCAAAAACTTCTCCTAGTGCTATTATATACACAGGACCATTTACTATTAATAGTAATACCAAAATAAGAGCATACGCTTATAAGTCGGGATGGGAAGACTCTGATGAAAGTGTTGCCGAGTATATTTTTGAATAATTTCATTTAAAACAGTGGAGATAGTGAATGCCAACAAGATCTATGTTCTGTCTACTTGAGAAAAATGATACAACTTTTAATTATGTAAAAGAGTGCCTTGCTTTTTTAGAAAAAAGAGATAAAGCAGTTCTTAGTTTTGATAATGGAATTCAATATAGAGAGTTATTTGCTCATTTTCAAAGAAAAGGGATAAATGAACCAGAATTACAACAGTTAGAGGCTATTGACTGGATAAATAAGTATGCATGTGATTTTAGATCCTATCTTAATACTATTAAGATTGCAGCAAGTTTCCTTCATTATAAAGAAATAAAAAGCGACGAATTATCAAGAGAGGAATTCGAAAAATGTTGTGATGCTATAAATAATTTAAATGAATTTTTAAGTGAAGGGATTTTTTAAAAGGATTTTTATGACAAATTCTCTTTATGATTTTATAAATAATAAAAAAAATATAGAGGCATTTGAAAGAATTAAAAAATATAGTCCTCATGTGTTTTTAATAATACAGGATTCTGAATTTACAAGAAAGAATCTTGCAAGAATATATTTATCAAAATTAAATATTTATACTGCCTCAATAGAAAAAGATAACTATTCTTTTTTTTGTAAACTTGATCTTAATGGGGAAAAATTTAGTGCAAAAGATATAATTAAAAAATATAAAAAATTATTAATTATAACTGGAATTGGACTTTATGGTGAGACTTTTATAAAAGATATAAGAATGTTTGAAAAAATAATGAAGATATCTGGAAATGATCGAATCCCAATTATTATATTTGGCTCTCCAAAAGAGGAAAAGTTAAAAAGAATCGAAGGGCTTTACGATTTTTATATCAATAATACAGAAGATGATTGGCTATCAAAATTTGACTGGGTTGTTAATAATATCTTTATCTCTTCCCAAACATAAATTTTAAATATAAATTAGCTCTTTTGGCCCATTCTTTTTCATTATGAGATGCTCCTTCATCTATGACCAGCAAAAGATTGTCATTTTCTCTATAACCATTCTTTTTTAGAAACTCATATAAATTTATCGTCTCTACCTTCATATCTCCATCCATATCTTTTGTTCCACAATCAAGATATATCTTTAAATTTGCATTCTTATTAAAATGATTTTCTCTCAAATCAATGTATGGTTCAAATCCACCAGATAGAGCAATTATTTTAGAAAAATAATCTGGATATTTAAATCCCATATATAATGATATCATTGCCCCAGCACTGGATCCACCCATTCCAGTATCATCTCTACCGGTTAATGTTCTATATTTACTATCAATAAAAGGTTTAATCTGTTTAATAATAAAATTTTCATAAGAATCTGTTAAGGCTTTCATTTTTTCTGGATCTATGCCATTCTTCTTAGCCTCATCTTCTCTATACATCTTTGACCATCCGATATATTCATGCATTCTTTTACTTGTATTTGCAATTCCAACTATAATAATAGGCTCAATTTCTCCCTCATTTATTAATCTTGTCGTTGTTGTATCGAGTTTCCAACCACCCCAGGGAGCATCTTTACTATCCCATAGATTATTCCCATCATGCATATATAAAACTGGATATCTTTTATCTTTATCTGTCCAGTATCCCGGCGGTAAATATACATATATATCTCTTTTGAGTAAATTTTTGCTTTCTGGCTCAATATCTGTAATTATCTGAAGAGTCTCTCTTGTTGAATCAAAAGTTCTAATCACACTCTTACTCCTTTTGCCGTATTGAATATTTGGATTAAAAATATCCCTATAAACATACGACAATTTGTCTTTCCCCTTATTTTTATGAACTATGAATTGATATGTGAAATTATCAATGTTTTTAGTTTTATATGTAATATAATAAAAATTTGTCTTACCAGCTCTTTTAAAAAAATCTTTATTATCATTAAAATTATTTTCAGAACAAGAGAGAGAAATTTTTATATTATCTTCATTCTTTTGGTCTATGTATATAAAAGTAATACTATCATTCTGTATTATTGGGATATTGTTTCTATTTTGGATAACAAATTCATTTAAAGAAGAAATTAATTTATTATTATCTTTTATTTTCAAAATATTATTAAACTCAACAATAAGATTATTTTCCGTGGCAATCAATAGAGAAAATAGATTTAAAAATAAAATTGTCAAAATTATTCTTTTCATTACAATCTTCCTTACTTATTAAAATAGTCATCTTTATTTAAAACCCTAACTATAAATAAAGAGGGCTCATTTTTTAAATCAATAATGGTAAGTTTGGTTGGTTTCTCGCCAAATTCATCAATAATTATTTTAAGTTCTGGCCTTAATGGGGCATTTGGATTAACATTTGTAACAGTACCAATTGCATTATTGTTTAACTGAACAATTGTCCCAGGTGGATATATTGAAAGAGATTGCAAAAAGGCTCTTAAAACAATTGGATCAAATCTATTTTGTGCGTCTGCTAACACCTCTTTCATAGCGCTATAACCACTCTTACTCTTTCTATATGCTCTTACTGCTATTTGAGCTTCAAAAGCATCTGCAATGGCAATAATCTTTGCATAAATATGAATCTTGTCTTTTGAAATTTTTCTCGGATAACCATTTCCATCAAATTGCTCATGGTGTTGAATGATTGGATCAAGAACATCTCTACCAAAAATATTTTTTTCATTTAATAATTTATATGCAATTATTGGATGTGTTTTTATTTTATTATATTCCTCCTCTGTTAGTTTATCCTCTTTATTTAGAATTTCTTCTGATATTTTTAACATTCCAATATCATGTAATAAACCTACATAAGCCAATTCTCTCATCTGTCTATCTGTTAATTTCATTGTTTCACCACATATTAGAGCAAGAATTGTCGTATTTATACCATGATATATATTGAAATTATAATTTTCTGTGTTAAGAGCCATATGGCTTATAACATTATTTTTTGCTTTTTTAATTATTAAGAATATTTTTTTAATAATATTCTCAAGAGTCTCATTGTCAATTACATTTTTATTAATAAATTTATCTAAAAAATCCTCATAAGCACTTAGACAGTAATTATAATAATCTACAAAATCTTCGTCTGGCGGGAATTCCTCTGATATTTCTTCCATGTATTGATTTAGAAGTCTTTGGGTTGCCCCTCCACCTAAATATTGAGTAAACATTGCACTAATTTCATGAGCAAAAAAATCTCTCTGTTTGTTGTTTTTTTCAATTTTAAATATAGACTTTAGGCTGTTTTTAAATAGTTCTTCTGGATTATTAAAATCACCCGATAATCCCGGGAAATTATTTGTTTTTAAATATTGATTAACTTTTTCTCTAAGAATATCAAAGCTTCCCATTCTTTCTTCCTTAAAAATAAAAACAAAATATTATGTTATATATATTTCTTTATCTGGTCTTAATAATATCTCTCCATTTTTTTCCATTTCTTTTAAATACTCTATAAATTTTTTTCTTTTTTCTAACACTTCCTCTTTTCTTACTTTTCCCAGATAATCAATCTCTTTTTCTATTATATCTTTTCTTCTTTTTGATATACAAGTTAAAAACTTATTTTTAATATCGTCTGATGCCCCTTTTAATATAAAGGCAATCTCTTTATCATCACTATATTTTTTTAAAACTTTTTCTAAATCTTCATTTTTGATAAAGATTATATCTTCAAATGTAAAAATTTTTTCTTCTAATTCAGTAGCAAGAAATGGATCCTCTTTTGCTAATTCTTCAATAATACTTTTTGATTTTTCTGGATCTGCTAATTTTAATATTTCAATTAATTTTTTCTTCCCAGAAATATTAATCGTATTTGTCTTATCTTTTTTATACTCTTCAACCTCTTTTTTTAATTTTAATATAATAATATCCAGTGCATCTGAATTTATTTCTAATTTAGAAGATAACTTTTTTATTATATCTGGGATCTTCTCCTTCGGAAATAGCATAAGTACTTTTGAAGATATTTTAGGATCAAGGAGACCTAAAATAATAGCCACAACAGAAGTAGACTCTTCTGATATAAAATTATAAATCTCCTCTGGTTTTAAATTTTCTAAAAAAGATAAATTTTTATCTTCATTTTCTTCAATACACTTAATAAAAAGAGCACTTCCTTCTGTCATGCCCAATGCTTTTTGTAATAAATTAATTGCAAAATCCTTTCCACCTTTATATTGTGACAGGTCTTTAATATTTAATTTTCCAAAATTTCTTTCAACAGCATCAAGTTCTTCCGGGGTAATTTTTTCTATTTTAATTATCTCTGAAACAGCCTTTATAATCTCTTCTTTGGAAAAATTCTTTATTATTTTAACAGCCTTATCAATACCAGAAAGTATCAGTAAAAGAGCGGCAAGCTTCTTTTTAGGGATAATATCATTCTTTTGTTTATTATCTTCCGGGATTTTTTCAAAAAATATTTTTTTTTCTTGATCTTTGTTAAAATCTTTATTTGAATTTATTTTGTTATCTAAATTTTTAGAAGAATTAATTTTATATTTATTTATAAAAAAATTATCTTTTTCAGCCATAGCTTTACCTAATAAAATATAGTAAGCATTTTCTACTTTTTTGTCAATTATAATTTTATAAAAAAATAACAATTGAGTACAATTTTATTTTTAGGCAACTTTTTAAATTTTTTTCTAAAAGTTGTAAAGGATTTTCTTAAAAATTTTGTGATTAATATATAGAAATATTTTTATATGGAGGGTTTTTATGAATAATATTCGTAAGATTTTAAAAAACTATAATTTTGAACATGAGTTACACATAGTTGTCAACTCAGAAATGAAAAAAAGGCTGGGAAATATTGCGATGAAATTTAACATCTCTATTTCTGGACTTGTGGTATATATCTTGCAACTCTATGTTAATAGAGTAAAAAAGATATATTGTTTCGGTCCAGAAGATGGGAATAAAT
>DAONLM010000070.1:0-13299 GCA_035406685.1 Spirochaetota bacterium
GATTGCTGCAAGATTTTTTCTTGATTGCCCCTTTATTGTGGCAAATTGTCCACCAACATAAAGAGTGTTTCCAGATAATGCAAGAGTATTAACAGGGCCATTAGGATAAACATCCAAGGATGTAACATTACCAGTAGAAGTATCGATTGCTGCAAAATTTTGTCTTGTCTGGCCTCCTATTTTACTAAAATTACCACCAACATATAAAGTTGTTCCTGATAATAGTAAGGTATTAATATAAGTTCCTTCGCATTCGATATTAAAATCATTAAGAGTTCCATCACTATTTATTCTTGCAATATATGTTCTTATTGTATTGCCCACTTTTGTAAAAGATCCACCGATATACCAGCCACCATTGCCATCAGAAATTACTGTATTAATTGCTTTATTTACCCTTGGCATATTTTTTAAGTCTACCAAAGGTTCTCCATTTTCTGAATTAATAATTACTCCATAGCCAGTTGGCATTCCTACTTTTGTAAAATTACCACCAATGTATAAAATATGCTTTTTTTCATTATAACAAATAGAGTTAACCCCTCCATCTGTAGTATAAAAAACTTTCCCTATTGTAGTTGTTGTCGGTAAATTTATAGTAGTGGCTGTGGTAAGGCCAATTTTATTTGATGGTTCAGAATTACAATCTGCACCAGTTAAAAATAAAATAGATAAAAAGATTAAAAATAAAAAAATAAAATTATAATTCTTTTTCATTTTTTACTCCAAAACAAATTTAAAAATATTTTGATAAACATTATAACAAAATTTTTATTTTTTTCCATAAAATTATCTTTATTTTTAAAAAAAATATATTATTTTTATAATCAAATATTTTAGAGAAAATTGAGAAGATGAAGAAGAATAAAAGTGTGGCAGATATTCACCTCGTACACTAAACTCTACTTTTATTTAATGTACCACAACTAAAATTTTTGCTTGTGTAAGGTAGAATTTGAGAAAAATTCATAATCACTGAAAATGATTAAAATAATATTACTTCTTATTCTTTCCAGTAAGGATGCTTGAAATAATTCCGGTAAGAATACTGGAATAACTTTATTTTTCAGCGATTTTTAAAAAAAGTGTCTAAAATTTTTATAATTAATAAAAATTTCAACTTAAAATCTTATACTCCTTTTTCTCTGAAAAAATTATAAGAGGATAAAACTATCAAAATAACACCGTCAAGGTCTATTATATTTGAATATTTATAATTTCATATCTTTATATTTATTAAATTTATTTAAAAAATCAGATATTCTTGTAACTAGTAAAACACTTTCTTCAGAAGTCTTTCTTAATTCCGGGATTTTTGAAATCAATTCAGTTGTAAGATTTATATATTCAAAAGAAGTCTTTCTGTTTTCTTCAGAAAAATTCTCAAGCATATTTACTTTTTCGGTTAATTCTTTTGAAAACTCTTTCTGCTTATCTAGTTCAACCGATATCTCTTCTAATATACTAAATATCAATTTTGTAGACATTACTACATCTTCAATATTTTTTAGCTGAATTCCAATATATTCGTTTAAAGAATCTATTGCCTCTTTATTATCAAATGATAGATCGAGCGTTTCCTCTAATTTCTTACTCCCATCTTTTGAAATCGCAACAGCACTTGATATTTTACCTGATATAGTTTTTATTGCTTCTATTATATCTTTTGCCTTTTTACTTGTATCAGTAGAAAGTTTTCTTATCTCATGGGCAACAATTGCAAATCCTTTCCCATATTGTCCAGAATGAGCAGATTCAATGGATGCATTTATTGATAAAAGATTGGTTTTTTCAGCTATATTCGATATAACATCCGATATCTCTCTTATTGTATTTGATGACTTTTCTACTTCTGTAATTGACTTTATAGAAGAAGAGAGTAACTGATTTACTTCATATGCATAATCATTTAGTTTGTCAGAAATTTCTCTTGTTTTATAAGAAAGTTCTTTTATTTTATCTGTATTTTTATTTAAATCCTCAATCATACTCTCATCATTTTTTATATTATTATTATAATTGTGATTAATATGAATTATGATTGTATTAATATTATTAATAATTTCATTAATCTTATTATTTACCCCTTCTATATTTTCTATCTCAATCTTTGATCTATTTTCTATCTTTACTATATTTTCTTTTATCATATTAAGACTCGATTCAAAATATATTAATAGCTCATTGAAATTATTTAAAAATTCTTCTATATTTTTAATATCTTTTATAAAATAATCCACATCCTTAAAAAGATTAATAAAATTATTTGTTTGAATTGCAAGATTATTATATAATTTTGAAATTGTAAATATTAAAAATAAAAAAGTAAAAATTATTCCAGATGTTATAACAATCTGTAATATTAAAGTAAATATTAAAGGAGAAAAAATAAGCCTAAATAGATTTATTTTAGGCTCAATTCTTACTATTTTAAAATTGTTATTATCAAAATAATCAGTTATTTTTATATTTAAAAAAGATTTTACTTCTTTATTTTCTATTTTTATATATGAATTTAAAAAATCTTCAGCATCTTTAATATCGTCTTCTTTTAAAAGAATCCCAAATATTTCAATACCCTCTGTGTAAGGAAGCCCCCTATCATCACATATTGGGCTTGCTTTTAATAGTATTATGAAATTTCCTCTTATTATTATATATTCATTATCTTGCGATGCTTTATTCATATTCGTATTTTTATATATCTCTTTTATAAAATTCTCCTGAAAAATAAAATCTAAATTTTCAATTTCAACGCCATCTTTTATTAAAATTTTATCTTTTACAATTATAGCACAAATATCATTCTTATCCGCATTTCCAGCCTTCCATGTTATAATATCCTCTTCTAATAGCCTATTATTTTTTATCTTTCTTGCAATATCGGTCCATTCACTATAACCATTTACAAAATTAGAAAGAATATCAAATTTTACTTTTATAAATTTATTCCAGATATTCACAAGTTCAGATCTTCTTGATTTGTTAAAATTATCAATACTTCTCAATCCTATAAATATTGATAAAATCACTTGAACAATTATGATAATAGAAAAAATAATTATTAATAAAATACTATATCTTTTTAATTTTTTAAATTGTTGCATATTTTTCCTTAAAAAATCTTTTTAATATTATAAGAAAAGGCATATTTCCTATTTTTTTTAAATATCACAATTTAGACTCAAGTTCAACAATTTTTTTATAACATTATTCAATTTATTACACCCATGACAAGTCCTAATATTGCCTGACGGACTGGTATTCCATTATGAGCCTGCTCAAAATATATGGCATTTTTGGATTTATCTACTGCTGGATCTATTTCATCAAATCTTGGCAAAGGATGCATAATTTTTGTCTCTTCTCCAAGAATATTCAATGTCTCTGGCGTTATTTTATAGCATCCAGCCACCTTTTCGTATTCCTGTAAATCCCCGAATCTTTCTCTTTGAATTCTTGTAACATACAATACATCAAGATCTTTTCCCACATCTACGAGAGAATCTGTTTCTATATACTTTATATTTGCCTTTTCAATGTATTTCTTACACTCTTCTGGCATCCTTAAAAGTTTTGGTGATATAAGATAAAGTTTTATGTTATAAAAACTTAAAGCCATAGAAAGACTGTGAACTGTTCTACCATATTTTAAATCTCCAAGTAATCCAATACTTAAGCCGTCTATCTTGCCAAAATATTCTCTAATTGTATATAAATCTAAAAGAGTTTGAGTAGGATGTTGATTTGATCCATCTCCTGCATTGATTATTGGTTTTGAGGAAACCTCTGAAGCAAGCCTTGCTGCCCCTTCATAAGGATGCCTTATTACAATGGCATCACAATATCCGCAAACTGTTTTTATAGTATCAATAAGAGTTTCCCCTTTTTGAATAGAAGATATCGAAGGATCTGCTATGCCAAAGAAACTACCACCCATTAAAGAAATAGCAGCCTCAAAAGATAATCTTGTTCTTGTAGAAGGTTCAAAAAAGAGTGTTGCAAGAACCTTCCCTTTTAAAAAATTATTATAATAGCCATTTTTTACCTCATAAGCCTTTTGTAGTATATAGTCAATTTCTTCTTTTTTAAAATCTCTAAATGAAATAATATTTCTGTTTTTAAAATTCATTTTTAGCCCCCTCTAATAATAAAAAAATAAGGCTGTCTTAATCATAGACAGCCTTATTTAAAAAATAGTTATATTTATTTTTAAAAAATCTAAAAAAAGATCTTTTAATTTTGTTAGTATTTTTAAAAAATACGATATCTATATTTTTAGTCATAAATTATACTACTACCTTTTCTTTATACTATTTAAGAAAGAAAATAAATTTTTTTTTTATTTTGGTCAATATATTAATTTTAAATTTTACCATACAAATAAAGTTATTTCAGTATCATTACGGGGAGTATTCCCAGTATTCCTGCTGGAAACAGTGATGGTAAAAAATTGAAAGTTGTTAACTCTAATATTATTTTAATTAATATATTTCAATCTAAGTAACGACAATTGTCGTAAGATTTACTTACTATTAATTATATAAAAAATGGGTATAGATTTGGATGTATACAGATAGATCCAATATATTATTTTATTTAAAATAACAACTAAATTTTAATTCCAAAGAGAAAGAGCTACACAAAAAATACAGATATCCCCTTTTTAAAAAGGGGATATCTATTTTAAAAATAATAATTTAATTTTAGACTATTTTGCATTCTTTAACATTAATTCAAGATCTTCTGCTAAAGCCTGCAAATCCTCTTCATGTTCTACTTCATCTGTAAGAATTTGGACTGCTAAATTATATGTTACCATGTCTTTATTGAAAGTCATGTCCATAATTTTTTTATATACAGATATGGCACACTGTTCACCTTTAATATTCTGTTCAATAACTTTTCCGACATAAGGATCAACTGGGGCATCATACCCACAATTTGTATTTTTAAACCAATCCTGTGGATTTAATAAAGGTGTACCACCAAGTTGAATTATTCTATTTGAAACAAGATCAGCATGCCTTAATTCATCTGCTGCATGTTGTGTTAGTTCTGCAATAAGAGCATCTTTCATTGGACCTCTTGTAACTTTTGCCCCAATCCAATATTGATAATAGGCAAGCCATTCATCTGCAAAAGCTTTGTTTAAAAGATTAATAAGTTCTTTTACATCAAGCCCCACTATTTCTATACCTTTTGTTCCCATAATAATCTCCTCCTTTGAATATATTTTTATCCTCTTAATGAGGATATTAAAGTTATTGTATCATAAAATTAAAATTTTTACAAAAAATTTTTTCTTTGAATTCTTCGCTTATTTTTAAATCTAAAATGAAATCAACCTGATCTTTTTGTTTTTGCCAGGGAGAATCACTTCCAAATATAAATCTATCAGAAGAGTGTTTATTTAAAATAGTATATAAAATTTTTTCATCTTTATCTATAATTTCATTGCCAAAGGATGTATCAAAATATACATCTTCTCCACATAGATTTTCTATAACATCTTCCCATATTTGCCATCCCCCAAAATGTGCTGCTACAATTTTTAGATTTTTAAACTCTCTTTTTACATTTTTTATTCTTGCCGGTAATGCTCGTTTATCATCTGGATAAGCAATATCAAATCCAGCATGAAAGAGAATAAAAATTCTTTTCTCCTGAATATAATCATAAATCGGAAACATCTTTTTATCATCAATTGTAAATTCCTGATACATTGGATGAAGTTTTATTCCTATAATTCCAGCATTTACAATTTTATCTATATCATCCATCCAGTTTGGATTATCTGGATAAAAAGATGCGAGTGGGATAATTCTTTCTGACTTTATATTTTTGCACCATTCTACAATAGAATTTATCTGCTCTGGTTTTGTTGCTATGTTTGCAATACATGATTTTGTTATATTTGCTTCATCCATTGATTTTAATAAACCATTTATGGTCCCGTCTGTATATGCTTTATATGGTCCAGAATGTTCTTCAAGTTTATTGATCGCTTTTTCTGCTAAAAAATCCGGAAAGGCATGAGCATGAATATCAATGATTTCTAAATTTTTCATTTTTACATCTTTATATTTAAAATAATATTAAAAAGATTGACCCGGAGACGACTCGAACGTCCGACCAAAAGTTTAGGAAACTTCTACTCTATCCTCTGAGCTACCGGGCCAATTTTAATTAATAATATCAAAAACTTTTAAAATAGTAAATATTTTTTAATTAAAATTTATTTAAGTAGTGCGATTTTATTTTTATGACGCCTTATGAGGTTATAAAATATGCACTTCGTGATTGAATCGACGATACTTTAAAATCATTTATTTAAATTAATTTTTATATAATCGATGCTGGGAAACTGACAAATTATATTTTTTTTAGTATATTTTAATATGAATCTATATATTTTACTTCAGTTATAATAAGATGAACTTTTACAATCACTCTCCAATCCCCAGAAACCACTGAAAACATAGGGCTTTCTGCAAGCAAAACTTTTCCTTTAATATATTGAGGTCGAGATTTTATATTTTTTCTTGCACTATTTAATACAGCATCTCTTATTGCATCTTTATAAGCATCAAATCTTTTTGTCCAGTCTACTTCCCATTTACTAAAGCCGGTTCCAGATGCGGTTTTTGCAATTGATGATTGAAATCCTCTTATATAGTCTTTTTGAATATTATTTAATCGGTATGTCCCCTGCACCCTTATTGATATTTGGGACTCTTCATATTGTGAAAGTGTAAAGTTTTTATCTGTATTTTTTATTTTTGAGATAGGTATTAGATCAAAGTACCCCTTTGTATTGTTTATTTTATTTTCTACTTTGTATACAAAATTGTAACCATATACCATTCCAGATAGAAATTCAAGCACCTCATTTTTTGCATAAAGAACAGAATCTTCCATCTTATAGGTTCTTACTTCAAAACCAGTTGGGATTCTACCCTTTGGCCCTTCGCCATAAACCTGAACATAACTCTGATTTATCTCATTACTATAACTAAAGAATGTAAATAAAAATATAAAAATTTTATAAGCTACTTTCATAATCGAGTGAAAAATCCTCAAAAATAATAGGCTCATCTTTACCTGCATCAGGATACAATACCATTCTTAGATTCTGAGTCGCCTTTGTTATCTCGAATTTCTTTAATTTAATCTCTGCTTCACTTAATTCCTCTTCTCTTTTTTCTAATTCTAATGGGTATTCTTTTAATTTATCGTAATACTCCATTGACTCGCTATAATATTTTGTTGCCCAGACAAGATATTTTGAATTACGAGTCTTTTCAAATTTTTTCTGATATGCAGCACCAAGATTATTTGAAACTTTAAAAAGCATATCAACAATTGTCCTATCCTCTTTTACATCCATTTCAAGAGGGGCATATATCTGTTTTAGATTGTTAAAATAAGTATATACTTCAAGTAAAAATCCCTCTGCAAAGTCAAAATTTTCCAATTTATAAAATATTGTCCCTAAAAAGAATTTTAGATTTGAATTTTCAGGATATTTTTCAAGAAGTCTATTTATTCTTTTAAAAGATTCAATATAATCTTCCTGTTTAAAATATATCCATCCAAGATTATAGTTCAGTCTATCATTCACAAATCCTCTCTCTTCTGCCTGAAGATAATTGTTTTTTGCACTCTCCATATCTACTTTATATTTTAACTCAAAATTAGCAAGATTAAAGTATGGTTTCCCATAGTCTGGATCAGTATTTATTGCCATTAAATAGTATTTTTCAGCATCAATATTGGCTTTACTGAATCTGTCATAATTTTCTCCAAGATCATTATATACCTTTGCCAGTAATTTTTGATATTTTTGTGTTCCAAAAAGATCCGGGTTTTCTTTACTCATTTTATTAAACTTAATCAAGGCATTTTCAAGATGTGTCTTTTCTTCATTAAAAATATTTAAAGAATTTTTGTATCTTGCATATAGATAGTCTATCTCTGGAAGATTCATCTTTAATTTATTAGATCTTTTTAAGGCTTTTTCAAGAACATTCTTAACCTCTTCTATCTGATTTGTATCTATAAAATAGTTTGCAAGGTTAAAATAAGATACTGGATCAATACTATCTTTAAATTTTTTTTCTATATATTTATAATATTTTAACACTTCTGCATTATTTTTTTCTTTTATAAAAATATTCATATTACCATAAAGAGCATCTTTATTATTTTTGTCAATATCCAGAACATCATAATATAACTCCTTGGCATCTTCTAACTTTGCTGGAATTTCTTCTGCCCAATCATAGTAGGTTTTTGCCATTCCTAAAAGGACCTTTATATCCCTATCATTCTCCTGTTTTAATTGAGAATAATATCTTATGGATCTTTCATAATCCTTTATCTCTCTAAAAAAATCACCTATTTCAAGTTTTAGATCTCTATTCTCTTTCATTTGAAGTGCAAGATTATATTTTTTTTCTGCTTCTAAATATCTTTTATTCTCTCTATATTTTCTTGCATATATAACAACTTCATTATATCTTGGCTGAATTTCATAAGCCCTTTCAAAATATGGCTCTACCTCGTTAAATTTTTTGTTATCTATATTTTTCTTACCCATGTTATAGTAATGAGTTGCTCTAATTGTTGGCATTATAACATTTATTATCAATAAAAGTATTATTAACGTAAATATAGATATAGCAGTTATTCTATATAATATTGGTAGAATATTTTTCTGAAATAGATAAGCAAAAGACTTCTGTTTTTCTTCAAATTCTTCACCCGTATATTTTACTGCTGTAACTTTTGATAATGATTTATCACCAGTTATTTTTTCATAAATTTTAATTATTGCCTGTGATTTTTCTTTTTCTAACAAAGCATCAATTAATGGCTTTAACTGTTTATCAGAATATTTATCACTAACAATTGCACGCGCTATTTTTAATTCTGCTTCTTTTGGCAGAGATGATAAGGATAAAAGAATTTGTTTAATCTGTTCGTCTGTTAACTCTATATCTTCTTTCCCAATTTTTGGTTTCTCTACCTTTTGGATCTCCTCTTTTTTTTCTTTTTTCTCTTCTACCTCTTCTGCCTCTTCTTCTACTACTGGTATCTCTTTCAAAAAAGATTGCTCCTCTTCTATTTCTGGCAGGACTTCTTGTGGCTGGGTTGTAAATTGATCGAGATTACTAAGATCAATATCTTCTCCGATGGTTTCAAGGCTCGAGACTTCTTCTATTGCTTCTTCTTTATTTTCTTCTTCTACTCCCTCTTCCTTTTCTTCTTTTTCTTGAGTCTCTTCTGGTTCTTCAAATAGATTTTCAATGCCAGAGACATCAACAGGCATTTCTTCTTCTTTAACTTCTAATAATTGAGCTCTATTTGATTGTTCTTGCTTTTCTTCTTGCTTTTCTTCTAATAACTGGTCAAGATCTGAAAAACTGGACATATCTGATATTGGCTCTTCACTCTCTTTTTCTATAATTTCCTCTTTTTTCTCCTCTTCTATTGATTCACTTATAAAATCGCCTGCTAAATCTTTTAAAACATTTTCGTCTGTGACTAAAATATCCCCAACTTCTTTATTCTCTTCTTCAAATAAATTCTCAATACTCTCCTCTTTTTTCTCTTCTGAAAGACCTTTTAAAAAATCATCCATTTCGGTCACTTTCTCTTCTTTTGTTTCAAACAATTGATCTTCTATTCCAAGATTAGAAAGATTTTCTATCTCAGATATTTCACTTACAGGCATATTTTCTTCTTTCTTATTCTCTTCTTCTTCCGTAGTTAATGGAGTTGAGAGCAATTCTTCAAGCCCTTTATCAAAAGGTATTTCTTCTTCCTTTACAACTTCTTCTTTTTCAATAGGGATTGTCTCTTCTTTATGTTCTTCAAATTCTTCAAATAATGGCTTTTCTTCAAAAGATTCCTCTTTTTTCTCTTCTCCCAAGCCAAGACTATCAAGTAAATCAGATATTTCCTGTTCTTTTATTTCCTCCTGTTCTCCTGTTATTTTCTCTGTTATTTCTGCTTCCTCTTCTTTATTTTCTTCTGGGAGTATATCTTCAAAGGCATTATCAAGATTTTCCTTTTTGTCACTATCTAAAAATGAGTCAAGATCAAAATTTTCTTCTTCTGATGGTTTTTCTAAATTTTCTTCTGATACATCCTCTTCAACCAGTAACCCTTTATCAAAATCCTCTTTTATTTCATCTATAAGATTATCAAATTCTTCTGCTAAATTTTCTTCTGGAATTTCCTCTTTTTTTTCTGGAATGGGTAAAATTTCTGTTGAAAGTCCTAATTTTTTCTTTACATTAATTTCATCACCAATACTTAAAATTTTATCTCTAATAAATTCAAGATCTTCGTATTTTGGCATATCCTTCTCTATGTTTTAAAATTTCTATATTAAGTTTTTCGGTTGTTTTCCGATTTTTTAAATAAATATATTATATATTTTTTGAGGTAAAATGTATATAAAAAAATTTATATTTTTATTATTATTTTTAGAAATAATCTTACCATTTTTTGCAATAGAGGAGTTTGTCGACTTAGATCTTATAAAAAATGAGACTTCCCCTCGTTTTTTAAAAGAGGGCTTTCTTTTTACTCTTGCCCCTGATATAGGGAGAGTTATTTTTTTAAAGACAAACATAGACAATTGGGAAAAGAGTTACTATTTTAAAAAGAGTCTCTATGGAGTTTATTATTTATTTTTACCATATGATTATAAAACAAAGACAGTGTATTATAAGATAAATATCGATGGATTCTGGGATAGAGATCCAAATAATGATAATTATATAGAAGATAAATATGGTGTAAAAATTTCTGTAATACAAATACCGGATGATGTGTTATACTTTCAAAAGATGCCTGTAATAGAAGATATAAATAATAGGATAAAAAAAGTAAAATTTAAATATTACAATCCAGAAGCAAATGAGGTTAATCTTATATGTTCTTTAGATAACTGGAGTCCTTTTACAAATTCAATGACAAAAAATGAAGAGGGTTTCTGGGAGATAGAATTAAATTTTTCAAAGGGTAAATATTTTTACTATTTTTTAGTTGATTGGAGAAAGGTTGTTGATATGAAAAATCCATATAAAGTTTATGACCCAGAAAAGGGTGAAGTTTCAATGTTTATCATTGAATAAATAGAATGTCCACTCTTTTATCGAATCTATCAGGTATAAAATAGTCAATACAGAAATCAGAAAATGCAAATCCGATGGAGAGATTTTTATAATCTTCAAGAAATCTATCGTAATAGCCACCACCATATCCCAATCTAAAACCCAGTGGATTAAAGAGTATTGCCGGGACAATTGTCACATCTATTTGGTTTTTGTCTAATATTGTATATTCTGTTGGTTCTAAGATTCCAAATTTATTTTTTTTAAGATTATTAAGATCTTCAACTTTACATGGATACATATCTTTTCCTATCATTAATGGAATACAGAGATTTTTTTTATCTTCTAAGACCTGTTTCAAAATCTCATCTGTTATTATTTCATTATTGAATGAGACATAGCAGAATATTGTATCTGCTTTTTTATAATATACACTATCTAAGAATTTATCTGTAAAAAATTTTGATTTTTTTTTAATAAGATCTTTTGGTAAATTGTCTCTTTTTGCTTTGAATATTTTTCTTAAATCTTTTTTATTCAAAAAATTTTTATTCTCTTCAAAATAGAATTTATATATATTATCTAATGTGATTATCTCTTTTTCATTGAGAGAATCAAAATTTATTTTATTGAAATCCGGGATTATTTCTTTTAATTTTTCAAATTTTACTCTACCAGATAGCATCATCTATTAATGTCTTAATATTTTCTATAAGAATTGGTTTTATATCATTAAAATCATTGAAGGGTTCTCTTAATTTAAAGCCAGCAGCATTTCTATGCCCCCCACCATCGTAAGCCAGTGCAATTGTGGCAACATCCACATTCCCTTTTGATCTCATTGCAACTCTCTTTGATCCATCAGGATGTTCTTTAAAGAATATAACAGCCTTTATATTATAACTCTTTAAAGGTATATTTATAAGATCTGATGCCTCTTCATATTTTGCCTTTGTCTCAATCAACATTTCCCTTGTTAGACTTAAAATAGCAATTTGCTCTTTATGATAAAGTTCGAGTGTTGATAAAACTTTTGATAATATTTTTAAAGATTCAATGGATTCCTGTTCAAATAATAATAGATATATCTCATTTGGATTTGTCCCATTGTCTATTAGTTTTGCTGCAATATTTAAAGTGTAAGAGGATGTTTTTGGATAGTGGAATGAACCAGAGTCAAATAGGATTCCAGAATATAAGGCATCTCCTATCTCTTTGGGTATTTTTATATTATAAAATTCATATAGTTTAAATATTATTTCACAGGTGGAAGAGGCGTTTTCTTCAAAGATAGAATTATCTGGGTTTTCATGTTTATGTCTATGATGATCTATAAAAAAGATTCTTTCTGCTTTCGGTAATATTGTACTTGTTATTCTTCCGATATTTGTATAATCATTTGTATCCACTATTATTAAGTTAAATTTTGTAAAAGAAAGTATTTTCTCAAAATCATATAAATTTTTAACAACTTCCCTATAATCAAAAGTCTGTAAATTGAAAGGGGTTGGATCAGAATTTATGCATATAACATTTTTACCCAATTCACTCAATAGATATTCCAAAGCAATTGCAGAACAAATAGAATCTGCATCTGGATTTTCATGACCAGTTATTATTATATTATCAGAGTATTTAAGAAAATTTTGAAAATTTTTTATCTCTCTATCAGTCAATTCTATCCCTTCGTATATATAATTTTATTTATAATATATCGGAAAATGATTTGATAAATTTCAATAATTAAATAATCATAAAATTATTCAATAAAAATTTTAAATTTTCTTCCCCAAAAAATCAAGATTTTGATAATTTTTTTTAAAAAATTTGAGAAAAATTATAATTGCTTTATTTAAGAAGAATAAAATTATCTTATGTTGCTAAATAAAGTTAAAAATTTCTTTTTTTAGTTTTAAAAATATTATTTAATTAAATTCAGAGTTTTTTTAATGGGCAATTTTATTTTTAGGTAAAAATTTTTTATTTTTTCTAAAAAGTTGTAAAGGATTTTCTTAAAAATTTTGTGATTAATATATAGAAAACAATTTTTATAATAATGTTAAGGAGGTTTTTATGAATAATATTCGTAAGATTTTAAAAAACTATAATTTTGAACATGAGTTACACATAGTTGTTAACTCAGAAATGAAAAAAAGACTAGCATCTATCG
>DAONLM010000071.1:0-13275 GCA_035406685.1 Spirochaetota bacterium
TTTTGATCCTATCAGAGAATTTTTGTAATACATAACAGATAAGTTTAGAAAGAGATATATTCTCCTTTTTAGCAATCTTTGCTAGTTTTTTCTTCATCTCTGAAGTCGCTACAAAATGTAACTCATGATCTTTTTTGTAATTTAATTTTGTATTCATAAAAACCCTCCTCCATATAAAAATATTTCTATATATTAATCACAATTTTTTTAAGAAAATCCTTTACAAGTTTTAGAAAAAAATTTAAAAAATTTTTAAAAAGAAATCTTTCTGATATCTCTTAATTAGTGTGATTTTTTTAGAAACTATGTTTTTTGGGTATAATAATGAAAAATAAAATAAAAATTATCTTACTTTTTATTATTTTTTTAATCCTTACATTTTTTTCTTTTGTTTTTTATAAATTATATAAGGTTATAAAAGAATATAAATCAAAGGATATTAATTACAAAGAAAATCTCTCTTATTATAGTTTTTCTGTCCAGAAAAGCCTATTAAAAAAGTTAAAATATAGAGTAAAAAATTTTTATATTAAATATGATAAAGAAAAATATAAAATTATTTTTACTGAAGATTATATTCAAAACATAAATAAATGGAAAGACTGGCTTAAAGAAGGTAGAAGATTGATCTTTTTTGTAAAACCAATAAAAAAAGATAAATTAAATATAAAAATAAATAGAGTTAAAGTTAAATCAAAAGATATTATTTTTGATTCTGTAAATTATTTAACAATAAATAGTGAGAGTTTTTTTGAGGTAAAAAGAGATATTAAAATTCTTTTAGGAGATAAAAAAAGATGCTATATAGCAAAAGAAATTTTAGATAAAGGTGAAATAATATATATTTTTGATAAGATTATTTTTTCAGATTCACTTATATTTGAAGATGATAATGCAAAATTTTTAAATAATCTTTTAAAAGAATATTTTAATACGACAATTGTCTTTGATTATGTTGAATTAAATGAACAAAAAAAGAGTTCATTTTTTAAATCTTTTAACTTTAATTTTTTTATATTCCATCTAATAATCTTTATTGCTTTATTATTTATAAGTTATGTAAAGAGATTTGGGAAACCAGTTGATCTTGATATTTACAAAAATAGATCGATTGATAGACATATTGAAGCCGTTGCAAATTTTTTTTATAATACTAAAAATAAAATAGTTCTTACAAAAATAATGGATCAATTCTTTTTTTATAGATTAAAAAAGATATTTAGATGCAATAATGAAGATGAACTTTTAAAAATTATTAGATTAAAGACTAAAATTAATAATGAAGAAGAAAAAATTATATTTGAAAAAGAGAGGGTTTTTGATTTTTATGAAATTACTCTTGAAAGAGAGAGATTTCTTAGAAAAATAAGAGGTAAAAACATTCAATAATCTTTTAATAAGGTCGATAATTTTATATATACCTTAATTTAAAAGGGGGATATCTTGTTAAAAAAATTCTTAATTTTATTAAATACTTCTTTTTTTATTTTATTATTTTTTTCAGAATCTTTATGGAATGATAATTACGCAAATATATACGCTAAAAAAATAAATTATAGAGTAGGTGATACTATTACTGTTATTGTTGATGAACAGACGACACTCGAATACAAATCAAATAATAAAGGGCTAAAAACATATAATGTAAATATTCAAGGTGGTGAATTATCAGCAATATTCTCTTTTTTACCAAAAGGAAGCATTGAGGAGACTAAATCCTTAAATGATAAAGATGATTTCAAGATAAAAATGACTCTTCAGGGAATAATAACTAATGTAACTGATACAAGAGTAACAATTAATGCCACAAAACAGATTACTATTAATAATAAATCCGGATCCATTCAGATCACAGGGGTTGCAGATACAAAGGATATTGTGGGAAATAGTGTGCTTTCAAGAAAACTTGCAAATCAGACTTTAACAATAACCACGGTTGTTGATAACTTAAATAATATAATTCAGGATAATGATCTTGTTCAGGTAGTTATAAATCCAGACTCCACAACAGATAGAAGAGAAGAGACAAGGTTATCAGAAGAGAGGAAAAGAGCCTTATTGATTCAATATTTTAATAAGATTCTTAATTTAATATTTTAGTGTATAAAAAATAATACATATTTTATTATTTTTATACTTTATTTTTTAGAAAGTAATAGATTTTTTATGTAAGAAAATAAATATAATTTATATATATATCTTAATGTTAGAAATATTTTCTCTTATATGGTATATATTTTGCTTAAAATATTTTGCTTAATTTAAGAGAAAAGATATTAAAATAATAATTCTTGTGAGGAGGTTTTTATGAATTATAAAAAGATCTTTTTGATTTTAATTCTTATTTTTGTCTTATTATTTTCTGTTTCAGCAAAGTCAAAATTTGACTGGAAAAAAGAAATGCTTGGCTTTAAATTAGGTCTTGGATTTCTTGTAAATACGAGTAATTTACTCGGGTTAGTTGAGTCTGCAAACATGGCTAAATCAATCGAATCTGGAAGCACTTATGACTTTCCGGGTTTAACAACAGAGCAAAAAGAGGCTTTTAAAAATCTTGACAAAGCAATGCAGTATACTATTATGGCAGCAAACATAGTAGGGGCAATGGAGTATGGTTTTAAATTCAGGATTATGTATCATGTTTTAATTGCAGACGCTGATCTTACTTTATTACCTTTTGATGGTTCTTATAATGGAAGAGTGGATTTGCAATTGTCTGTAAGTGCAGGTGTTAGAGTTCCTTTCTTTATTATGCCATATTTAACAATGGGATTTTTATCAACATTTAGTTTTTATCCCGATGAATTTATTAAAGTAGAAGAATGGAAACAAAATTATGCTGGTTTCGCTAATTTTGCATTTAGACCGGGTATGGTATCAAGAGTCGGCCTTGGTTTTAATTTCCCGGCTCTATCTTTTGGTGTATATTATCAGTGGACTGTTAAAGATTTTTATGAATATGTTGGTTTCTGGAATGAACTCGCAAATGCAAGTACCCCAGTAGATGCAGCAGGAAAGATTTTTGGATATCAGAGTAGATTTGGCTTTGAAATGGTATGGTATCTTATTAAATAAAATTAACTTCAATAATAAAAAAGAGGCTTTTAAAAGCCTCTTTTTTAAATTTTTAGAGACATAAATACGATTCCAACTCCATTAAAGAAAAAATAGTCATTTATTGTAAAACCACCACCAATTGATATATTAAAGATTTCTTTTATGGTAAAGCCAATTGTTATGCAATTTTTAAAACAAAAAAAATCTATTAATAAATTTCTATATCCTATCAAGATGCCGACTTTTCCACCTATATTAAAGAAATTAAATAAAAAAAAGTTAAAATCCATATTTGTATCAATTGATATATTATTTAAAAAATTAAACTCCAATTGAAAAAAACTTTTATATCTATCACCAACACCAAATCCAGTATTAAAGGAAAAGCCTTCATTGCAGCCCCCAACATCAAGCCAGAGATAGATACCAGACAAATTGGAAAAAATTTTATAAAGATATTCAAAGCCACCTTTTATAGAAAAATTAAAAAATTTAAAATTATTTGAATATATGCCGGTAGAGAAACCATTATGAAAAAATCTAATATTAAATTGATGCCTATTTTTTGATTTAAAAGAGTATTTAAATAAAAAACTTTCGTTTAGATAATCTTTTGTTCCAGAAAATCCAGATTCAAAATATAATCTCGAATAAAATATCTGTTTTGAATACCATTTATTACCTAAAATATAATCATCTGTTTCTTCATTGCCAGAAATAGAAAAATTGGCAAGCAAAAATAATAAAATAATAAAATAAAAATGGAGGTGATGAGATTCGAACTCACTACCTCTTGAATGCCATTCAAGCGCTCTAACCAACTGAGCTACACCCCCATTCTTTATATAAATCTATTTTTTCTTCTTCTTTTTAGCACCAAATATTACACATAGCCCTTTTACCACCAGAAAAGATAGATTTTTTGATTTTAGCATACTTTCAATATTTTTCTCTATTTCATCTGGTTTGTAAGCATCAACAATTGCAAAATCATCCCCTGTAATTCCGACAGATTCCGCAAGTTTTTTATAATCTAACTGAACAGTTGTCTCTCCAGTAATTCTCTCGCCAGATAAAGGATTTGGTTGCATGCCAGTCATTGCTGTGGTGCCGTTATCAAGAACAATTACTAAAATATTCTGCCTGTTGTATGCTGCATTTAATAAACCTGTTATGCCACTATGAGCAAATGTAGAGTCCCCAATTACAGCAACTGGCTTATTATGTTTACCAGTTATCGCCATACCATGAGCAATTGTTATACTTGCCCCCATATCAAGACAGGTATCAAGTGAATTAAATGGTGGCATTACACCAAGAGTATAACAACCAATATCACCAGAAACTATTGCCCCAAATTTCTTAAGTGTATTAAAAACATTTCTATGAGGACAGCCAGGACATAAAGCCGGTGGCCTTGGTGGAATTTTTATATCAATTTTAATACTCTCCTTCTTTTCCTCTTTTTCAATAAGAAAAGAAAAGGCTCTCTTAATTATATCTATGTTCAACTCCCCTGTTACTGGTAGATATTTCTTACCCTCTATGTTAATTCCCATTGCTTTAATTTCTGTTTCGATAAATGGATCAAGTTCTTCTACAATAAATACATTTTCAACAAGAGAGACAAATTCTTTTATCTTTTTTTCTGGCAAAGGATATACCATTCCTAATTTTAATATCGATGCCTCAGGAAATGCATCCTTTACATATTGATATGAAATACCAGAGGTAATAAAGCCAATCTTTTTAGAATTTAACTCTATAATATTTATAGAAAGGTTATTGCTATCTTCTTTTATTATGGCAAGCCTTTTTTCTACTTCAATATGTCTCTTTCTTGCAAATGCTGGTATCATTACATATTTTTCTGGATTCTTCTTAAACCCTTTTATCTCTAAATCTTTTGGTTTTCTTCCATTATCAATTACAACACTCTTTGAGTGACAGATTCTTGTCGTTGGTCTTAAAAGAATAGGAGTGTCATACTTCTCACTTAGTTCAAAAGCAAGCTCTGTAAACTCCATTGCCTCCTGTGAATCAGATGGTTCTAACATAGGAATTTTAGCTGCTTTTGCAAAATTTCTATTATCCTGTTCATTTTGTGAAGAATGCGCATCTGGATCATCTGCTGTCACTATAACGAGTCCCCCATTTACGCCAGTATAAGATAGTGTAAATAGAGGATCTGCTGCAACATTTAGTCCCACGTGTTTCATTGTTACAATAGTTCGAGATCCTGCATAAGATGCCCCAATTCCAACCTCCAATGCAACTTTTTCATTTACAGACCATTCTGTATATACACCTTCATAATCTTTTAGATTTTCTAAAATCTGGGTAGATGGGGTACCGGGATATCCAGCGCCAACTTTTACACCTACTTTGTATGCTCCGTAAGCAATAGCCTCATTACCAGAAAAAAGAATTTTTTGCATTTATATTATTCCTTTTTTGTTATTCTTTTTTTACTGAAATATATTATAAAAAATAAATTTTGTCAAAAGATTATTTGTAAATATCAAGATTTAAAAGTTCATTAAATTTATCTAAATCATTGGCTTTTATGAATTCTACCCCAAATCTTGTCTTATTTTCACCTATGTTTTTTAGATAGATTACTCTTCCTTTGAGTTTATAATTGTATGGCAAAATTTTTAAAGTAATATCACTTCCTACTAGTAATTTTTTTTCATTAATACCTTCAACAAAAAATCCCATGCCATAGCCAGTCGCATCAACCGTTGTTGCAGTATATTCTTCAAATAGTCCAATTGAGATCACAACATTCTTTAAACACTCTGGCAAAGCCTCAACTGGAATTCTTGCTTCTTTTCTTTTGTCTATCATGATATTCCTCCACATTTAATTTTATAACCTTTTTCAGGTATAAATTTTTTTTAAATTATATCTTTAAATTTATAAAAAAAATAAAAAATGTCAATAAAAAGATTTAAAAATTTTATTAATTAAAATTAATATATTTTTTTTATATTATATTAAATAATTAGTTTAAAAATATAATAAAGTAAAAATATATATTATAATATATCAAATTTTATTTTTTTATTAATTTATATATATATTGCTATATTTTATTATTTATTTTTCTATTTTTTAATTAGAGGAGAAAGAATAATTAATTAAAAAAATAATTTTTCTATTAAAATCTTAAATCCTATTATTATCAAAATTAAACCACCAACTATTTCAGCCCATTTTTCTATAAAACCACCGATAATTCTACCTAAATATACACCAAGCATAGACATTAAAAAAGTAATTATTCCTATAAAAATAAGAGAGATAAATATAGGAAGTCCAATTAATCCAAGAGAAATCCCAGCAGCAAAGGCATCAATGGAGGTAGCAATACAGATAAAGATAAGAGCTCTACCTTTTGAAAAATCCACTCTTTTACATTCTTCTTCTTTCTTAAAAAAAGATTCGACTAACATTTTTATTCCTAATATTAATAATAAGATAAAGGCAATAAAAGAAGAATATTGGGAGACTATCTTTCCTAAGAAATTTCCAAGAAAGTAGCCGGCTAATGGCATCAATATTTGAAAAAGAGCAGTATGAAAAGAGAGTCTGAATGCACTTATAAATTTAAAATTCTTATTACATATTCCATAACTTATACAAACAGCAAAGGCATCCATTGCCAGACCTAATGAAAGAAAGAATATAGTGATAAAAATCATAATATCCTCATTAATTAGAAATTATATTGTTCCCTGAGATTATTGCATAACTTTAAAGATTAATCAGATGAATAAAAAAATTACTATTTTTTTAGTCATGCAACAATATATAAAAAATGCTTCTAAAAATCCTTTAAATTAAGAATTTTTAGAAGCTCGGTTTTAAATATATAAAAATTAAATTATCTTATTCTTTTGAAGATTTTGGGAAATCATTATTTTTAATCTTTAATCTTAATTGTTCTAATTTTTCTACTATATTGATAAAGAAATCTGTCTTTCTTACTCTAATCTTAAAGTCAAGATCTCCGGCAAGCATTCTATCAAGAGATACTCTCATTCTATAAATAGGCCCTGCCATTTTATGAGAGAAGAATAGAGAATATATTGAAATTATTATCATTAATGCAAGACATACAAATAGTAAAGGAGGAATAACTATAGCAAATATATTTGTGTTTTTCTCCATTGGGATAGAAGTTTTTTCTAATGCTGCAGTATCTACATTTTCTACAACTTCCCCATCAGCATCTTTAATCAATCCCATTTTTATCCTCTCATCTAATTTTTTATAAACCTTCTGTTTTGTCTTAGAATCATAAAATTCATAAACAACTATTTGATCCTTATCATAATTATAAATCTTATTTCCTTCCCATGTTCTTTCTCTCTTTTCCTTAATCGTTACTCTCTGATTTAAAATATTATCGCCAAAAAGTGATTTATAATAAAACCACCCAGCAGCAATAATAAAACATAAAATTACAGTAAAAATAATAACCAATAAATATTTTACAATAAACCCAATCTGAAAAGGCTTGTCTATTAAGTAGTTAGATCTTTTATTGTTCACAAAAACCTCCATCTTTTTTAAAATATTTTTTTAATGAGATATATCACTCATTTTTCTATATCTATTTTACCTTGAAAAATAAAAAAAATCAAGAAATTTATTTAAAAATTTATTTTTTAAAAATTTTAAATATTTTTTCAGAAGGAAAAACTGTTTTCTTTTTCAATATCAATCTTCTTAGGTTGAGGCTTTTGATTCTCACCATGAACTCTTCTGTATTCCTCTAAAATTCTTCTCTCTTCTTTAGAAATATGCTTTGGAATCTCTATCTCTACTTTAATAAAAAGATCTCCTTTCCTTTCTGGTATATCGATATTTGGCATACCAGCACCCTTAATTCTCAAAATTTTACCATTTTCACATCCTTGTGGAATCTTAATCTTAATAGTTTTGCCATCTATGGTATTAACACTAATCTCATCCCCAAGAATTGCCTGAGTAAAACTTATAGGTATTGCCATTATTAAATTATCACCTTCTCTATGGTAATATTCATGAGGTTTTACTCTTATTTTTATATGCAAATCACCCGGGATTCCCCCATTTTCTGCTGCATCTCCCTTTCCTTTTATTATTATTCTTTTACCAGAATCAATACCTGGTGGAATTTTTATATTCTCAGTTACCCTTTTTATAACAACACCTCTACCTCTACAAACAGGGCATGGATCATCAATTACATCGCCAGAACCATTACATCTTGGACATGGCGTAGAAATTGAAAAAAAGCCCTGACTTCTTCTTATTTGGCCAGAGCCTCCACATTCTGGGCATCTTTTCTTACCACTGCCACTCTTTGATCCACTACCCTTACATGTATCACAAACTTCTTGTTTCTCAAATGTTAATTCTACCTTTTTACCAAAAAAAGCATCTTCAAGACTAATTTCTAAATTGTATAGTCTATCATTACCTCTTTTTGGTCTTTTAGTTTTAGTTCTTCCAAAACCGCCACCAAAGAAAGAGCTAAATATATCAGAGAGATCCTCAAACCCATTAAAAATATCTTCAAAATCTGTAAAATTAGCACCGTGAAATGGATTACCTCCATTAGCACCCATACCTTCTACACCAGCAAAGCCAAATTGATCATATCTTGCTCTTTTTTCTGGATCAGAAAGAATGGTATAAGCTTCTGTAGCCTCTTTAAACTTTTCCTCTGCCTCTTTATTGCCCGGATTTCTATCTGGATGATATTGCATTGCGAGTTTTCTATAAGCCTTTTTTATCTCATCTATGCTTGCATTTTTGTTAACCCCAAGGACTTCATACAAATTTCTACGCCCAGCCATTAGTTCTTTCTCCTTAAAAATGTTACATTTAAAATTAGATTAACTTTTCATTATAGAAAAATTGCAATAATTTCAATCGTAAAAAATTAATTAATATTATATAAAATAAACAAGGGGGATATCCCCCTGTTTTAAAATAAAACACCTCTTTTTAATTATTATTTTTTCTCGTCATCGACAACTTCATAATCCACATCTTCAACATTAGAACCAGAAGAAGATGAATTAGAATTCGAAGAATTAGATCCGCCAGTATTAGTCTGTTGGTTTGCCTGATTCTTATACATTTCTTCTGCTAATTTATAAGAGGCTTTCTGTAAAGCATCTGTTTTTGATTTTATAATATCTATATCATTTCCATTTATTACTGCTTTAAGATCATCTATAGCCTTTCTTATATTTTGTTTATCTGTTTCAGATATCTTATCACCATACTCATTGAGAGACTTTTCAACTTGATAAATTGTATTATCAGCATGATTTCGTGCCTCTGCTATCTCTCTTTTTCTTGCATCTTCTGCTGCATGCTCTTCTGCCTCTTTAATCATTTTCTTAATCTCTTCTTCGGTTAAACCAGAAGATGATTCTATTCTTATCTTTTGTTCTTTACCAGTACCCAGGTCTTTTGCGCTAACATGCAATATTCCATTAGCATCAATATCAAATGTTACCTCTATTTGAGGCACTCCTCTTGGTGCCGGTGGAATACCAACTAAATCAAATCTACCTATTGATCTATTATCTGCTGCCATCTTTCTTTCACCCTGAAGAACATGGATAGATACGGCCGTTTGGCCATCAACAGCAGTAGAGAATATCTGTTTTTCTGTTTTTGGTATTGTTGTATTTTTAGGTATAAGAACAGTCATTACACCACCTAAAGTTTCTATTCCTAAGGACAATGGAGTTACATCAAGTAATAATATATCTTTAACCTCTCCGGCTAATATACCACCCTGTATAGCAGCACCGATTGTAACCGCTTCATCCGGATTAACAGATTTTGATGGTTCTCTACCAAATAGTTCTTTTACAAGAGACTGTACTGCTGGAATTCTTGTTGACCCCCCGACTAATATAACCTCATCAATATCACTTGCCTTTAATCCAGCATCCTGTAATGCTATCTTACATGGCTCAATTGTCTTTTTGATTAAATCATCTATTAATTGTTCAAATTTTGCTCTTGTTAGAGTCAATTGAAGATGTTTAGGACCACTTGCATCAGCCGTAATAAAAGGCAAATTTATATCAGTAGTAGATTTACTCGAAAGCTCTATCTTAGCCTTTTCTGCTGCCTCTTTCAATCTCTGTAAAGCCATATTATCTTTTGAAAGATCAATTCCAGTCTGTGCTTTAAATTCATTTATCATCCATTCTATAATCCTTTGATCAAAATTATCTCCGCCAAGATGAGTATCACCATTTGTAGATTTTACTTCAAATACACCATCACCAATTTCTAATATAGAGATATCAAATGTTCCACCACCAAGATCATAAACTGCGATCTTCCCCTCTTTTTTCTTATCAAGACCATACGCAAGAGCTGCTGCGGTTGGCTCATTAATTATTCTTTTTACCTCGAGTCCAGCAATTCTACCAGCATCTTTTGTAGCCTGTCTTTGGGCATCATTAAAATATGCTGGCACTGTAATTACAGCCTCAGTTACCGAATGTCCTAAATAAGCCTCAGCAGTGGCCTTCATCTTTTGCAATATTGCAGCACTAATTTCTGGTGGAGAGTATTCTTTATTATCTATCTTTACTCTTGCATCACCATTAGGACCTTTTACAACCTCATAAGGGATTAATTTTGTCTCCTGTGTAACCTCTTCAAATCTTCTACCCATAAATCTCTTAATGGAGTAGATTGTATTTTTAGGATTTGTAATCATCTGGTTTTTTGC
This sequence comes from Spirochaetota bacterium, assembly GCA_035406685.1. Lineage (GTDB taxonomy): Bacteria > Spirochaetota > GWE2-31-10 > GWE2-31-10 > MWDO01 > DAONLM01. Next base: position 10,820 of record DAONLM010000071.1, read on the forward strand.
TGGTTGTCCTACTATTCTCTCCCCTTTTGAGGTAAAGGCAACTATAGAAGGTGTAGTTCTTTGGCCTTCTGAATTTGTTATTACAACAGGTTCACTACCCTCCATTACTGCCACACATGAATTAGTTGTTCCTAAATCAATTCCAATTATTTTCCCCATAGTTATTCTCCTTACATTAAAATATATTTTGAATTAAAAATTTTTATTCTTTATTATTTTTATCGTCAGTAGTTATATTTTCGGTATTTATTTCTTTGTTTGTCTCTTCTACTATCTCTTTCTTAGGCTTACATACTTTCACATGAGCAGGCCTTATTACCCTGTCATGAAGCATGTATCCTTTTCTAAAAACCTCAGAAATAATCTCTTTTTCACAATCCCCTTCTTCCATCATAAGTGCCTGATGAATATGGGGATTAAACTCTTCCTCTTTTTCCCCATATTTTACTACACCATATTTTTTGAATAAAAGATCTAAAAATTGCCTTTCAATCATTTCTATACCTTGAATATAGTTATTTATATCAACAACTCCATTTTTGCCACTCTCAATTGCCCTTTCAAAATCATCCAGTATAACAAGTAGATCACTGATTATATTAAAATTAGCATATTTTAAAGAATCCTGTTTTTCCTGTGCTGTTCTTTTTCTTAAATTTTCCATTTCAGCAAGGCTTCTTTTATATTTATCAAGATATTCCTGATAGAGATTTTCTTTTTCTTTAATAATATCTTCTTTTTCCTTAATTACCTCTTTTAATTTTTCATTTTCTTTTAAGATTTTTTCATATTCTTTTAATAGTTCATTATGATCCAACTTTTCAACATTATCTTTTTCTTTGTTCTTTTTTTTAGAATGATGCTCCTCTTTATTCTCTTTCTCCTCCTTTTTTAATTCTTCATTTAAATTTTTCACACTTTCATTTTTAGTTGCTTCCATTCTTATCAACTCCTTTCTTTATTTTATATTCTTTATTTTTTATATTCTTTGTTCTGTAATTCTTTTAACATACATAAAGTTAATAAATATTAACAAAACGGTCAAGAATTTATTGTAAAGATTTAAAAAAAAATTACAAATATACAAGAATTCTTAACAGTAAAATTAAAACTATAATTCAATCTTTATTATTTTTTTGTTTAAGAATATCATAGAGATTATCATTATGATTTCCAAAATCAACAGATATCCCTATTCCAGCGTATATTTGAATTTTAAAATCCAAAACACTCTTGTCATTTATTCCATTATTTCTACTTAATAAAAGATCGTAACCCCCAATCCTTTCATTATATCCATATAATGTCGGTAGTAAAAAGAATCTTGCTCCACATTCTGGATAAAAAGAGACCCATTTATTAGAATATAATTTTACAATAAAAGAAAGATTTAATCCTAAATTTACCGGATTAATTATCCTAAAATAGTTTGTATATCTATTAAATTGATTTGGGCCATCAATTATATCATCATGAAAACTCCCTTCTCGAAGAAAAAGGTAATTTTTTTCTATTCTATAAAAAGAATAAAGCCATAAGTCAAGTATTAGTCCACTTTTTATTATAAAATTGAGATGATAATTATTCTTTAACTCTTTTTCGAGTGGAATATAGATCATCAAATTTAAGGGAATATCCATAAAAAAAGAGAATGTGTTTTGAGAATAAGTAACAATATTATCTAATTCAATATATTTTGACTCTGTAAAATCAAATCCTAAATTAAAAGATATCCCCCCTTCTAATCCTATAAATTTAGAGAATCTATATTGAAAAGAATTAGCTATATCAAAAGTTGTTGCAAAAGCAAAAGATAATCCTTTAAATTCCGGATTATAAAGATTAAAAAAAGGGGAAAAAAAGAGATTGAAAGATATAGAGGATGGTTTTAAATAAGATGGTACTTTATTTTTATCAATGGCAAAAGAATTTAGTATTAAAATCATAAATAAAAAAGTAAATATATTTTTTCTCATATTTTACTCTTTCAAAATAATATCAAATTTACTATGATACTCTTTTTTTATAAATTTTTTTGACTCTTCAAAAATCTCTTTCTTGGCTTTATACCAGTTACCAAGATCATCATTTTCTTTACATCCATTTTTAACCCACAAATAATATGCCTTTGTTTTTATATACTCCTCATCAAAAAAAGGAATCTTTAAGAAAAAAGAGCAATAGTTGAGACTTTTATCATACGGTGGTTTACCTAAAAATTCACTATCTGGGGATGGTTCTATTAAAAATCTATAACAATCTTCTTTAAATGGGCAATTTATGCCCGTACATAATAAAAATTCTTGTTTCATTTTTATATAATAACCATTTTTTTAAATATTGTCAAAAAAATTTATTAGAAGAAAACAAGAAAAAATGTGATTTTATTTTTAGGCAGTTTAAAAAAATAGAATTATCCCAAGGGTTAATTTTGTTTGAGAAATGCTTGTAATAGT
>DAONLM010000072.1:0-13203 GCA_035406685.1 Spirochaetota bacterium
ATGCGGATCTTAATTTTTTCAGCATGGGTTGTTTACTGAGGAGAATTATCCTACTCTTCCTTGAAGAATACGAGAAATTAGGCATTACCGGGGTTGAGATGAAGTGTAGTTTAATGACATTAAGATTATTCTTAAGACTAACAAAGATAAGAAAGTGGAATAAGGGAAGAGAATTATCCCACTTTTCCGGTAACACTACGCCATTTTACAAGGCAATCTACAACGATTGCTACCAGGTAATAGGCTTTGAGACATATTATTAAAAGAATTTATTTTAAATTTTACCAAAAAAATAAATTAGACTATTACAATCTTTTCTCAAACAAAATTAACCATGGGATAATTATATTTCTTTTATCTGCCTAAAAATAAAATCACACCCAAGTAAGCATGAAAACTTTCATAATAAAGATAATAAAATGCGACAATTCTCTACACCCTCTATCCCAATACCTTAACTTTATATAACAAACAATATAACAACTCTTATTTGTTGTTATAAGCTTTTGAATTATCCCTAATAATATTCTTCAAAGACTATTACTTGATATCAACTGTTTTAAATAGGCTTATAAAATAAATCTTTTTTCTTATTAACATAAAATTTATTAAAGAATTTTTTATAACTTGATTAAAAATAAAATTCTTTGATTAAAAATGAATCTATAGGCTAAAATTGTTTGAAAAAAATAAAAAAATATTTTTTTTAAAAATTTATACAAAAATATTTGTTTTTTAAAGAAAAAAAATATATAATTATATATATAATTTTTTAGGAGGTAAAAAATATGAGAAAATTTTTATGTTTAATTTTTATGTTTAGTTTTATTTTTATTATTAATGCAAAAGATATTTATGTAAGGGCTGGGAGTAAAAGTGGAAATGGGACAATTGAGAAACCTTATGGGACAATTGAAGAGGCAATGAATATGGGAGTTTATGCCGGCGATGTAATCCATGTTAGTGAGGGTGTATATTATGGAGAAGGGGGAAGTGGTAAAATTGTTATTAAAGTAAATAATCTTACACTTGTCGGTGGTTACAGTAAAGACTTTAAAGAGAGAAATCCCTTCAAATATCAGACAATATTTGTAAGGGGTATGGATCCAGATCTTATAGAAGAGGCAAAAAAAAGAGGACATGATAAAAAATGGGGGCTTGATTTGACTCCGACAAAGGCAAGCTATAATCCAAATGCAATGATATCAGGTGAAGGAGATTCTTCCAATACAATTATTGATGGTTTTATAATCGATGGTTATACAAGAAATAGCTATAAGCAAAATGGGGATTTAAAGATTGATGTCGGTCCAATAGGAACCCCTTTAATCTCTTTTAACAAGAAGGGATGTAAAGTAAGAAATTGTATAATTATGAATTCTGGTGGACCTGGTATTCAGATGGTAGCATCAGGGACAAAAGATGATCCAGATTCATGGGCAGAAATCTCGAATTATATAATAGTAAATACCCTTATGGAAGCAATTGATTTTAGAGTTGGGACATTTGATCCAGATAGAAATCCAGATTCTGGATATGCTTTAATTAAAAATAATAGTATTGCATTTGTATGGTCTCATTTAGGAGAAGGTTATGGAATTCTAATAGGAAGACAGACAAAACTTATTATTGAAAATAATATTATTGCATTTGCAACTGATTTTGGAATGAATAATGGTTTTGGAAATGATAAGGCTGTGTTAAAAAATAATGTCTTTTTTAACAATATGGGTGGTGTTTATAGATATTTTGCAAAAGAAGGTTCTGGAACAACAGCAGTATGTGATGATCCAACTCTTCTTTCTGGAAAACAGGCAAATAAGATGTACTATTTAAGTTCAAAGAGTGAAGGAAATATTACAGCAGATCCAAAATTTAAACCAGATCCGGATTTCTTTGATAAATTTACAAATCAAATTAAGTCAGAAGGTGGTGGAAAAGTTGTCTGGGATGAAGTTAATCAATGGAGATCAATGATGGGGCTTCCTTTAATTGGAACACAGGGAACAGGAAGAAAAAATTTTGCACCAATTTATGAACATGACTACATGTTCTTATTCAGTAACACAGTCGATGCAGGTGCTAAATCAAATGTTTCATTTCAGACTTATAAATCACAAGCAACTTCTACGGTTAATAAGGAGTATAAGAGTATAAAATTTGCTGATGTAAAGAGTAATTTTGGCAAAGATGTAGAAGTAAGTGTAAAAGTAGGAGATAAAGATGTTTCGAGTTACTATGTAGATAATGTCACAAAGGATAATTATATTTGTTATAGATTTAAAGATGATCAAATGAATTTCTTATATGTAAAGAAAGGCACAGAAGCACTCGAGATAATTGAACAATCTAAAAAAGATGGTTCGAGCGTTATTGTTAGAGGGACAATTTATGATATTTCTGCTAATATTAAATCATCAAATAGATATGCTATAGTAGTAGATGAAGCAGAACTTGATGAATAAAAAAAATATTTTTTTGTCAAGGGGCTTTCATAACTGAAAGCCCCTTTTTTTATTTTTAAGGATTTCACTATTTTAAAAATAAAATCTTTTAACCTTAAAAGTCTTTAGTGTATAAAAAATAAAATTTCATAAAATTTATAATTTATAAATTTTTTAAAATAAATATTTTAAAAATATAAAAAATATTATATAATAATAAAAAATATTTTAATATAAAGTAAGGAGGTTTTATGCAAAAAGCAATTTTTTTTGAAGAGGCTTACAATAAAGGAATTCTTGCAAAAATAGATGCAGGATATATTTTGTCAGTATTATGTCCAGATATTAACAATATAGACACTAAAAATGATCCATTTTTAATCGAAATGGTATCTTATAGTGGAGTAAAGGCTGTTCTACCAATCGAAGGTGGGGTTAAATTTCAGGCACAGGGTTCTAAAATATTCTGTATGCTTGAACCACCATCATATACAGAAAAATATGTTGAACCAACTTTTAGAAAAAGTAACTCAACTGGTTATATGCCTTTTAGATTTTCAGATATAGAAAGTTTCTTGACAAAAGATAATAAATTCAATGTTTTATTACCAAAAATTCCTTTTGATTGCTATGATTCCTTTACAATAAATTTTCCAGCAAAAGGTGATGTTAGTATTCTATATTTAATATTTGATAAAAATATCAATGGAGTAGTTTTACCATTCATTGAAGATAATTTTAAAAATCTTTTAAAGAAAATGTTAGGTCTAAGGGATATTGATGCTAAAAATATTTCAAGGAAATTCTTTGAAAATATTAAAAAATTCGATGTTTGGCCAGATTTAGAATAAAGAATAAAAATAAAAGGCTATCCAATATTTTTGAGATAGCCTCATATCTAAATAATTAATTTTTAGTAAGCTAAATATTAATAATGGAAATATAGCTATTTTTACCGTATTTTGACTGCTTTAAAGAGACCAAATAATTTTCTGCTACTTTTTTATCTTTAAAAGGGCCTATTCTCAATCTATAATAGGTTTTCCCATCTTTAAGATAACTCTGGATATAAGTGGGATATCCCAGTTTTTTATAAAAATTCTCAATTTCTAATGCTGTATCTTTGTTTAAATAAGATCCAACCTGAACTACATATCTTTTACCGCTCTTTACATTATTGGTAATCTTACCCTTAATTGTTGTAGTGGTAGTTACTGAAACACTTTTTTTACTCTTAAAATTACTCTCATCTACATTTTTAAACTTTGAAGAATATAATATCTCTGAATTATCAAGATTTATCTTTGGCTCGTTATTACTTTCTTTAATCTCTTCTTTATTTTCTACTACATTTTCTTTTTTCTCATTTGTCTCTTTACTTGAATCCCTATCACTAATATTATTAGCATCAGATGTTAATTCATCTTTTGCAGAGGCATCATAGAAATTCAAAGTAGTAGTTGCTTCATTATTTGCTTGTTTATATGTTGAAAAATTATTTTTACTTATTTTTGAAATTAATAAAAATATAGCAAAAAATATAATAACAAAAATTAACACGAGAGAAACAAATATAATAAATATTCTACCTTCTGTAAGATTAACAGAATAAAATGTTTTAGGTTTGTTTTGTGTTTGTCTATCTTTTTCTAAATTAATATTATCTGACATAAATTGCACCTCATATTTTAATTTTTAATAATTTTTTTAGACTCTCAATATCTGAATTATTATTAACATAGATAATTTCGGTATTTTTCTTATTTTTTTTAGCAAGTTTAAGAACTTTCTGTTTTTTTAAAATTGAAATGGTCTTACATATAGAATATCCATTTCTTTTCTTGGCTCTCTTAAAAATATTAAAAATATTAGACCTTATGACAAATATTTTATCACAAAACCGGTTTAACCCCATTTCAAATAATACTGCTCCACTTATCACTATTTTTTTACTATCTATTTCCTTTATTTTTTTCTCCACATATTCTATCATAAATGGCCACACAATTTGATTTAGAGTATACAATTTTTTTTTATCATTAAATACAATCTCTCCTAATTTCTTTCTATCAATACTGGCATCTTTAATGATATAATCCCCAAATTTTTTTATTATATCATTTTCCTTCTCTTTTAAGGCAATGTGCCCAATTTTATCAAGATCAATTACACTATAACCAAATTCATCCTGCATAATTTTTTCAACAGCGGATTTTCCAGCACAAAAGAGCCCGGTAATCCCAATTATTTCTTTATCCATATTTACAACCTCATGTTGTTATATACTTAATCAATTAAAGTTTGTCAATTGAATAAAAAAGATTGTGCTACAAACAAGATCTATTTTTGATAAAAAAATAAAAAAGTAAGATAGTTTTGATTTTTTATCGTTATGTTATTAGAATATCTCCTTATGTTATACAGAGATAACCGCTATATTGTATAAAAATAAGTGTGATATATTTAGATATCGCTTCCCATTACGACATATGTCGTATGTATTTTTATAAAAAAAATAATTGTTATATTATATAAATAGCCCTTCAAACTACGACATATGTCGTATGATATATTTCTATAAAAAAATAAACGTTATACTATTAAGAGGCTATATATACTAGGACATATGTTGTAAATAATTTATTTAAAAAAATAATCGTTATATTATACATTATAACAATATGACATATGTCGCATTTTGTTTTCTATATAAAAATAAATAATAGTTATACTATATAAGTATTTCTGACCATTATGACATATGTCTATTTTTATTATTATAAAAAAATAAATGTTATTTTATATTTTCTTCAAAAAAGTAGGACATATGTCATAGTTTCTTTTTAATACAAAAAAAACAATCGTTATATTATACAATATATCAAACGACATATATCCTACTTTCCTTTCTATAAATAATAATCGTTATACTATGTAAATATTTTTTACCCTTACCGCATATGTCCTACTTTCTTTTTTATAATAAATAATAGTTATTTCATTAAGATATCCCCTTAAAATACGACATATGTCACATATTTTTATAAAAAAATAAATGATAGTTATACTATCATTATCTTCCATCCCTACTCCCCATAATATGTAAATCCCCCCTAGAAGTATGGCGAAGGTATTGTCAAGTAAATTGTGTCTGATAAAAGGAGATATTTTGACAAAAATTCATAATCGCTGAAAATGATTAAAATAATATTACTTCTTATTCTTCCAGTAGGGATGCTTGAAATAATTCCAACAAAAATACCGCCATAACTTTATTTTTCAGCTATTTTAGAAAAGTGTCAAAAAATTTGAAGAAAATTAAAAAAATATTTTTAAAGATATGACTTAAATTACTTTAATCATTATTCTACTCAATTATCCTTGATACACTGAATTCAAAAAAGATATAACTTGTAAAGCTACCACTACTCTTTACCATATTATAGAGATTAAAATTAACTTCAAGATTAACCACAAGAGGGACAAACTTTGGATATACTTTAAAGGCTGTGCCTGCTATAAAAGCAGGTAGAATATGCATAAAATTTCTATCAAGAGTAAATTCTGTCTCTACATCGTTTAAAGAAATACCAGCATCAATATAAAATACCCAGAACATCTGCCATTCAAAATCTTTGCCAAAAGACTTATTTAAAAATTTAGACATATTTATAGTAAATAAAGGCAACCAGTATTCAATGTTTACTATTAAACCTGTATAACCACCAAAATAACTCACCCCCTTACCTCTCAAATAATTGCCAATAAAAAGATCATTCATTATCTTTTCCGTAATAGAATTATAAGTTGCAAAAAAAAGAACTCTCATTCTATATCTATGATCTTTATAAACTGGAAGATATAGTTTATACAATGCCTCAAAAATTGTCTTAAAATTATTCGTTGCTGGAATTGAACCAATTTTACTATCATAGGTAAATACTGGATCAGCGTATATATTAAAATTAAGTCTTATCTCATGAGAAGATTTTTTTAGATTATCTTCTGTGATTTGTTGTGCTTTAAGATAATTTTTATCAAATTCAAACTTTTTCTCAAAAGAAAAATTTATCTTATTTATATATATCTTATCATTGTATCCGTTATTATCCCAATATTTAGTGTAAGTTGCATCAAGATTTATCCTGAAAATAGCATCTATGATTTTAATATTATAATTAAAAGATAAAGATGGAGTTATATTTATTTCATTAAATGTAAAATCTATACTCTCCCACCTCGTTTTATAAGCAAAAGAGATAGATGGTGTCAATGAGATTAATTTATTATAAAAATAGAATGTCCATCCCACATAGGGAGATGTATATATCCCATTATTTGTAATATAGCCAGTATCTATTAATATAGCCCATATTCTCTCTTTATCAGCATCAGATAGATTTTCCAGTATTACATACTTGTTTTTATCTGTATCTCTTAAATATCTTGATGATAAAAAATTTTTATCATCTTCTTTTTCAATCTTATTTAATATACTATTCTCAAAAGTAGAATAATCAAACTCTTTTATTAAGATGTTATCATAGGATTTACCATCGCCGTACTGATTAAAACTATTCTTAAGAGCAAATTTAAAACCAGTAAACAATCTTGAGTCCGGTTTATCAAAAGGAACCTCAAAATATATCAGTCTTACTGGATTTAATAAAGCCTCTTTTGGAGATCTTGGGTTATTACCAAAACTGGATATATTTATCTCATTTTTGTTGTAATTTAAATCCTCTTTTGTCTTTGAATATAAATTTTTATACCCAATGCCAAATTCACTTTTTAAGATTCCATTTATCTTTTTAATTTTTACTTCAAATTCAAAAAAAGGATTTAAGAGAAATATATGATCCTGATCTTTTATACTTAAAAGATCATAGGGGAATTCTGTTGTTATTACATTGCCATAACCAAAACCTAAACTATAATTTAGATTGATATTATCTGGAATTTTCTGGTATATTTTAAAATATAGATTCTCTATACCACTCTCCCAGACATTATTATGCCATTCCTGTAGAGTCGCAAGATAATTAACAGTAGAGGTATATGTAGTAAAATCAAATGACATACTAATATTATCATTTAATTTTATTGGTTCATTTGTTCTTAAAAAAAGATTAAAATTCTCTTTTGCAAGATATTCAATCTGTCCCTCAATTGGCGTCTTATAACCATCTATATAAAAATGCCAGTATTTAAATTTAGCCTTAAATCCAGCAGAATTAGAATAAAATGGAAGAATAAATGCAAAAAGAGGCAATTTTTCACTTATATTAATCTTTATATTAACATAATTTTGCTTTTCTGAAGATATTTCTTCTATTATTTCATAGGCTTCTATTATATTATCTTTTTTTAGAATATTAAGATAATTTTCTACTTTTTCTCTATCCCATATATCATCTTTTTTTATAACAAGTTCCTTTTCTACTCTTTTTCTTGCAAATTTTAAGCCAATGAATTCAACACTTTCAACAAATAGATCCTTTTTTTCTTCTGAAAAAATTGCAAAAAAAGATAGAATGATTAAAAAAAAAGATAGTTTAATTTTCATTTATCTAATTTTTACCTCAATATCTTCTATTTTTTCAACTTCTTTCCAATCTTCAAGATTATCTTTTGTAATATCTTTTATCTCTACTTTTTTAAGAGAACTTTTTTCTATTAAAAAGCTAAGTTTATATTTTTGATCCTCTGATGAAAAATTAAGAATATTTGGCACATCTTTATTGTCATCATTTTTAGAATATTTAATTGACTCGAGTATAATTTTATCAAAAAATTGATTATTAATAGTAGCCTTTACAATCTTATAATCTGGATCAAGGTAAATCTCATATTTTGAAATATTATTCGTCAATGTAATGATATACTCCTTTTTTGTCCATTTAAAATCCATAAGCTGCATATCATCAGAATATGGAACGCATCCAGCAAATAGATAGGATATTTCAAAAGGATTAAAATTAATTCCCATTATCTTTGAATAATCTATCTCTTCAAGATTAAATCTAACAAACTCCTTTTTTGTATGATTTAATAATATCCCATTATTGTTATTAAATAGAATTTCTAAAATTGTTTTTCTAAGGATAGATATAGAAAATAGTGCCTTCTTTTCATTAAAAATCACATCTGTCTTAAAAGATATATATGCAGAAGGGACATCCTTAACACCGGTAACCTTAAAAGATCCAGAAAAAGAGGCGTATTCTATCTTTTGAGACTCCTTCATTAAATTTTTAAACATTATTTTTGAAGTAGTCTCCTTATTTGTAACAATTATAGTCTTGCAGGAGAATAAAAAAGATATAACAAATATAAATAATAAATTCTTTATTTTCATTTTTGAATGATAATTCCTTATTTAAATTAGTAATAATTGTATAATAAATACCATAAAATACAAAATTAGACAATTATTTTTGGAATTTATTTGCAAAATTGTTTTGTAATTTTAGAGATAAAAAAGAGTCTAAATATTCTAGTATCCTTACAGTAAACAATGACGATAAAAATATAAAAAGTTTTTATTCTCTTTTTGGATGCCGATTTATTTTTAGACAAAAATTTTCTAATTTTTTTCTAAAAGTTGTAAAGGATTTTCTCAAAAATTTTGTGATTAATAATTAGAAAACAATTTTTATTTCTGGAGGAAAAAGTATGGAAAAGTATGATTTTGTGTTAAATAAAACTTTATTAGAAAAAATTAAAAATTTAGCAAAAAAGAGATCTCTCTCACTTTCTTGTTTAATGAGAGAGATCTTTGAAAAGATTATACCAATTCTTGAAAAAAAGCATCTCAAAGAAAAAAGAAGAGAAAAAGAATATCCAATAGTCTGTGCAACGCATAGAGTAAGAGTATATCTTCCTAAAAAGCTATACAATCAATTAAAGTTAATTCATAGCCATCTAAATACATTCAGTATGGCTGTGCTTGTAAGAGAGATACTGGAGGAATACTTTTTTGGTTTGGAAATATTTGGAGAAAAAGAGTTTGAAGATAAAATTGAGAGGCTAAAAAGGAAACTTAATGAATTAAGAGAAAGGAAGGCTGTGGTTGTGAAAAAGGATAAGGGGAAGGTGATGCCGCCTGATATCCCCCGCCCTCCTCACCCCGACCAGTATTTCCTGCTTACTTTTGACTCAAAATTTCGGCTTTTAGAGATAAAATTCCTTTAAGAATTAATATTCTCTTTAAATTTCTAACCTTACTCTCAATTACACAAAATTTACCTCAGGATAAATCTATATTTTAAACTATTTATAAAATAAAATCGCACTTTTTTTAAAAAATAAAATAAAAATTTTTGTCAAACTAAAAAAAAATTGGTATAATTATCTATATTATATGTAAAATATAAATTGTGGGTGTAATGTAAAAAAAGTTTAACTTAATAATATTTAATTTTTTGACAAAATTAAAAATTTTTAATACTATTGGATTTAAAATTATTTAAAAAATATTTTTAAAATATAAGGAGATTTAAAAAAAATGAAATTTCTTGCAAAAATAATATTTTTAATAAGCACAATATTTTTACTCTTTTCTTGCTATACTCAAAAGATCGAGCTAAATGCAGACAGAAAAAGTGGTAAGATGACAATCGATTATTATATCAATAATGACTATTTTCAGATTATTTCTCTCATTGCATCTAATTTTCAATACGATAATGAAGACTATATAGATGTAATGATATTAATTGATGAAAACAAATTCAAAGAGAATTTTAAAAAATATGAAGGGATAACACTCGATTTTGTTTCAATAAAAAAGATTAAAGAAGGAGAATATAAAGGTAAAATAATAATATCATTTAAGGACTTTGAGAAGGCACTTGCTCTCTTACCAAAAGGGGTAAGTGGGCTTGAACTCATAAAGACTAAAGATGATATCACCATAAGTCAGACTGTCGATCTTGAAAAAATGGATCCAGATAATATATTTTTAGATTTTGTAAACCAGTTAAAAGATGATGATAAAGAATTTTATACACTATTAACAGAAACAGCAGTATTTAATTTTGAATTATATACAAAGACAAATATAAAGAAGACAGAAGGGATAAAGTTAGAAGGGGATGGAAAGATAGCAAAATATTCCTTTAAAATAAAAAATTTACTCGATAATAAAAATAAAGTATTAAAATTCAGCATCACTTTATAAATAAAATAAAGAGGCTATTATGAAATCTTTTGTATATTGTACTATTATTTTTCTTTTGCTTTCGTTAAGACTATATGCTGATGATATGAGTCAGTACGAAGAATTTTTCTATAAAGAGTATTCCAGTAATATAATAAGTGGGGCAAGAGAGAAGTTTGAATTTGAAAACGAGGAATATAAAAAATCTTTTGAAATTTCTTTTATAAAAGTGGATGTTAATCTATTTAATAATTATTCAAGAATTACAATAAACTATATTATAAGAAATAAGAGTAAAAATGAAATAAAATGTAATTTTCTCTATCCATTTATATACTCAAATGTTTTTAAAAAGATAGAAAAATCAGAAAAAGGTAAATTAATAGAGAACAGAACAGAAAATGTCGAAAAAAAATCTCTTTATAAAGACTTTAAAATTATAGAAAATGGGATTAAAAGAGATTATGAGATAAAATTTAGTAATATAGAAGAATCAAATATTCCCTATAGTATTGGAAATGAAAGAAAACTTTTTAATGATACTACACTTTTTTCTGAAAAAGTTATCTCTTTTATACATAAGTATGGTTTTTTCTCAATAGATCTTAAATTTAAAAGTAAAGAAAGAAAAATTCTTACAGTAATCTATAATGTAGATCATTATAATAATAATATAAAAACAAATTTTGAATATAGTAATTCAATGGAAGACCCTGCATTAAGATATATGTTTAAAAAAGTTGATGACACAATTCAATTACTAAGTGACTATATATTTTATTTTATCTTAAAACCTCAATATAGTGAACAAGTTATAATTCCTAAAAAAGTCTTTATAAAACTAAGACCATATCTGATAAATAATAATCATTTAAAGATTTTGCCAAGTAAATATAAATGGAAAGGTAGTGATATTATTTTTAGTTATAGTAATCCAAAATTTAAAGATTATGATAATATATATATTAGTATTTTACCATTAAATTCAAAAAATTCAATACCTTCTTTCTACTTTAAGTCCTCCCTTGAAAAAATTAAACGAGATAAAGGGGAATTCTTTCTTTTAAAGAAGAATGAAGACTTAATATTTGAATATATTGAGGACAATAATCTTTCATTTTTATACCAAAAAGATAATAATAAAATAGGGATAACAGAGATAAGAATTTTACCTAAAATTTTTACACTAAAAAAATCAATAAAAGATACAAATCTTCCTCTTGAGTTTGAGATATCATTTTCGGATAATAAAGATTTTAAGGATGCTACGACCATAACAAAAAAATTCTCTTATAAAGAGTTTTACACTTTATTAAATAAAAAAAGATATCTTACACTATTTAAAGGAGAAAGAATTTTTTGTAAATTTATAAAGTTAAGAGTGATAAGAACATTCTTTAAAGAGGATGAGATACAAAATGAGAATAATGATATCCAAATTAATGATATTGAATTCATAAATTAAATTGTTTTTGCAATAAAAAGATTATATCCTTTTTCTTTAAGATAATAGTATCCTTTATTTAGATGTAAAAAACTTTCATAAATTCCAACCATTGTGGAACCAGAGCCAGACATAAATGATTGTATGGCTCCAGAATTAATAATATCTTCTTTTATATTATTGAATTCAGGATATTTTTTAAATATTACACTCTCGAATTTGTTATAGATATTATGGGCTATTAATTTAATATCGCCATCTATAAAACCATTAACAATATTTTTAAACATCATTGCCTCTTTTTTTGTTTCGCCTACCAGCATAGCCTCATCAAGCATTTTGTATGCATCAGGTGTAGATATCTTTATCTCTGGAACAATCAGTATCATGGGGATATCTATTTTATTTTTTATTTTTATTCTTTTTGTTATATTTCCTACTCCAAAAACAGTTTGAATTCCACCTTTTATAAAAAAAGGTACATCAGAGCCTATCTCAGCAGCAATTTTTTCCAATTTGTCTTCTTTAAAATTAGTACTCCACCACCAGTTTAATATTTTTAAGACAGAACCGGCATTTGATGAACCACCTCCAAGTCCACCACCAATAGGGATATTTTTTTTTAGGTAAAAATCAACCCCAAAAGGAACTTTTTTTATATTTTCAATAAATTTATTAGCAGCACGGACAAGAAGATTATCTTTTGGTAAAGTATTACTCTTATCAAATACTCTGATTTCATTATCTGAAAAATTTTTTTTAGCAGTTATTATATCAGAAAAATTAATCTCTCCAAAAACACTTTTAATTTTATGATATGAATTTTTATAAGTGTCTATCACATTTAAAAAAAAGTTAACTTTTGCATAACTATTAACTATAATAGTCTCTACTATATTTTTAAAACTATTCATATATTTTAAATTTTTTATATTTAAAATTTTTAAATTTTCCAAATTCCAAAGATATCTCAATGTTTTTATATAAAACTATACTATTTTATTTTTAGCGAATTTTTTTTAACTTTTTTTCTAAAAGTTGTAAAGGATTTTCTTAAAAATTTTGTGATTAATATATAGAAATATTTTTTTATGGAGGATTGTGTATGAATACAAAATTAAATTACAAAAAAGATCATGAACTACATTTTGTAG
>DAONLM010000073.1:0-13170 GCA_035406685.1 Spirochaetota bacterium
TAATAGCTAGCCCCCTTTTTTAGTATTCTATTTCTCCTCATAAAAAATCCTCCTTTCTTTTAAAAAGTATTTCTCTATATTAATCACAAAATTTTTAAGAAAATCCTTTACAAATTTTTAAAAAAAAATGACACTTTTTTAAAAAAAATAAAGTGAGGGACAGACCTGAACTTTATCATAAGGAGAAACTAACTTTTATATAATCAATCTTAAATGACTTACAAATTAAATTATTTGTAGTATAAAAAAGAAAAGCTTCCTTTTTTTATATATTCAAAGAAATAATAATATTGATTTACATTTTTATATTTTTTTGATATATAAAATAAAAAATTTAACAGGGGAGATCTATGAATATAAAAGAGATAGAGATAAAAAAGAATATTTCCTCTTATATAGATTTTAATAGCTATATAGGAAAAGAAATAGAATTAACTGGAATGATTCAAAATTTAAGAATCTTGTCATGGGGGGCATTTTTAATATTAAGACTTCCAAATTATATTATTCAGACAGTAATTGATAAAAATAAAATTCAATATCCATTAGAAAATTTATCTGTGGAGTCAACTGTTAAAATAAAGGGGATTGTTCAAAATGCAACAATTAAAGATAATTCTATAAATCCAAGATTCTGCGAAATTCTGGTTACAGATCTAAAACTTATTTCATCGCCATCAATAAATCCTCTTCCTATAGACACTACAAAAAAAGAATTAAATGTTAGTCTTGATACAAAGTTTGATCTAAGGCCATTGTCATTAAGGCATCCCAAACAGAGAGCTATTTTTAAAATTTCTTCTATAATATTCAATGAATTTGGAAACTTTTTAACTCAACAGGGATTTACAAGAATATGCTCCCCAAAGATAGTTTTTTCAGGAGCAGAAGGTGGGGCAAATATATTTAATATTAACTATTTTGAAAAAAAGGCTTTTCTTGCACAATCACCACAATTTTATAAACAGATGATGGTAGGAGTTTTTGGAAGGGTATTTGAAACAGCACCGGTATTTAGAGCAGAAAAACATGATAGCTCCAGACATTTAAATGAATATATATCTCTTGATATTGAGATGGCTTTAGAAAATGGATATGAAGATCTTATTCTGGTAGAAACTCTTATTTTAAATCATATCTTAGAAAAAATAAAAACAGATTGTCAAAACGAAATAGAATTATTAGGTATAACTTTACCAGAAATAACAAAAATTTACACAGTAAAATTTAGTGATGTTAAAGATATAATATATAAAAAATACAATAAAGATTATAGAGAAGAAAAAGATCTCTCGCCAGAAGAGGAGAGATTAATTTCTGACTTTTTTAAGAAAGAATATAATACTGAGTTTGTCTTTGTTACCCATTATCCTACAGAGAAAAGACCATTTTATGCAATGTCAAATCCAGAAAACCCAGAAGAAACTCTCTCCTTTGATCTTTTATTCAGAGGACTCGAAATAACTACTGGTGGTCAGAGACTTCATAAATATGAAGACTATATAAATAAAATGACTAAATTAGGTATGAATATAGAATCTTTCAAATCATATTTACAGGCATTTCAGTATGGCATGCCGCCACATGGGGGATTTGGACTTGGACTTGAAAGGATCACTGCTTCTATTTGCAACCTTACAAATGTAAAAGAGGCCTCTTTATTCCCAAGAGACATAAATAGATTGGAACCATAAAAAAACAGGCTATCATAAGATAGCCTGTTTTAATTATTTAATATTTATAATGTTCTGGTTTAAAAGGCCCATCAATAGGCACACCTATATATTCTGCCTGTTTTGGAGTCAACTTTGTTAATTTTGCACCTATTTTCTCAAGATGTAGTCTTGCAACCTCTTCATCCAATTTCTTAGGAAGCATATATACCTTTTTTTCATACTTGTCTCTATTCTTCCATAAATCAATCTGAGCAAGAACCTGATTGCTAAAACTATTTGACATAACAAAAGAAGGATGTCCTGTGGCACAACCAAGATTTACAAGCCTACCTTCTGCTAAAATGAATATAGAATGGCCATCCGGGAAAATATATTTATCAACCTGCGGCTTAATATTTACCTTTTTAATACCCTTATAAGAATTAAGCTTCGCCATCTGAATCTCATTATCAAAATGGCCAATGTTACATACAATTGCCTGATCTTTCATCTTTTCCATGTGCTCTATTGTTATGATATCTATATTACCAGTAGCAGTTACATAAATATCTGCTATGCCTAAAGTATCTTCCACGGTCTTTACCTCATATCCTTCCATTGCTGCCTGCAATGCACATATAGGATCTATTTCTGTAACAATTACCCTTGCTCCCATTGCTCTCAATGATTGAGCGCTCCCCTTTCCAACATCACCATAACCACACACCACAGAAACTTTTCCAGCAACCATTACATCAGTTGCTCTCTTAATACCATCAATAAGTGATTCTCTACAACCATAAAGATTATCAAATTTTGATTTTGTTACAGAATCATTTACATTAATTGCTGGAACCAATAATTCGCCAGACTCCATCATTTTATACAATCTATGAACCCCGGTTGTTGTCTCTTCGCTAACCCCTTTCCATTCCTTAACAACCTTATGCCATCTCTGATTATCTTTTTTTAATTCTGCCTTTAAAAGATTATTAATAATCTTTAACTCTTCAATATCTGTTGGTTCATCAAGTATTGCTGGATTGTTTTCTGCTGCATACCCTCTATGAATAAGTAAAGTAGCATCTCCACCATCATCTACAACAAGCTGTGGTCCTAATCCACCTGGAAAAGACAGTGCCTGATTTGTACACCACCAGTATTCTTCCAACGTCTCACCCTTCCATGCAAATACTGGAATTCCAGCCTTTGCTATTGCAGCGGCAGCATGGTCTTGGGTTGAGAAAATGTTACAGCTTGCCCATCTAACATTTGCGCCAAGAGCAACAAGAGTTTCAATCAAAACCGCAGTCTGAATAGTCATATGTAAAGAACCAGATATTCTAACACCTTTTAACGGTTTTTCTTTAGCATATTTTTCTCTTATTGCCATTAATCCTGGCATCTCTTTTTCAGCAATTTCAATCTCTTTTCTACCCCATTCCCAGAGATTAATATCTGCTATTTTGTAATCATTCATATTTTATAACTCCGAAATAAAAATTTGACTTTTTATATATCATAAATTTATATTTTTTCAAATCTTTTTTTAATTTATTTTATGCAAAAAATATATAATTCCTTTTATAAAAATCGTTCAATATAAATCATAAAGTTTCGAATATAATTCTAAAAGTTGCTCCGCCTAACTCATTATTAAAGCAATCCACCACTCCATTATAAGATGTTACAATATTATTCACAATATAAAGGCCTAATCCAACCCCTCCTTCTTTATTTTTATCTGTGGTTACAAAAGGATCAAAAATATTCTCAAGTATCTCTTCTTTTATACCAATAGCATTATCCATAAAATCTATTATAATCTTTCCATTATTTTGTGTTGTCTTTATGATAATCTTCTTATCTTCCTTTTCTGTTTTCTTAAAAGCCTTAATAGAATTACTTAAAAAATTTGTCAGAATCTCCTTAAAATGAATACTATAAAAATTTATTAATTTAATATTACTATCGAGTTCCAGATTTATCTGAATATTTTCATTTTTAAGATTTTCTATATTAGATGAAACAAAATCTTGTATTATATTATTTACATTTATTTCCTCATTTTTAACATCACTATTTCTTTTTATAATTGAATTCACATTGGCAATTATATTATTAATATGATCTACATTTTTAGAAATTTTATTTAATAACTCAAGATGTTCTTTACACTTAGGTGAAAGATCCTTTTCTATGCTTGCCCAATAATTAATTGTATCAGAAAGAATCTTAATCGTATTTAAAGGTTGCCTTATCTCATGAACAAGTAAGGCAGCAAGTTCTCCTAATGAAGCAAATCTTGTCTGCCTCATTATTATCTTTTCTTTTAATCTTTTCTCCTCTTCTAATTTTAATATTTTCTTGTTTGTTTCATATTTATAAAAGGCAAGCTCGATAGCACTCTTTAAATCTTCGTATTTTATTGGCTTAATCAAATATCCATAAGTCCCTTCCAGTTTTGCTTTTTGAATAGTCTCTGTATCAGAATCCGCTGTTATGAATATAATTGGCAAATCATATTTTTCATAAATTATCTTAGAAGCCTCTATTCCATTGATATCCCCTTTAATAAATATATCCATCAAAATAAGATCTGGGATATCTTTTTCAAATATCTTTAATATCATATTATAAGAATCAGCGACTCCGATAACATTATACCCTAATTGTTTTAATTTTAATTCAATATCCTTTGAAATAATCATTTCGTCTTCTACGATTAATATCTTATTCATAAATAAAATATCCTTATAAAAAATCTAATTAATTTTATTCTATTTTATACCTTTTGTAAAGTTGAATTCTTGAAATATTAAGAAATTTTGCTGTCTTTGTCTTATTTCCCTTAAATTTAATTAAAGTCTTTTTTATAATATCTTTTATTAAATTTTCAAGATCAAATGGTTTATCCGGTAGTTCAAAATCAAGTAAATTTACCTTTTTTATCTTTTCCTTTTTGCCTGATTCTAAGTTTAAAGATTCTCTTGTAAGAATATTACTCTCATTAAACAAAATAGCATTTGTAATTACATTTTTTAACTCCCTAATATTTCCGGGCCATTCATATTCGAGTAAAACTCTTAAAAATCCAGATTCTACTTTATTTATATTCTTACCAAGATTATGATTAAGTTCATTTATAAAATAAAAAGTAAGAGGTATAATCTCCTCTTTTCTCTCTTTTAAAGACGGTATTCTTATTTTACAGGTCGATATTCTATAATATAAATCTTCTCTGAATTTCTTTAATTCTGCCCATTTTTTAATATTTCTATTTGTTGCAAAAACAAATCTACAATTAACTTTTTGTTTTTCGCCCCCTCCTACTTTATAATATTCATTCTCCTGAAGCACTCTTAACAATTTTGTCTGCATTTCATAAGGTATCTCTGTTATCTCATCTAAAAAAAGAGTGCCATTCTCAGCAAGTTTTATATACCCATCCTTACCTGTTATATTAGCCCCAGTAAAAGCACCTTTACTATACCCAAACAATTCTGATTCAAATATATCTTTTCCAATATTAGCACAATTTATACCAATAAAAGGCTTTTTATTCTCCTTACCTGCATAATGAATATAACGAGCGATTATTTCTTTCCCAACTCCGCTTGGGCCTTCAATTAATACTGGAATATTCTGATAATTATGAATCTTTTCTATTTTTCTCATAATTTTTTTCATTACATCAGAATATGCCAAAATATTTCCAAAATTAATTTTTTTAAAATCTAAACAAAGTGATGGCACATCAATAATTTCAGAATCATCTAACTTATTTATATCTATATCAAAAAAGAATTCTTTATTCTCTCTATGGCTCTTTATTTCTTCTATTATCTCTTTTACTCTATAAATATTAATTGGTTTTATAAGAAAATCATACACTCCAATATCAAAGGAATTTATAGATTTAATTATATCATCTTTACCAGACATAAGAACAAAATAATCGACTCTATTCAATGATTTTAGAATAGTAAATAGTTCAATACCATTCAAATCCGGCATATCCACATCAGAAAGAATCAAATCAAATTTTTTCTCTTTTGTTAAAACTAAAGCATCTGTTACAGACGTTGTAGAAACTGGATAACAATCTGGAAGTACATTTATAAAAGATTCTAATGCAAAACAACTATCTTTTTCATCATCAACAATAAGAATATTCATATAAAAATTATAATTTAATTTTACTCTTTTGTCAAGATAACTAACTTTTTATCTTGGCGATTTTATTTTTAGACAACCCAAAAGATATAGATATCCTTAGGCTAATTTAATTGAAAAAAAAATTATAATAATTTATTTAATTTTTAGTTAAAATTTTTATAAATTTTTACTAATAATAAGTCTCAAATCCCACTACCTGATAGCAATCGTTGTAGATTGCTTTGTAAAATGGGGTGGTATTGCCTTCAAAGTGGGATAATTCTCTGCTCTTTTCCCACTTTTTTATCTTTGTTAGTCTTAAAAATAACCTTAATGTTATTATACTACATCTCATCTCAACCCCGGTAATCCCAAGTTTATCATACTCTTCTAAAAAGAGTAGGATAATTCTCCTCAGTAAAGCCCCCATGCTGAAAAAATTAAGATCAGCATGGATCTTCTTCAAAAAACGATAGTCCTGTTTGGAAAGATAAACATGAATCCTACTATCCCCATCTATTCTCTCATATCTATTGCCATCTTCTTCCCCAAAACAATATATCTTTTTTACTCTATTAGTATAGAGTTGCAAGATATATACAATAAGTCCCGAAATAGAAATGTCGAATTTTTTGGCGATAGATGCAATTCTTTTTTTCATTTCTGAGTTAACAACTATGTGTAACTCATGTTGGCAAATATAATTTTCTAAAATTTTACAAATGTTATTCATAAAAAACCTCCGTTATTAAAAATATTTCTATATATTAATCACAAAATTTCTGAAAAAATCCTTTACAACTTTTAGAAAAAATTTAAAAAAGTTGCCTAAAAATAAAATACCACCTTTTTTTTAAAAAATCCTACTTTAATTAAAGTATCTTTCCCCTTTTGATTATATCTCATTATTATTAGCATTCTGTACTAAAAATTTTATGCAATAAATTATATTTTTATAATTTTCTCTCTATAATTTTAAAATTACCGCGGGTTTACTCTATCAATTTTTTATTCTAAAAAATAAAATCCTTCTCAAATCTTTATTTTAATTTTATAAAACTTTTGACAAATTTTAGTAATTTTAATATAGTGATAAAAAATTATACTATACCAAAGAATTAAATATGAATTTAGCACCAATAGTTCTATTTGTGTATAACAGAATTAATTCTCTTCAATTAACAATACAATATTTAAAAAATAATTTTTTAAGTAAAGAATCTGATTTAATAATTTATTCTGATGGGCCAAAAAAAGAAGAAGATAAAGAAAAAGTTCAAAAAGTTAGAGACTTTTTAAAGACAATAGACGGCTTTAACTCAATAACAATAAATGAAAGTGATATAAACAGAGGCCTTGCTAATTCAATAATATATGGGGTTACAGAAACAGTCAATAAATATGGTAAAATAATAGTTCTTGAAGATGACCTAATCACCTCTCCCTATTTTTTACAATATATGAATGAAGGCTTAAATATATATGAAAATGAGGAAGAAGTGATCTCAATCCATGGTTTTATATATCCAGTTAAGAAAAAACTACCAGAGACATTCTTTTTAAAAGGGGCTGATTGTTTGGGTTGGGCTACATGGAGAAGAGGATGGGATCTTTTTGAGAAAGATGGAGAAAAGTTATTAAAAGAGATAGAAGAAAAAAATCTTGGTTATGAATTTGATTTTAAAGGGGGATATCCTTATACTGAAATGTTAAGACATCAAATAGAAGGAAAAGTAAGCTCCTGGGCAATAAGATGGTATGCAAGTGCCTTTTTAAAAAATAAATTAACTTTATATCCCGGAAAAAGTCTTGTTGCTCATTTAGGAATCGAGACTGGAACTCATTCCAATCAGGAGTTTAATACAGGTAATATATCTTCTACTCCTATAAGAATAGAAAGAATCCAAATTCAGGAAAATTTAAAAGCAAAGAAAGTAATAATAAAATATTTTAAAAAAGAAAAAAAGAAAAACAGAGAAAATATATTTCGAAAGATTATTAGAAAAATTATTAAAATTTTTAATTTGAAAATGTTTGCATAAAAACATCTCATTCCTGTAAATAAATTTTATTTTAAATATCTCCATAAATTCTTATGAAATCCAACAGGGCTTATCCATTCTTCATAAATTTCTCTTATTTTTTTCTGTAAAGATATGAAATCCTCATTGCTTATTTTATTATTAAAATCAAGCACTATCTTTGCTATCTTTTTCAAATCCTTCTCTTCCACCCAGCAAAAATATTTTTTATAATCAATAAATTCTTCATAAGGGAGAACAGCATCAGTATTAACAAATAAAGGAATTCTACCTAAACTCATAATCTCATACAATCTATATGAAAAATTACCATTACCCCGTGTAGCAAGACAGTAATGTGAAGAGATTATATTATAAACAAACTCTTTTCTTGCTTCTAAAGTAGTCGAACCCATAAAACCATTTCTTATAATAAAATTGGCTTCGAGATTTTCATTTTTTGATAAATATTCTACTGCTCTTCCCCTTAATAATTGGGAATTATATTCCCCTTTTATTTTACTCTGTATTGCTCTCTTTATTCTTTTTAATATTTTTTTTACAGGTTTATTAAATGAGTCTGGCTCAACATCTATATATCCAGAATAACCAACAACTGGCTTTTCTGATTTCTCTTTTATCTGCAATTTTCCATTAAAATAACTCTTTAAATAATCCTGTGACCAGCCAGAAAGAGCAAATTCATTTGATTTTCTTTTTGATTTGTAAAAACTTGTTCTGAATATTATCGAATTCTCTATATTGACATCTTTTGCTGAATCACTATTAAAAAATACAAAAACTTTTTTATTAAATTTTTTTGCTAACTCTGACAATTCTTTTGCACATTGAGGTCCTTCTTTCTTTTCATAAGGTATTGGGCTTACAATAACATCGCATTCCTTTATATCTTCGACAAGAGAAAAAAATTCTTTGCCTTTCTGATAATATTCTAAAAATCTACCTTTATCTATAAAATCATCTGGTTCTTCATACCCAAAAAATGGGATAAGCATTGTGACATAATATTTATATTTCTCAATATAACTTTTATCAGTCCATATTTTTAATTTCATCTTTAAGCCTTTATCACATTAGGATAATTTTTTCTATATCTTCCCCTTGTATCAATTATTAAAGCACTATTCTTTAAAATAAAATCATAATCAAAATCATCATGATCAGTAGCAATAATTATAGCATCATATTTTTTTAGATTATTCTCTGTTAGGGCGACAGATTTTAAATCGAGTTTATGCTTTCTCATTTCTGGAAATTCTAAAACATAAGGATCAGAATAATCAACTATTGCCCCTTTTTGTAGTAATAATTCCATAACCTCAACAGAAGGCGACTCTCTTGTATCACTAACATTCTTTTTGTAGGCAAGCCCAAGAACAAGAATATTTGCTCCATTTATAGCCTTTTTAAATCTATTTAATCCATCAATAGTCTTTGTAACAACCCATTCTGGCATTGAGGTATTAATCTCGCCAGCAAGTTCTATGAATCTCGTATGCATCTTGTATTCATGGGCCTTCCATGTTAAATAAAAAGGATCTATTGGTATGCAGTGCCCGCCAAGACCTGGACCTGGATAGAATGGCATATATCCAAAAGGCTTTGTGCTTGCTGCATCGATTACCTCCCATATATCAATTCCCATTTTATCACATACAATTTTTAGCTCATTTACAAGCCCTATGTTTACTGATCTGAATATATTTTCAAGTAATTTTGTCATTTCTGCTGCCTTTGTACTGGAAACCTCAACTATCTTATCAATGACTGAGCCATAAAGTTTGGTGCCAATTTCTCTACATGAAGAGGTATACCCTCCTAATACTTTTGGAATTATCTGAGTATGAAATTTCTTATTACCCGGATCTTCTCTTTCTGGTGAAAATACAACAAAATAGTTTTCTCCAACCTTAAATCCTTTTTTCTCCACTCTTGCAACAATCTCCTCTTCTATTGTACCTGGATAGGTTGTGCTTTCCAGACTTATTATTTGCCCCTCTCTTATATATGGCAAAATGCTCTCCATAGTATTTACAATGAATGATATATCTGGATCATTATGCTTGCCAAGAGGAGTCGGAACACAGATTATTATTGCATCCATCTCTTTAATCAAAGAAAAATCATATGTTGCCTTTAACAAATTTTTATTCACGACATTTGTGATTCTCTCTGATGAAAATTGTGAAATATATGTCTCCCCTTTATTTATCTTTTCTACTTTCTTCTTATCAATATCAAATCCACATACAAAGAATCCCCCCTCACTAAATCTTAAAGAAAGAGGCAATCCTACATATCCCAATCCGATTATTCCTACTTTTGCCTTTTTTTCATTAATCAATTTTATTAAATTTTCTTTTATATTCATATATTCTCCCTTATTATTCTATCTAATTCTCTTATTCTATTATTAAAATTATGAATTGTCAATGTTTTATTTTTGCCATTTCTTGCTATCTCTTCAAGTTTGTCTGGATTAGTGATTAACCATTTTATTTTATCTATTGCCTCATTATAATTTTTATAAGTTATAACCTCTTTATCCTCTTCAAAAAAATCAGATATATTTTTTTTCCAATCAGTCAAAAGAAGCGAGCCCATTCCAGTCACCTCAAAAAGCCTCATATTCGAAGCATATAAAGGGGATGTGTCTGCATGAATATTTAAAACAATTTTTGACTCTGCAATCTTTTCAAACATTTCAAGTCCAAATAATCCTGGCCTTAAAACTCTCTGTAAATTTTTACTGAATTGAAATTTAAAATTGTATTCTGGCTTTGATTTTAAAGAAGAAATTTTTTTAAAAAAGGAAATATTTTGCAAAAAATGAAACTTTTTTTTCTGAATTAAGCTATAAAAAAATCTTTTTATAAATGTTTTTAATGTTTTTATAATAGAAAATTTATATTCATTTATAGTAGGAGTATAAATTTTTATATTTAAATTACTACAAAGTTGTTCTAAAAATTTTTCTCTCTCTATGTGATATTGATTTGTTTTTATTAGCTGACCTATAAAAATAACATCTTTAGTCTTACTATAATTAGTATTAACCCTTTCAAGAATTCTACTATCAAAAGCATGATCTAAGTGATAACATTTAAAACCTTCTTTTTCTAAGATCTCTACACTCTCTCTTGCACAGGATAAAATAAGATCACTTAATTTAAAAACCTCATAATTGGTAATCGCACTACCAACCCAATTGATTATCAATTTAATAAATTCACACTTTTCTTTTATGAGTTTTAATAGTTCTGAATCATAATGATCATACCAGAGAATTTCTGGCTTAAAGTTTTCTATCTGCTTAATAATAATTTCATTAAGATTAAAATCTTTTTTAAGTCCATTTTCAGAAAGCCATCTTTTCTGTAAAGGGATAGCATTGTAAATTAACTCTTTTGTCTCGTATCCTAAAGGTTTTAAATAATAAGTCCAAGAATCTCCCCATGCATACGATTCATAAAACAGAGCTTTTAATTGTGTATCATAATCTTTATTTGAAAGATTTTTATATTTTTTATACACATAATTTATATAACTTTGAGGATAATAATTTATTTTTAATATTTTCAATTTTTTTCACCCGAATAATTTTTTGTTTTTTATATATCTAAAATTTCAAATTTTGTCAAAAAAGTTATCTAATTTTTATAGTAAGAAATCCCCCTTGTTTTTGTTAAATCAATTATCTACCAGTTATAAAAAAAATTATTAAAAATTTCGAGGAAAATTCCTTTTTAGAATTTAATTCTTTCTCTCAAAAAAATCTAAATTTTTAAAAGACCAAATTCTTAGAATAAAACCAATCTTATTTCTCAAATATGTTATAATTTCAAATCTAAGTTACTGATTTTTATCTTCTCTTTTCTTAAATATCATCCCAGATATAGTAATAACTATAAAAATAGCTAAGGCAACTATAAGACCAATAAGTTTAAAATAGGTAATGGCAGAGACAATAAAAGCAGCAGCCAATACCCCCAGAAATATGAATATTATTGATTTAATATAAGAGAGTTTCAATAAATATGCAATTAAAGAGCCGGTCCATGCTCCTGTTACTGGAAGAGGAATTCCTATAAAAAACATTAAACCTAATTCTTTATATTTTTCTATTGACTTACTTTTAGAGATAGTTTTTTTAAAAAGCCAATTAAAAAATTTATCAAAAATTGATATTTTTCTTAATATTTTCTCAACAAATCCAAAAAACAAAAGAATAAAAAATATTGGTAGCATATTTCCTATGATTGAAATTATTATCACCGGTATCCACTGAAGTTTTAGAAAAAGAATACCTATTGGAATTGAGCCTCTTAATTCTACTATTGGCAACATTGATATTATAAGAATAATAAAGTAGGGATTTATCCCCTTGTCTAAGAAAAACTCTGTTATCTTTATGCCAATATCTTTTTTCTCATGTGACTCGATTGAAAAGAGAAAAGTTATTACAATAAATATAAATAGAAAATTTAATAATAACTTTTTCATATTTAATTTCTTATATATCTAAATTCTTTAAATTCAAAAATAATACTAAATATTACAGCAGGTATTATAAAATAGAGATATTCATAATAGTCATAAAATTTTAAATAATTAAAAATCATTGATAAAATAGCCACAAATAAAATTGTAAAGGAGGCTATTAATATTTTTATAATTAAATTATAAGTTTCATTAAAAAGGTATATTCCAAGTCCAGTTATGAATGAAATTAATAATATAAAAGAGATAAAAGAGAGATAAAAAAGTGGTGAATTCGGATAATAACAATAATAAGAATCTATTGCATTTATTATTGAGAATATTCCCAAAATATAACCTAAAAAAAATAATGTTGACCATAACCAATTTAGATTTGAAGATATATTAGATAAAAAGTCCAATAAAATGTAAAATGAAATTATCACTATTACAGAAAATAAAATACCATCAATAAATAATGATTTCATAAATATTGTAAAATGATGTGCCTTGTTTTCAAAAATAGGATTAAACATAGAAAAGAAAATTTTTATTATAATACCAGCTAATATCCCAATTCCATACATTTTAAACATCTGAGTAAAATCTTCATCGTTTGCCCATTGCTGTAAGATACTCATCAAAATAAAAAATAATAAAGGAAGAAGGACAAAATGTAAAAATTGCATAATTCACCCGAACTAATTTATTTTGTTATTTAGAAATATCAAATTTAAAAAAATATGTCAATTTTTTCTGGCTATACAAATTAAAATGGTGTAATTTTATTTTTAGGCAAAAATTTTTAATTTTTTTCTTAAATTTTGTAAAGGATT
>DAONLM010000074.1:0-3222 GCA_035406685.1 Spirochaetota bacterium
AATTGGTATAATCTTTTTAAAGATCTCTCTCATTAAAAAAGAAAGTGAGATAGATCTCTTTTTTGCTAAATTCTTAATTTTTTCTAATAAAGTTTTATTTAACACAAAATCATACTTTTCCATATTTTTTTCTCCTTGAAATAAAAATTGTTTTCTAATTATTAATCACAAAATTTTTAAGAAAATCCTTTACAAAATTTGCAAAAAATTTGATTTTTTTTCTTAAAAATAATATGATGGATAGCAAATATTATAAATAAATTACTGTTATAGAAAATATTGATATATAAAAAAAGTGTTATATTTTATATACTTTTTTCATCTGCATTTTTTAAATAAGGGTGGCAATGTGTTTATAAAATTGACAAAAGAGATAAAATTTCCGGATCCAGAGTTAGCAGATTCATTAGGATTATTATGTTATGGAGGAGATCTTTCTTCAGAAAGGCTACTTCTTGCATATAAGTCTGGTATATTTCCCTGGTATGATGATATGAGTTTTGATATCCTTTGGTGGTCACCAGATCCGAGATTTGTTGTTTATCCAGAAGAGGTTATATTTTCTAAATCAATGAGAAAAATTTTAAGAAAAAAGATATTTACGATTACCATTGATAAATGTTTTAGAGACGTAATAACTCAATGTGCTATAGTTCATAAAAAAAATGATCGTATTACATGGATAACAAAAGATATGATAGAGGCTTACTGTGAACTTCATAGACTTGGATATGCTCATTCTGTTGAAAGCTGGCTTGAAGATAAACTTGTTGGTGGTCTTTATGGAGTTTCGATTGGAAAGATATTTTTTGGTGAGTCAATGTTTACAAAAGTTGATAATGCCTCAAAAGCAGCTTTTCTTACTCTTGTAAAAATTTTAATAAAAAAGGATTTTAAATTAATAGATAGTCAGGTCCATACAAATCATTTAGAATCCCTTGGTGGTAAAAATATTCCTCGTTCTGTATACTTAAAGACTTTAAAAAAATTAATTTCATACGATACTTATATAGGAAGCTGGTCAGACTGGATTAATATTTTAAATAACGAGGAATATAATGAAAAGGGTAGTACTTAGTTTATTTATTTTTATAGCATTAATAAACTGCCAATTAAATAAAGTAAAAAATAGTAGGATTGAAAATTATCTATTAAAAGAAGAAGATAATTCTTGGGCATTAAATGGAATTGGTTATTATATTGAAGTGGAAAAATTTATTGATTCAGATGGAAACGGTATTGGTGATATTAAGGGTATTATCAATAATATTAATTACTTTAAAGCAAATGAAATAAATTCTCTTGATATAGACTTTATCATTTTAGGGGATATTTTTCTTGAAGATAATAAGTTCAATAAGAAAGTAGGGACATATTCTGATCTTTTAAATCTTATAAAAATTGCTGATAAAAATAATATTAAAATTCTGACAGATATCACCTTTGATCTTGATAATAATACTAATTATTATCCTCTTATGGAAGAAAAGGTCCTTAAAGGTATTGCTGGTTTTAGATTGAATTTTAAAAATTTAAATAATAATAGTGATTTAATTGCTTTTTTTAATGCTATTAAGGAATTAAAAGATAAATATAAATATCTTTTTATATTTTGCACTCTTGATAAAAAATATATTCCACTCCTAAAAAATAGTAATTTAGATGCTATTCAATATTCAAATGAAAATATTACAAATATTGAATTCAACAATGATTTTAATAGTATAATAAATTTTGTATTCAATGATTCAAAAAACAAAACTATTCTTCCAAAATTGCTCTTTACTTTGCCACAAATTCCGGTTATAAAATATAAAGATGAGTTTGGAAATTTAGAATTAGACTCTATTTCTATACAAGATGCAATCAAAAAACCGGATAAAAATAAAACCTTTCTCTTGTATAAAGAGATTATAAAATTGAGAAAAAAATTTAGTATAAATATAAATTCAAAATTCATATTTCATTCAGATGATAATAATACCTTCTCTTTTTTTATTAAGAATCAAGACAAAAAATATCTACTATTTATAAATAAAAATCCATATGTTTCATTATGCTATCTAAGAAATGGGGAATGGTTAAAAGAGATAGATACGACAAATGGAAAAGAGTTTGTTCTTGTTGAATTGTATGGAGATAGTGTTAATACAAAGTATTATATTCCTAAAAATAACTTAGGTATCTTCTGTAATATAAAAGATTCTGGTATAAAAGTATTTGAAATAATAGAAAAATAGGGTTATTTTACTCTTTCTATTAAATATAGATATTCTACCTCTTTTGTCAAAGGAATTATCCATTTTTCGTAAATATCTCTCACTACCTCTGGTTTAATTTTAAATTCTGGATTCTTTTCCCATGGATCCTGCCCATAAGTTGAGGCCTTTATTTTTACTCTTTCAAGAAGTAGATCTTCCACCTTTTTATTCGTTAATCTCTCAAATATTTTTTCTTTATTGCCTTCTTGGATGAGTTTATCGTATATATCTTTTTCAGAAATATACTTACTCTCAGCAACAAATTTGCCATAATGGATCCTTTTTGATAATGCTTGCAATACATTAACATCACAAACAACAGAAGAGCCGTAGTTATTATCATCGCCATCTTTACAGATAAGTGGAATAATTTCTTCTATATATATTTTTAAAATAATCTTGTTTATATTGATATTGTTTCTCTTTATAGGATATTCATAATTAGTCAATGTCTTTAAAGGAATAGGAAGATTATCAGTGAAAGGATGTTCATCTGGTGCAAGATATCTACCAAGATATGCATAAATTTTTTCCATTTCTTTTAAGAGATATATTAAAAGAGAATCTGAATTTCCATTAATTAAACCAGAATCCTTTTCATACACTATTTTATTCTTCTTAAATTGTGCTCTCTCTATAAAGACGAAAATAATAGTCTCTTCGAGCCTTATTAGAGAATTTCTAATTTCGTTAAGATCCAGCTTATTACTCATATAAAATTTAATTAACCCACGATTAAAAATCGTGAGTTAATAATAGATAAATTACTCTTCATAATCATCATAATCATCAAACTCTTCGTCTTCGAAGTCTTCATCCTCGAAGTCTTCGTCTTCGAAGTCTTCATCCTCGAAGTCTTCGTCTTCGAAGTCTTCATCTTCGAAATCTTCGTCTTCGAAGTCTTCATCCTCGAAGTCTTCATCCTCGAAGTCTTCGTCTTCGAAGTCTTCATCCTCGAAGT
>DAONLM010000074.1:3322-13062 GCA_035406685.1 Spirochaetota bacterium
AGTCTTCGTCTTCGAAGTCTTCATCCTCGAAGTCTTCGTCTTCGAAGTCTTCATCCTCGAAGTCTTCATCCTCGAAATCTTCGTCTTCGAAATCTTCGTCTTCGAAGTCTTCATCTTCGAAATCTTCGTCTTCGAAGTCCTCGTCTTCGTCATCTTTTTTACCAGCAAATAGAGTATAATCAGATCTCTCTTCATCATTGATTATATGCATAGTATCTTTTTCTGAGAAATCTTCTGCAAGATTTTCATTTAATATTTCTCTGTCAAAATTTTCAAGAGATTCATTTAAAAAATTATCAAACATAAAATAACCTCATTATTATTAGTTTTTTATAGAATGTATTATAAAAGATTTTTTGTGTCAAGTAGTAAATAATTATTTTTTTATTTTTTTTTAAATATTATTTAAGATATTTATAATATCATTATCCTCTTCTATAAAAATTTTATATATATTATTTTTTAAAGAGAAAGCCTTTATTCCATAATCTTCTACAAGAATTTGAGGCAATGGCCATAATTCTTTTTCCATAATCTTCCAGAATATAACAGTTTCTATCTTATTATCCACAAGTTCTTTTAATAATTTTTTATTATTATCAGATAAATCTCTAATACTTTCAAATATCTTTTTTAAGTATTTTGAATAATTTTTTGAGATAAAATTTTTATCTATTTTACTTTTTTCCTCTAAATAAAAATTTAAGATGGATTTTAAATTAGAGAATATGAAATTAGCCCCCTCATTCATCTTAAATAAGGCATTATTTGAAAAATCTGGCTCAAATAGTATAAATCTATTTATTCTTTCTTTAAAAATATTTGCTATTTGTATAAAGATATTTGTAAAGATACCAAAGGCAACAAGAGTTATATCGTTACAATTAATTTTCTCAATTGCTTTACAATATACATCCATTATATTTATAAAGTTATATGCAAAATTTTTAGAACCATTCAGAGTCTCTATATTAGAAAAGATAAATTTACTATCTTTAAATTTTGTTTTACTAAATAGAGTATATACAAATCTATTATTAAAAGGATAAAAAGGTGAAAAAATTACTATAGAAATATCTTTTTGATTATCATTTTTTCTGTAATAATCGTCTATAAAGATAAAATTTTCTTTATAATCCATATTTTATCTCTTAAAAACATTTTTTAAAATCTATTAAACTAATTTTTATAAAATATATCAAATAGTTTATAATTAGTAAACAAAATTTTTATTTTTTTAAAAAAAATTATCTTTCTGAAATAAAATAATTATAAATTTTATCTACTTCCTGTTTATCTATCTTATTCATATTGTTTCTCGGTATCTTAGATTTTATAAAAATACGAGGAACTGAATAAGATGGCAAATGCTTCTTTAAAATATGTTTTAATTTCTCAATATTTATATCTTCTTTTATATCATAAAGCATAACAATATTTTTATCCTTTTCAAAAATATAAATATCATCAGAAAAAAGAGTTATGCTAAATTCTTTACTTAATATATCAATAATTTTATTTTGAATAAAATTAAGATCAACTCTTTTGCCGGCAATCTTAGAAAATCTTGTATTTCTTCCAAGTAAAATAAAACTGTTATTAGTTTTAAATTCAACGATATCACCGGTATTATAACCAATTTCAGTATCATAAAATATAGAAATTGCTGGTGATTGAATGAATAATTCCACCTCTTTCTCATTAAAATGGCTTTTTATCTTTACATAAGAGAATAGTTTCCATTCTGGATCAATAGCACTTATTCGATAAGCAATACCACCAGTTTCAGTTGAGCCATAAATCTCGGTTACTTTAATTCCATTTTCATAGTATATCTTTGATAATTCTAAGGGAAATGGAGCAGAAGAACTAATAAGATTTTTTATAGGTTTAAAAGAATTAATCTTTTCAATCTTTTCAAAAATAGAATAGTAATATGGGATAGAAATAAAGATATCTATATCTTTTTTTTCTATGAATTCGATTATTGATTCTGGGGTAAAATGTTGAGTAAGAATAACAGTGGCATTACAATATATTGGCAAAGCCAAGCCAAATAAGAAACCATATATATGATATAATGCTGGCGTAAAATAAAATACCCAATTATTTTCTATATTAAAAATCTTTTTTAATTCTTTTAATTCTATGTAAATATTTTCAAATTTTTTTGGGATAAGTTTTGCCTTACCAGTAGATCCAGAAGTATAAAGATAAAAGGTATCAAAGTTATAATGAGTTTTTCTATCTGAAAGATCTGGTATATTATTTATTGTTAGATTATTATCTATAATTATAAAATTGGGATTATTTTTATTGTCTGTTATAAAAATATCCTCACTATTTAAATAATCCTCTTCTTTAATCTCATTTGGAACCAATACTATCTTTGCTTCCAGTTTAATGAGTGTAAAGAATAAGATAAAAAACAGTACTCTATCTTTTATATCGATATATACTAATTTATCCTTCCATAAGGGGGATATCCCCCTAAGATTTTCGTATAAATTTGTGATATTTCTATTTAATTCTTCTTTTGAGATAATTTTATCATTATTCTCAATAGTAAAATTACTATGTTCAAATAAAGATAAAAAGTTAGTCAAAGTAATACCTCATACATGTAAAATTTATGTAAGTGCGACTCTATAATAACAGTTTTTTCATTAATTCCCAGATAAAATGGCAATGCCAGTCTAAAAACAATTCCAGTTGGATTATCAAAAACAAGAGGATATTCTGTTAACACCTTTTTATCTTTTATCTTATGAAATTCATTTATACTACAAAAAACATACTTAGCTTCTTTAAAAGAAGCTGTTTTAAGGATCTCTTCTAATGAAGAAAACTCACCAAGGTATCTAAAACCTTTTTCTGAACAACATATCTTATATGCACAAAATGATGATACAATATTTTTTTTAGTGGTTTTATCCAGTTTAAAAAAAATAGAATTCTCTTCACCACTGGCAATAATAAAATTTTTCTTTATTTTACATAATTGAGCTCTATATTTAAGCCAGTTTATGAATGAGATATTTGTATCAAGGCCATCAGAAATTGTGGCACAGTAATTATGTCTTTTATTTATAATTGTCCAGTAACTTAATGGAGTATTGTGTACAGAATTGTGAAAGAGGGTGGGGCTTACAAGATTTGCATCATCAATAATAATATTTTTTATTATCTGATCTGTTGTATCTATCTCTGCAAATGAGGAAATAAGGTATATCTCATCATCTTCTTCTATGTTAGATCCAGGCCCTTTTTGTAACACATTATAAATACCGAGTGAAATTTTACTCATTCTTTTTTTTAATGGAGAATCAATACTATCCTGTAAAAATGAAAAAGAATCTGTATGTAATCCAATATCCCATTGAGATGGATCAGAAAAAAAATTATTGTTAAATAATTTTATTATATCCTCTCTCTCTTTTACAAAAGAGTTAATAATTGAAATATCTTTTATAAAAAAACATGCATTTTTCATAGCAATCTCTTTATAATAATACTAACATTGTTTCCACCAAATCCAAAAGAATTTTTTAAGAAATATTTTATATCCTCAATTTGAATACTTTTTTCTGGGATAAGTTCTTTATCAATTGGATCTTCAAAATCTGGCACCTGAAAAATAGTCTTTTCTTTTAACATAAGAAGGGATATTGATAGTTCAGTCACAGCAGATGCACCTAAGGTATGCCCAATAAATCCTTTTAATGAGGTTACAATTGGCTTATGTTTAAATATACTCTTTATTGCTTTTATTTCAACTTCATCATTCATAGGAGTACCTGTACCATGAGCATTGATATATGAGATATCCTCTTTATTTATATTAGCCATTTGTAAGGTTCTTTCAATACACTCTTTTTGATATATACCATCTGGATCTGGTGAGGATATATGATAGCCATCAGAATTTGACGATATAGCAACAATCTCAGCAATTGGATCACTATCTGGTTTTGACTCAAGAAGTAAAACGCCGCCACCTTCTCCAAGAGTTAATCCATCTCTTTTGTTAGAAAGAGGCTTTGTAATTGTATGGCTAACAAGTTTTAAAGAATCAAAACCAATCATTGTTGTAAGAGATAAAATATCAACGCCTATTATAACTGCTCTATCAATGATTCCATTCTGAATAAGATTAAAAGCCTGTAATATACTATGGCCAGAAGAAGAACAAGCAGTTGAAAAGGTAAAACTCTCTTTAAAAATATCTGGATATTCTTTTTTTATAGAGTTAGAGATTTCATTGAAAAAGTGCCATTTAAAAAGAGGATAATCTGTATTATTTATGATTATATCTTTATATCTTTCCTCTGTCTCTTTTATTCCACCAGTTGAAGTCGCTACAAAAAGTGGGATATCCCCTTTATTTATAAAAGAATCTTCTATATTTTTAAGTAATATCAATGCAGTTTTTGCATTCTTTATGAGATTATTACT
Organism: Spirochaetota bacterium; assembly: GCA_035406685.1. GTDB lineage: Bacteria > Spirochaetota > GWE2-31-10 > GWE2-31-10 > MWDO01 > DAONLM01. The sequence goes on from DAONLM010000074.1 coordinate 7,778, forward strand.
TTCAAATTTATAATTTTCTATTAACTTATCAATACTGAATACAGGATATGGAAATTTAGAACCATAGATTGTATAATTTAATTTCTTATTATTTAACGAAATTAAAGTTTCTTTATTATGAATACCTAAAGCAGAAACAGAAGAAAAATTTGAGATATAAACTTTATTTTTTTTCATTTTCGGATACGAAGTTATAAAAACTTCCAAAAGTCTTAAATTTTTCTTGAATTATATCATTATCTTTTATCTTAATGCCATATTTTTTTTCGAGTTGTACTATTAATTCCAATACATCAATCGAGTCAAAAAAGAGTCCTTCCTCACCGATTAATTTGGTATCATCAGTTATAGAATCCTCTCTAATATTTTTATCATTTATTATTTCTATTAATAATTTTTTTAATTCATTCTTATCAATCAAAATAGTCTCCTCTTTTTATAAAGTTAAAAAAAACACAATTTTTATAGTTATTAACTTAATAATGGGGATATCCCCTTTTTAACATACAGATATCCCCTTTCTCAAATATTATAATAGAAGTAGATATCTTTTACTATTATAAGTTATCCTCTCATCCTAATTAACAAAGAACACATTTAATCTTCAGTTGTATCACTACTCTTTATTTCAATATCCTCTGTTTGTAGAGTAAAACCAACTGAATTCATTATTTCAAGTATCTTTTTTTCTTCAGTCTTTTTCAATTTTTTTGAAAGAATATAATACTGTCCCTCTTTATCTTTTTTGTAAACATCAAGTATTGCCTTTTTATTATTTTCATCGCTTATTTTTTCAAGAAGATCTTTTTCAAAAGAATATACTAAAACCCTTTCTGGTACATAAGTTAATTTTCTTTTTTTGGTAGCCTGATAATCATAAGTCTCTGATTGAAAGATATCCTCTTTTGAAATAATTGCATCTTTTGAAAATGTAGAAGATATTAAAGCAAGGATTATACTCAATATTAAAAAGATAGTAGTTAAAACAGTAGTAATTCTTGCGAGTAAAGAACCAGAACTTGCCCCAAAAAATGATTGGGAGGATCCACCTATTATACCTATACCACCGCCAGATTTATCTTCTTGTAAGAATATAGAGACAATAATAAGAAAACATAAAAAGAATGAAATACTCGAAAAAATTATTAATAAAATATTTCCCATAATTTTTACCCTTTTTGTATAAGATTTATCTTTGAAAATTTACTATTCTTGTAAATGATTCTAATTTTAACGAAGCACCACCTACTAAAGCACCGTCTATATCTGGCTGTTTCATAAGCCCATCTACATTTGTATCTATTACAGAGCCACCATATTGAATTATAATATTCTCACTCACAGAATTATCATATAGATCTTTTATAAGATTTCTACAGAATTTATGAGCATCTTCTGCAATTTCTGGGGTTGCAACCTTACCTGTCCCTATTGCCCATACTGGCTCATAAGCAATTATAACATTCTTCATATCCTCTTTTGAGACATTCTTTAATCCTTCGACTATCTGAGTCTTTAGAACCTCATTTGTCTTGCCAGCCTCTCTCTCTTCGATTAATTCACCTATACAGAATACTGGTTTTAATCCTTTTTTAAGGGCAAATAGTATCTTTTTATTTATCAGTTCATTTGATTCTTTATAAATATGCCTTCTCTCTGAGTGACCTATTATTACATATTCAACACCTATATCTAAAAGCATATCAGCAGAAACTTCACCAGTAAAAGCACCTTTCTCATTATCATTTACATTCTGAGCTCCAAGTTTAATTATAGACCCCTTTAATACCTCTGCCACCAATGGTAAAGAGACAAAAGAAGGAGTAATCATTACCATTACATCATCAGGCACATTTTTTATTGAATCTACGAGTTGTTTTGTATATTTTTTTGCCTCTGAGGGGGTTAAATTCATTTTCCAGTTTCCAGCGATTAAATATTTTCTCATTTTATCACTCCATTTTTAAAATTTGTTAAATCTAAATTAGTTAATTTTTAATGGAAGTAAATAATTTTTCCATTAAAAATCAAGATAAAAATATAGAGACTTATATTATAATTTTCTATTTTTGTCAAAAAATTTTTTTCTATTTATTTAAAAGGATTTATAATCTTTATCTCTTTTATGTTTAAATTACTCTCAATTATATCAGAATATATTATCGAACATTCATTATTTATAGCAGATGATATAATCATACTATCCCAGTAATTTTTGATATTATACTCAGATCTAATAAGCGATGCTCCAAGAATTGTTTTTTCATCTATTTTTAAAACATCATATTTTTTATATATATTTTTTACAAAATGTAATATCTCCTCATCAGTATAATTTTCATTTTTTATTAAGTTAAAACAGATCTCATTTAGAATCTGAGTATTTAGGCAGACATTACTCTTTTTGATGAGATTCTTTGCTATTTTTGCCTTATTACTATTACTATCAGAAAATGCATAAAGCCATATATTTGTATCAATAAAAATATTATCTTGCATAATAGTTCTCTCTATCAGTTAATATAACATTTTTTAATTTTCTTGGGATTAGATTCTTTATAAAATCATCCTCGTTATTATTATGAGAATTTTTATTTGAATATTTTGTTAAGAGAAAAAGATAAAAATCATATAATTCTTTTTTTGCCTCTTCTGGCAAAATAGTTAAATCAATCTTATCATCAATTTTACTCATATTTTACCTCCCAAGTTTATAATATAGATATCCACTTTTTTATAGATAAGAATAAAGATTGGTTGAAAAGAATGGCTATTTTTACAAAATTTTAAAAAAACTTTTTTCATATCTTACTATATATTTCGGTTTTTTAGTAATGCTTTTTTAAAAAAATTATACACTATAAACATATAAAAAGCAAGAAAAAATTTAAATTCTTGTAATTTTTGGTGCGATTTTATTTTTAGGCAGATAAAAAGATAAAATTATCCTAAGGTAATTTTTGAGTAAAAAAGATAGAATGACCAAATTTGAGATAGTTAATTAATTTTATAAAAATTTTATTTCTCTGAGGCAAAATTTTAGGTTGAATTTGAGTAAAAAGTAGTCGTTATGTTCGTTCGAGACTGGGATATCTGGGGAGCCAATCTTCACCACCACAGCCTTATTTGCTCTTAAACTTTCTATTTCCTTTTGCAATTCCTCCATCTTTTTTGCAAACTCTTGTTCTCCCTCTATTTCAATACCAGCAAAATATATTTCCAGAAGTTCTCTTATAAGAATGGCAATACTGAATGAATTAATATGATCATGAACCAATTTTAACTCATTATATACCTCTTCTGGAATATAAATTCTAATCCTGTGAGTGGCATTTATAAATCTATAATCTTTATTTCGCCTCTTCTCAAAAAGATGCTTTCTCTTTAATACTGGAAGCATAAAGATTATAATTTCCCTTATTAAAGTAGAAAGATCTTTATCTTTTCTATCTTTTAAATTGTTAATTTTTTCAAAAAGATTTTGATTCAATACAAAATCAAACTCTTTCATGCTTACATCTCCTTTTTATAAAAAAATATTTCTATATATTAATCACAAAATTTCTTAGAAAATCCTTTACAAGTTTTAGAAAAAAAAATAAAAAATTTTTCTGTTAGAAAATAAAATTGCTTTATAGTGTTATTGCTAAAGTTATTATTTTAAAATTAAAAAATAGTAGAATCATTAATGTTTATATAAACTATATATTTTAGTATGATAACATTCAGTTAAAAAATTGACTTATTGTTTTTGATATTTATTTACTTATTTTTGACTTTTTTATTTTTTTTTACTATACTTAACTTGCGGATAATAAATATTTTAGGATATTATATGGCTAATAATACGATTCTTATTGTTGATGATAATGAAGAAACATGTAATTTAATAAAGACAATTTTAGAATTAAATAATTATGTTTGTGATATAAGATATAATGGTAAAGAGTGCATTGAATACTTAAAAAATAAAATTCCTTCTTTAATATTGCTCGATCTTATGATGCCAGTAATGGATGGCTTTGAAGTTTTAAAGTTAATAAAAAGAAATGGTTATTATAACAATATACCTGTAATAGTAATAACAGCTAAAAACGATGAAATTTCAGTGAAAGATATTTTTGAAAATGGGGCCACTGATTATATAGAGAAACCATTTAGAAATTTTGAGTTACTTGCAAGAGTCAAGTCCGCAATAAATAAGAGTATATTAAATGAGAAGCAAAAAGATAAAAATATTTCTATTTCAAATGATAATGATTTAATAAAAATAAAAAATATTTATAAACTAAAAGATTCTTTTATAACCTGCATTGTGCATGATCTAAAGACTCCATTAACATCAATAAGAGCATTAACAGAATTACTCCTAACCAATGATAAAATTCCTCAAGAAAAAATCACAGAATTTTTGAAAAATATCTTAAAACAGGCTGATAATTTAATTGAAATGATAAATGAAATAGGAAATTTTGTAAAAAATAATGCAGAAGAGATAAAACTTAATATAACTTCAATAACTTTAGAGGAAATCATCGATTTTCTTAACTCTAACTTTTTACATATTGCTGAGTCAAAAAATATTAATTTTGAAGTTGTAAATAAGAGTAATGTTGAAAAGATAAATTGTGATCCAGTTCGTTTTAAAGAATTACTTTCAAATTTAGTCTCTAATTCTTTAAAATTTACATTGAAAGGTACTATATCAATAATAATAAGCAATAATGGAAAAAACATCTTTTTTGAAATAATAGATACTGGCATTGGTATTCAGGAGCAGGAACTTTCGAAGATATTTGAAAAATTTTATAGATCTAAAAATAGTGAGAATAAAGAGGGATGGGGACTTGGTTTATATATTGCTATAAAAATAGCCTATGCCCATGGAGGAGATATAGTTGTTAGTAGTGAAAATAATAAAGGATCTACTTTTAAAGTTATAATACCACTTAAATCAGTATCAAACAAATTAGAGTTATAAAAAAAGCGAGTGAGGGGAATCGAACCCCCGTTGTCAGCTTGGGAAGCTGTCATTCTACCATTGAATTACACTCGCATTTCAAAAAATAAATTATCAGAAAAATAAAAAAAAGTCAATATTTTTTATAACTTTTGGTAAGTTAATCTAAATGATGCAATTTTGTTTTTATAAAAGATAGATTTATCCTTAGCTTAATTTTATTTGAGAAAAAATTATAATAATTTTATTTGTTTTTTTGCTAAAATTTTCGACAAAAATTCACAATTGCTGAAAATGATTAAAATAATATTAGAATTAACAACTA
>DAONLM010000075.1:0-13036 GCA_035406685.1 Spirochaetota bacterium
ATGGAGGGATAATGTTCAGGAATCTAATAAAATTTGTTAAGTCTCATATTATAAAATACACGTTAAGTATTAAGACTAAATGATAAAATCTAAAATTTTATCTTTTATTTCTTGACAATAAGATAATAAAATTTTAATATTTATAACATTCTAATTTTTAAGGAGAGAAAATTGAGTATAAGAAGAAGTGGCATTTTAATCCATCCTACTTCCTTCCCAGGGAAATATGGTTGTGGAGATTTGGGTAAAGGAGCTTATAAAATAATAGATCTTTTAAAAGAAAATGGCCAAACTATTTTACAAGTATTGCCTCTAAATCCCACTGGTTTTGGGGACTCCCCTTACTCTTCTTTTTCAGCGTTCGCTGGAAATCCTTATATGATAAGTTTTGATATTCTTATAAAGAAAAAGTATTTAACTAAAGAAGATCTTGCCGATTATCCAAAATTTGACCCGGGTAGAATTGATTATGGCCAGATATATTACCATAATTTTAGAATTTTAAGAAAGGCTTATGAAAATTTTAAAAAGTCTAAATTACCGAGAGATTACAATAAATTTTTAAGACAAAATAAATACTGGCTTGATGATTATGCTCTATTTATGGCTATAAAAGATAGCAAAAATGGGGCAAGCTGGGATTTATGGGAGCCAGAATTAAGATTAAGAACAGGGCTTGATAAGGTTTCAGACAAAATAAAGGACGATGCTAATTTTTATAAATTTTTACAATATGAATTTCATACTCAATGGATTAAGTTTAAAAAATATGCAAATAAAAATGGCATAATGATAATAGGAGATGCCCCAATATTCGTTGCTTATGATAGTTCTGATGTATGGGCTAATCAAAATCTTTTCTGTCTTGATAAAGAAGGTAAACCAGAAGTTGTTACCGGAGTTCCACCAGATTATTTTTCAAAGACAGGACAATTGTGGGGGAGTCCTCACTATAGATGGAATGTTATGAAAAAGAATAAATTTTCGTGGTGGAAAAAAAGAATTGCTCATCTTTTAAAATATGTTGATTGTATCAGAATAGATCATTTTAGAGGATTTGAGGCATATTGGGAGATAAAATATGGTGAACCAACAGCAATCAACGGAAGATGGGTAAAAGCACCTGGAATGGAGTTATTCAATTCATTAAAAGAGATATATGGGGATAAACTTAAAGATATAATAATTGCCGAAGATCTTGGCATAATCACAAAAGAGGTAAGAGAGTTAAGAGATACATTTGAATTTCCAGGGATGAGAATTTTTGAGTTTGCCCCTTTTGGAAAAGGGACTTATACAGACGATGAAGGCAATGTAAAGGACAATTCTACGGCACCATATCTTCCAGAGAATTATATAGAAAATTGTGTCGCTTATCCAGGAACTCATGACAATGATGTAATTAGAGGATGGTGGGAATCCCTTTCTGAACAGACTCAAAAAGATGTTCTTAATTATTTAGGACTCCAAGGACCAATCAAATGGAAAAAAAGATATAATGAGCTTAATTTTAAGATAATAGAAAAACTTATAAAATCAAAGGCAAAATGGACAATATTCTTAATGCAGGATATTCTCTGTTTGCCAAAAGAGTCAAGAATGAATACGCCGGGAACATGCGGTTCTCATAACTGGTCGTGGAGAGTTACTGATAAATTAATAAAAGAAGGAAAAGAGTGTTTTGAAAAACTAAAACAATTAACAATAGAGAGTGGAAGAATTTAATGGCAAAATTATCACCATCTATACTTTCAGCAGACTTTTATAATTTAGGAGAAAATGTCCAGTCAGCACTTAATTTAGGTGTTGACTGGATTCATATTGATGTAATGGATGGGCATTTTGTCCCACAACTTACCTTTGGCCCAAAGATAGTAAAGGATCTTAAGAAAAAATTAAACTTTTTCTGTGATGTTCATCTTATGGTAACAAATCCAGAAGATATTATAGATGATTTTATTAAAGTTGATTCTGATTTAATCAATTTTCATTATGAAGTAGCATATCATTGTGATAGATTAATAAACAAAATAAAAGAAAATAATAAAATGGCTGGCATTACCATTAATCCATCAACACCTGTGAGTGTTCTTAAATATATCCTTCCAATAGTAGATCTTGTTTTAATAATGAGTGTGAATCCCGGCTTTTCAGGTCAAAAATGTCTTGATTATAATTTTGAAAAGATAGTTGAATTAAAAGAGATAAGAGAAAAAAACAATTATAACTATCTTATTCAGATAGATGGTGGAATATCTTTAAAAAATGTGAATACAGTTTTAGAAAAAGGATGCGATGTTATTGTGGCCGGGGCCGGTTATTTTGATGCTTCATTAGAAGAAAGAAAAAAATTAATTCAACAAATTCATAATTTTTTTTAAAAAAAATTGAATTTTAATTATAATTGAGATATAATTTTAATATGACTTTAAAGATTAAATTTATTCTCTTTATATTTTTTTTAATTTCTTCTCTATATGCGCAGGATCTAGCAAAGAGCCCTGTAATAAATAAAATTGTTTACAGAAAAGATCTTATAGATTTTAATCAACCAGTAATTATTAATATCTACTTAAATCCAATGAAGGCAATTGATGTCTCTATATTTTTAAATGAAAAAGAGATTACAAATTTAAATAAAAATCTTAGACCATTTGATAATAATTATGATAAATTTTATCCTCATATAAATTTTGAAATAAGCAATGTTAAAGAGGAAAATACCCTTCATATTTTTGTAACATTATCAGAGGGGCTTGTTGTGGATGCTATTGAAAAAATAAAATTTAATAAAACAGAAATTATTGATGAAAACTCCAATATAGTAACAAATGTAACATCTTTTTATATAAAAGTTGGTGAAATAAAAGAGGGATTTTTTTATGATATAACATTCAATAAAAATTTACTCAAAAAAATCGAAGATGTATTCTATAATAATAATATCTATTCAAGATTTGAAGTAGTTAAAAAAGGGGTCTCCCCTATTTCCATATATAGATTCAATGAGAATGATTTTAATTTAAATATTTCTGACATTACACCTATAAAAGAATTTAAAATTATAATTGAATAACTATCTTATCCCATAAACAAATATTTTAGTTGTAGGGCTATTATTCATTTTTGATGTTAAAGTTACATTTATCTTTACAATCTCTTTTGAACTATCGACAGCAAGAATCCCATCTTTATTTGCACCTTTAGATATAGAAAAATTCTTACTAAATACTGTATCTTTTTTATCAGAATAGACTATTCTAACCCTCTTAAATACTATATCATTCTCTTCTGTCTCAAAAACTATCTTACTAAATTTCTCATTATTAACCGATATACTTTCTATTAACAAAGGATCAGAAAATTGGATGGTTTTCAATAAAATTCTACCATCGGAAAAATGATAAGACTCATCAGATTCTGATTTATTTATTTTTTCTTTAATCTTATCTTTTCTTTTCTCTTTATTTTTAAGAATCTCCCTTTTTATATTATCTCTTCTAATTTTTTCCGATTTTCTATTTAAATATTTTTCTCTATCTTCTTTATTTATTCTATTTTTTTTAAATATTCTCTTTCTATTTTTAATTCTTTTTATATCATTATCATCAGAGCTTATCTTCTCTGAATTTCTTAATCTCTTTTTTATGTTTTCTAAAGAACCCTTTATCTCCTTTGACTCTTCTTCTAATTCCTTTTCTGTTATTTCAAGTTTTTCATTCTCTTTTACCTCTATTTCCTCATTAATAGACTCTTTTAATTCTTTATATAGTTTTTCATCCTTTTCTTTTATTTCCTGAAGTTCTTCATCAGAAACAATATTTTTTTTCACCTTTACCTCGCCATTTTCTACAAAAACCTTTGACTCACCATCAACATCCGAAACACTAAAATCTGTACCTCTTATGCCAACAGTAATACTTTTTGTCTCAACTTCAAAACTTGAACCTTGTGTAAGTTTTTTTGAACTTGTAAAAATAACACCATTCTTAATTATAAATCCAGTATTCTCCTGGTTATTATTTTTAAATAGTTTATTAATAACTATATTAGAATTTTCTTTAATAATGACTGTCTGTGTCTCTTCTTTACCTATTCCAAGTTCAGCAAGAGAGTCTTCTTGAGTTTTTATGCTCCAATTAGGGCTTAATTTCATCCCAACTTCTACATTGAGTCTATTAAATTTATCATCAAATATCTCTATCTCCCCTTCAAACATTTTAAGAATGCAAGAATTTATTTCTGGCTTTTTTGATTGATTATTTTCTTTTTTGTCTAATTTATTAACTTTATTACAAGAAATTAATAAAAAAAGTATTGCCAATAAGATTAAATTTTTTCTCATATAACCTCTCTAAAACAAATAAATATTTTTTAAAATTATCTCACATAATTTTATTTTTATAATAAATACTAATCTTTTTTTAAAATTTTGTAAAGCATTTTTTTTAAAATAAAAGTTTATAACTTTACATGCGCTTTTTTAGACAATTAAAAGGATAGAGTTATAGCTAGGGTAATTTTTTTGAGAGAAATATTATAATAATCTTATTTATTTTTTTATATAATTTTTAATAAATTTTACCTAATAATAGGTCTCAAAACCTACTACTTGATAGCAACTGTTATATATAGCCTTGTAAAATGGCTTGGTATTACCTTCGAAGTGGGACAATTCTCTACTTTTCCACCACCTCTTTATCTCTGTCAGTTTCAGCCAGAGTCTCAATGTCACAAGACTGCATTTCTTTTCAAACCCAAGCATCCCCATTCTCTCATATTCCTTAATGAATATCTCAAGAATTGTCCTAATCAATTTTGCCATACTGAAAAAGTTTAGATCAGCATGAATTTTCTTTAAAAATCTATAATCCTCTTTTGGAATATAAAAATGAATGGAAGCATCTGCCTCTATTCTTTCATAACTATTGTCATCCTCGAGTCCAAAACAGTATCTTTTCTTTACTCTATCAGAAAACTTTTGCAATACATAACAGATCAATTTTGATAGAGAAATATTCTCTTTTTTTGCTATGTTTGCAATCTTTTTTTTCATAGTAGAAGTAACTACAAAATGTAGCTCATGATCTTTTTTGTAATTTAATTCTGTATTCATAAAAAATCCTCCTAATTGATAAAAATTATTTTCTATATATTAATCACAAAATTTGTGAGAAAATCCTTTACAAAATTTAAGAAAAAAATAAAAAAAATTGCTTAAAAATAAAATTCTAGTCGCCACATTAATAAAGTTTTAAAAAATTATTTAATACTTTTTTAGAATTTTAAAAGTCATGATATTCACAAAAAACACCCCCAGTTAATAATAAAGTCAACTTATCAAAAGGGGGATATCTGTATAGCAACAAAAGTAATAAATTTTAAAATAATATTAAGAAAACAACATTATTTTTCTCGAATTAAAGAATTTGCGGCTAATTTATTTTCATTCAAAGATTTAATCTTCTCTCCTCTTAATATCAATTTCAAGATGATTCTCTTTTATAAAATTGACCAACTCTTCATATTTCTTAATAATATCCTCACTCTCTTTATAAAAAATATCATATTCGAGTCTCTTAAAATCTTCAAACTCTTTATTTTTATTTTTCTCATACTTACCAGAGATATGAACAAGTTGATAGGAAAAACCAAGAGATTTTAATTTTTCATCTACTATTTTATGAAATTGCTCAATGGGGATATCCCCCTTTATCTCAACCTCAATTTTATGAGTGACCTTAAATATTGCCTTAAGAATAAATATTAAAAGTGAAATTATTACAAAAGATATCAATACAAGAATATAGTTGCCAATTCCAGTAAGAACACCCATTATTATAGCAAAGAGAATAAAAGAAAGTCCCTTAGGATCTGTAAGGCTTGATCTAAATCTTACAATACTAAGAACCCCAAATATTCCAAAAAAAAGAGCAACTCTTGCCCCCTGCATTCTCATAATAACTGTCATTAAAATAGTAAGAATAGGAAGTGCCTGAATTAAATAATAATCCCTTTCTGCCTTTGAGGTTGTCCTGTAATATATTAAAATAATAAGAAGCCCAATAATAGCAGATAATACAATGTTATATAGAGAACTCAAACTCAATAGTTGTGTTTTAAGAGATGCATCATCCATTGCTATTGATTCTAAGAATTTTTCAAAATCATCCACTCTTTATTCCTCTATTTTTCTAATATAGAATTTAGATAATTACTACCCTGATTTTTATAATTATGCGGATCATAAAACCATTTATCAGAACTATCATTATAATAAAATTTATATTCTAGTATCCCTGTATCTGTAATTGTTACTGTTTTTTCAAAATATCCACCACTCAAATTCTAGTTCATTTTATAATTAGAATCAATAGCCCAACCATTAAAACTTCCAGTTATATAAACATTTTCACTACCTGTTAAATCACTCTTCTTCCATCTGAATGTAACATTATTTCCAGAGATTTCCGGGCTATTAATACTATTATCATATCTAAAAAAATCAATATCTTTCGAATATCCGCTATCAGTTGCTGTTATTCTATAAATAGCAAAATCAGAAAGATCAAATGTCGCCTCAAAAGGTGAACTGTTATCATTTAATGTTTGAATAGTAGTAAAAATATTTTCAGGGTTTCTTTTTTTAAGAGTAAAGGTTACATAACTTAAATTTGAACCAGTAGCACTTACCGTAACAGAATTATTTATAAAATAGTAATAAATATTATTATATTTAGGAGGATTTACTGGCGCTGTTATACTCAATGAGTCACTAGTCAATCCTAATTGATTTCTTACTGAACTTATCTTGCCAGTAAAATATGCTTCAACATAAGGCTCATTGCTCATCACCTCTCCTTCGTTGATATCATTATCAATATGATCTTTATAAAGATTGTATAGGCTATTGAATTTTGAAAGATAGTCATTATAATTAAATATTCCAGTAGATGGATCTGTCCACTCTTTTAAATAATTTTCATATCTGGCTTTATATTCTGGAATACTTAATATCTTATCGATTAAAGGCCTATTTGATCTATTCCCACTAGCAGTATAAAACCATTGATAAATATTTGCATTCATAATAGCATCATATCCAACTCCACCATCCCAGCCACCACCAAGTCCATGATCATAATCATAAGGTATAAACTCCACTTTTTTAGTCTTATTATTAAAATATAGAAAATAATTATTTCCCATTGACCAGTAATCATCTGGCATACCGAGTAGGACATTTGCAGCAATCCATCTTATAAATCTATCTACCTCAAAATTTGCATCAATATATGTCTTAAAATTAGTTCCAGTTAAATTTGTAATATTATTACTAAAATTTATTATGTCAGAATAGTCAGTGTTAGTTTCATTTGTATCCCTTTGATAACTCGGGAAATATTGAGTATCAAAATTTTTTACCCCAATCTTTCCATTTATTGAGGCCTGAAGGGTAGCAGGACCATCTTTTTGCCATAAACATTTATAAAGATTTCCATCATTACCATCAGGACCAAATCTTTTTTTCAAAAAAGATTTATCCACTGGTTCAATTATTGTATATATTCCAAAATATTTTACAGGTTTATCTCCTATTTTAATATACAACTTTGCACTTCCTGTTTTTGGAGCATATACTCCACATCGATTCAAAAAATCATAACTATAAAGTTCCCTTATCATTGAAGGATCTTTAGATCTATCGTCAGTTGAATTTGCCATACTCCATTTAAAATTCAAGCCTCTTAATTTTCTAAATCTTCTATCCTTTCTTGCATTATATTCTAAAGTTCCTTCTTGAAGATTAAAAGTTTCGTTAAACTTAATTAAGAAATGTGCTCTATGATAATTACCACTACCAATAGGATATTCTGGGAAGATACGGGTTGTATTACCTCTTGTCCTTATGCCAATCTCTTCAATTACAATATCACTGGTTGGTTCTGTGGTAGTCCCTTTATAGATTAAATTAGCCTTACCTAATTTGCCGCTTCTATAATATGGAGCTCCCTTATCAAGCATATCCTGGATTATTCCATCCCATTCACTCTGGCTTATTTGAACTTCAAATATATGAAGTTTGCTATGATCAAATAGATCAAGAAACTCCTGTGCAAAATATGGATACTCTTTAGCATTATCATCTTTTGCAGCTTCTTTTTCATTCTTGATATTTATATCCCCCTGAAATACACAGTTGAAATAGAGAAAAAATAAAGAGAAAATAATTAATAATTTTTTCATTGATTACATCCTATGCCTTTTTAAAAAATTAACAAAAATTTAACAATTATAATTATAGCATTTTTTCTTAAAAAAAACAACAAATTTGGGCTTAAATTTTGTATTTTTTTTAAATTTTACAATATCTATTTTTTTTATTTGAATATACAAATAAAGCAAGGGGGATATCCCACTTATAGAGGAATATATAGTAATAATCAAAGTATTAAACATAGTAAAATTAAGAAGTATATAGAGGCAACTCTATTATAAAAACAGAGCCAACCGGTACATTATTAGTAACATAAATTTTACCATTATGAATATTTTCCAATTTGATTAAATCACAACTTCCACTTATAATGTTAATATTTTTTCTTATAACAACTTTATTATTAAAGTTGTTATAACAATTATACCTATTTTATAGTCGTTACTACAAATAAATTGGCAATTTTATGTTTAATTTTGCCTTTTTCACAATTTTATTGGCAAATTTATTATTAATCCTGATGCAAAAACATAGAATTCTCCTTCGTAACTACTATATAATATCATATCTTTATATTATATAAAGTGATATTACAAATAAATTACAATTAATTCGTATACACTAAAATAAAATAATTTCTTACATAACTACTTTATCTATAATTAAGTTACATCATTTTATATTGATTTTTATGGTGGAAGTTGTAATAAAAAATAGTATAATATTTTTTTTCATAAATTACCCCGCTGTTTTAAAATTAATTTATTTATATATCTCTATATTTAATAAATATTCAAGATCAAATATCTTACAAAGATAATCATATTTTGCCTGTAATAATTTTATATTAGAATTAGTTAAATCTTTTTCTGCCTCTTTTAATTCGTAAAAACTTGAGGAACCGGAAAAATAATACTTTTCAATTATATCATAAGTTTTCTTTGCTATTTCAACATTCATTAAATAAGAATTAATGATCTCCTTTTGGCTCTCTATATCTTTCTGGCTTTTTTTAAGTTCTATCTCTTTATTTTTTCTCTCAATTTCAATAGAATTACTTATTTTCTCAATATTTCTATTCTGCTTTATTAAATTTACTTGAACAGTAGAAAATGGTAATAGATTATCAAGAGAGAGACCCAATGATATATTCAATGAAGAAGAATAATTTAAGAAATTATCCCATGGCGGAGCAAAAGAATTAGAAAAAGAATATGACAATCCAAAAGATGGAAAAAAGGAAGCAATATAACTATTTCTTGTGTTTATACTATTTTTTAAGTCATACTCAATCTTTTTTAAATCAAGATTATTATCTAATGTAACATCTTTTATATTTTTAGCAATATCTATTTCTGGTAAGTTATCCGTTAATTCAATTTCTACATTATCCTCCAATCCAATTATATTCTTAAAAACAATTAAGGCAATTTCAAAATTATTCTTAGCCTTTTTAAATTCAATTTCTTTTTCAGAAAGATTATATTCACTTTTCATTTTATCCACTACTGAAATTATTCCATCATTATATTTTAAAAGTATTGTATTATAAACTATCCTTGCATTATTTAATTCAATCTCTTTTAATTCTATATTTTTTTTAAGAATTAAAAGATTATAATAATATTTCTTAACTTCAATCTTAAATTTTTTTAATGCAATTTCATAAGTTATATTTCCCTGTTTGTAGTCATTTATTGCTTTTACTATATTAAAAAAAGATGCTGGATTTAAATTTAAAGAGCTATTTACAGAGAGACTTAAATTAATCTTACTATCGATTAAATTATCTCTAACAGAAAAACCAAAAGAAAGAGAAGGCATAAATTGATTGTATACTGTTTGTAAAGATAATAAATAATTATCAAGATCAATTTTACTATTTCTAATTGTTAAATTTTTATTCAGGGATAGTTCAAGTACATCATTTAATGATAACTTAAGTATATCTTTATTATTGATATCTTCTTCTGTAAAAAGAAGATAACCAAAAATACTGATAATAAACATTATAAGAAATTTCTTTTTCATATTTATCCTCTTTAATTTGTAATGTAATATATTATATTTAAATATGATTTAATCAATTCTTAAAAATATATTAATATTTTTATTTTGACAAAAGATATTTATTTTTATATAAAAGAAAACAAAAAAAATTATAAGGATTGAGTTGTGATAAAAATAAGAAAATATATTTATACAGACAGATATATTTTTGAGAAATTGGTTAAGTTTAACTATGAGGAGAAAAAAAAGACTCCCCCTGATCCAGAAAAAATTATATCAACAATAGCCTTTTTTAATGGTGTTCCACAATGTGGGAATATATATATCATCCAATATAAAGAAGAGATTATTGGATATGCAATAGTATTAAATTTATGGAATAGTTATAATGCAAAAATTTCATACCTTATTGATGATTTCTTTGTATTAAAAAATTATAGAAAATATACACCAGAACTTAACCTGATAGAATTCTTATTAACTCACGAAAATATACATGGCATCGGAATAAAGCCAGAAAAATTCAAATCCATTTCTAAAAACATTATAAAGACACTTAAATTTGAAATCGATAAAGAAAAATTATTTGTAAAGATAAAAAATATATAATTTAATTTTTGCTATATAAAAAAACTGCCCAACAAAGGGCAGTTTTTTTATCTCATTTCTATTCTACTCTATTCTACAAATGTCCATTTACCATTCTCAATCTTTATTATAGAAAAACAATCCTCACTTAAACCATTATGATCTTCTGAAGACATATTAAATATACCGCTAATCCCAACAAAACCCTTCACATTTTCTATATAATCTCTTAATTTCTCCTTCATTTCTTTCTCAGAACCAGTAATGTTACCAGATTCAATGGCATTAATGATTAACATAATAGCATCATAGGCATGACCACCAAAAGTGCTTGGGGGTTCATTGTATCTCTCTGTATAATTTTTGCTATAATCCAATAAAACCTTTTTTTGTGGTTCAGAATCTGGCATTGTCTCAGCAATTAATAATTTACCTCCTACTAAATATGTCCCTTCAACAGCACTACCGGAAAGTTCAATATATTTCTGGTTGCCAACTCCATGGCTTTGAAATAAAGGTATATTAATCCCGAGTTCTTTTGCATTTCTTACAACATAAGCAGGACCTGGATTTGTCCCCCAGCAGATAATAGCATCTGGTTTTGCCGATTTTATCTTTGTTAATTGAGCCTTCATATCAGAATCCTCTGGACCAAATGTCTGATTCTCTACAATTTCTAATCCATAATCCTTTGCAAGTGTCTCTAAGAAATTTTTACCACTCTGTCCAAAACTATTTGATACTGTTATTATTGCGATTTTCTTCATCCCTTTGGAAGAGATATATTTATACAATCTTTGAACAGCCAGTTTATCTGATTGAGCTGTCTTAAATATCCATTTTCTCTCATTTACTGGCTCTACTATGCTTGCAGCAGCAGCACAACTAATTAGAGGTGTCTCATTTTCTGTAGCAATACCTATAATCTTTAAACTCGTGCCACTTAAAGTAGGACCTATTACAGCGAGTACTTTGTCCTCTTCGATTAACTTTGTTGCAAAATTTTGAGCCTTTGTAGCATCTCCTTCATCATCATAAATAATGAGTTCGATTTTTTTGTCCGGGTTCTTCTTGTTATACTCTTCAACAAGCATTAAAGCAGTATTTTTTTCTGGCTCACCTAAAAAGGCATTTGCACCAGAAATAGAAAATATTGCTCCTATCTTGTAAGCCTGTTTTTCCTGTTTCTTACACCCAGGAATTAATAGTAATAATACCAAAAAAATAGATAAAAGAAACTTTTTCATAAAGATATCCTCCTTCAAAATTTTAATTTAATATAAAAAAATTTGCATACTCTTTATTATTTTTAGTATAAACCAAAAATAAGTAATACTTACCTTTATCAAAATTATATTTAAATTCATTGCCATTTTTATCTGGATAATAGTAATAATTGTTATTCTTTACCTGATCTGGAAACTGCCAGAAAAGTGAATATTTACCAGATTCTAAGGCTACAACATTTGACACGGTAAAAGCCGGCACATTTTCTGTATAAACTCCATCAGATCCTTCTTTCCATTTTTTTGAGACTTCCATTCTTGACACATTTTTTTGAGATCCATTTAAGAATAAGATCTTTGCCCCATTCTCCTTTGAATCCTTACATTTAAAAAAATGCGTAAGTCCTTGAGTATCAACAACCAGTACATAAACTCCCCCCTTATCTATATTATATGTGAGAACATTACCTTTATCATTAAGAGAAATCCATTGATCACTATCGCTCTCTTTTATATAAATCTTATAACTTCCAGACTCTGTAGTTTCTACATAAGAAGATGCTTGATAAGATGAAATATTTACTCCCTTAAAGATAAATGAATCTTCTTCTCCAACCATAAGATCGATTGGATTTGCATATAAGTTTACACAAAAAATTTTAGAACTTTGAGAATAGATATTAAGTGTAAAAAAAATAAATAAGAAGATAAATAAATAAAATCTTTTCATAATAAGCTCTCTTTAAAAATAATATTTTCTCAATTTAATAATTTTAAAATAAATTTGTCAAGTAAAAAAATTAATTTTATTGAATTATTAAATAAATTATAATTTAATTTAAGAATTTAGCCTATTATACTTTAAAAAATGCAATTTATCAAAAATAAATCAAATTTATTTTTATAAGAGCATTTTTAGTTTTAGGCAAAAATTTTTAATTTTTTTCTAAAAATTGTAAAGGATTTTCTTAAAAATTTTGTGATTAATATATAG
>DAONLM010000076.1:0-12895 GCA_035406685.1 Spirochaetota bacterium
ATGCGACAATTTTATTATAACTATAAGTTTTATTTCTATTTATTTTTATTTTTTTTGGAATTAATAATTATATGAGGAATTTCTAAAAAATTACATAAGGATTGACATATAATAGATTTTATATTATTAATTCACACATGATTGAATATAAAACTTCTATTTACCAGTTAAAAGAGAATTGTGATAAGTATATAGAATTAATCAATATAGATAAGAAGAAAGAGGAGATACTTACTCTTGAGAAAGAGACAGAAAAATCTGATTTCTGGAATGATCAAAAAAATGCTAACCTGATTATGAAAAAAATAAATTTTTTAAAAAAAAGAATTGAACCATGGGAGAAATTATCTAAAGAGATAAAAGATCTGGTAGAACTTTATGAAATTTCCAGTGAGGAAGAACATAGTGAATATGAAAAAGAAATTGTTAGCTTACTCAATAAATTAACCAATGAATTTAATGAATTAGAATTTAAAGAACTTCTGTCAGATGAAAATGATAGATGTAATGCTATTCTTAACATTCATCCTGGCGCAGGCGGCACAGAATCCTGTGATTGGGCTTCAATGCTTTATAGAATGTATGTTCGCTGGGCAGAAAAAAATGGTTATAAAGTTGAAATTCTGGATTGGCTTGATGGTGAAGAGGCTGGCATAAAAAATGTTACTATTTTAGTAGAAGGGGAATACGCTTTTGGATACTTAAAGTATGAAACTGGTATTCATAGACTTGTCAGGATATCCCCCTTTGATGCAAATGCAAGAAGGCATACCTCTTTTGCTGCTGTTTATGTAACGCCAGATATAGAAGATGAAATTGAATTTGAGATAAATCCTTCAGATTTAAAAATAGATACTTATAGATCTGGTGGTGCAGGTGGGCAGAATGTTAATAAAGTTGAAACAGCAGTAAGGATTACTCATATACCTACTGGCATAGTAGTTCAGTGCCAGAATGAAAGATCTCAACTTAAAAATAAGAATATAGCAATGAAAATGTTAAAATCTAAGTTATATGATTATTACAAGAAACTTCAGGAAGCAGAAAAAGAAAAGGAGAGTCCAGAAAAAAAAGAAATTGCATGGGGTAGCCAGATAAGAAGCTATACTTTTCAACCTTATACTCTTGTTAAGGATCACAGAACAAAATTTGAAACTGGCAACATTCAGGCAGTTATGGATGGTGAAATTGATGATTTTATAAAATCTGAATTAAAAATGTTGACTTTAAAAAAATATTAATTTATTTTTTTTAAAAAAAATATTAATTTTTTCTTGCAAAATATAAAAGTAAAGTTTAAAATAGAAAGAGATTTTTTAGAAAGATTATTTTTATTATATTAAATGGAAGAGAAAAAGTTTTTTTTAAAATATGATTAGTCATAAAAAATTTATTGATTTTTAAATTTTTTTATGACAATATATAGATAGAGTAGGCTTTATAAAGAGAGCCTATAAAAAATAAAAATATAGGGATTAGTATGTCAGCACGGGTATTAATTGTTGATGATCTGGCATTTATAAAATTAATTATTCGAGACACGCTTGAAAAAACTGGTTTTGAAGTTGTTGGAGAGGCTTCTAATGGAATTGAAGCTGTTGAAATGTATAAGAGATTAAAACCAGATATAGTACTGATGGATATTACCATGCCAAGAATGGATGGCATTCAGGCGCTTCAGGAGATCATGAAATTTGATCCTAATGCAAAGGTTATAATGTGTTCTGCTCTGGGACAACAGAAATTAATTATTCAATCAATTCAATTGGGAGCAAAGGATTTTATTGTAAAACCGTTTAAACCAGAGAGAATTGTTGGGGCAATAAAAAAGGCACTTAATATGGGATAAGTTATTTATTTTTGTTAAAGTAATAAGATTCAAGCAAAATTGTTAAAAGTGAATTTTGAAATTCCGGTATAATATGTGACTATTTTTAATAAAAAGTTAATAATTTTATTTTTATCTATCTCATATAATTTATTATTCTCAATTGATATTTATAAATATCTTTCAACTACAGATGCGGATCTTTTAAAAGACTTTTTTAGTATAAATATTGGTATAATGAGGCTAAAAAATAGTGGTAATTTAAATCTTATTGATCCCATAGATAGTGAAAATGTAACAAATACAATTAAAACCACTCTTGATCTGGTCACATATGGGAAAATGGATAAAAAGAGTGCTCTTAATAAGTCTTATAACATCTTAAAACAAAAGGATAAAAATATTTTAGATAGTAAAGAACAGGAAATTTTTAAAAAAAAAATATTTTTTATGGATGAAGAGAATTCCACTTTAATAGAAATTTTTAAAATAATGAACAGGAATGCTACTTTCAAAAATATTGCAAAATTATGGTTTGAAAATTTTAATAATCCAGTATATAAAATCAATGTGTTAAAACCATTTGATAGGATTTTAAAAGATAACAAAACAATCTGTGAACAGAATAAATATGATAATAAATATCCTATTGATCTTCTTTTTTATGGGGAGATAGAAAGAATAGAACAGACAAATATAATAAATCTTTATATATATTCATATCATCTTGATAGAAATATAGCAGAGATTACAATTGTCAGTGATAGTGAAAATTTGATGGAAAATGTTAGAAAAAAGTTGAAATCAATATTTACAAAAATTTTTTTAGTAAATTATGCAACATTGGAGATAAATACAGTGACAAATACTTCTGATGCGACTGGTGATGTGACTGGTGATAATATTTCTAAAAATCAGGTTGATACAAGAATTTACTTGGATGATAACTATCTTGGTAAAAATAGGGTATTATTGGAGTTTACTGTTCCGGGAAATTATGTTTTAAAACTTACAAAAGAGGGTTACAATGACTATTATGAAAATATAAAAATATCTGACTTTGAAAATAAAAAATTAAATGTAAGTGTAACATCTCAAAAAGAGATGCAGGTTGTTAATTTTTATATAGAACCATTTGGCACAAAGATATTTATCAATTCAGTATATCAGGGCAAAACCCCTTTTAAAAAAGTTTTACCAGTAGGAAATTATGTAATTTATGCAAAAAATGAACTATTTGAGGATTTAAGATATGTTCTTTCAATTAGGGAAATTAAGAATGAAGATATGAATGTTATATATCATCTAAAATCAAAGAATATAGATACTCAATTTAAGGTAAAAAGGACATTATACTATGTTGCATTCTGGAATTTTACCTTTTCTTTAACAGCAATGATTCCAACTGTCATCTTTGCTTATGACTATTTTTATAAATTTAGTTATGCTCAAACAAATTATAATCTAAAAATGGGGATTACTCAGGAGACTGCTCATTTACAATATGTTTATACAGAAGAAGGGAAGATTCTTGAGGCAACTTATAAGACTCTATACGGATTTGCTGCATTTATGATTAGTTATACAGTATTGAGTCTCGGATGGCTTTTTTATGCTCTTGCAGACTATTTATTTACACTTGAAAAAAAGGATTTTATACCTATATTGGACTTTTATAATGGTGAAAAGGGGGATATCTCCATACTCTTTGGGGTTGATATAAAACTTGACAAAAGATAAAAAATTAATCATAGGATTTTTATTATTAAATGTTTTTCTCAATTCAAAAGATTATTCCAAAGGTCCTCTTTATGGGAAAAATATGTATATTCCATATCTTATTTTTTATAATTTTACATCTAACAGTGCAAAATCTCAAAAAGAATGGACTTTTTCATATCATATCTCAAATTATTATGTAAATGATAACTATATCCTTGATTTAGATGGCGTCTGGGATGAAGAGAGTAAAAGTTTTAAGAATATTACATATAATTATGGAAGGGATTATGAATCACTTATAACTGAAATAGGAGCATCTTTTTTCTGGACAGCAACAATTGAAACTGGATTTGAGATTAGAATGTATGCTTATTATGGCGGATTTCTTGACATTTTTATAGAGGGATTTCATAAAGCTTTTGGTTTCCCTAATGGATCAAGAGAGTATGTTGAATATAATCAGGTATTTATTAACATAGATAATAATAATGGCTATTTATTAAAGTTAAGAAATCCATTATTCTCTTTTGGAGATATTGATTTATGGATAAAATGGACATTTTTTGAAAGAAAAATTTTATCATTGGCAATAATGGGGGCTTTTAAAATCCCCTCTGGAAGAAGTGAATATTTGAGTGGATCTGATTTTCCGGATTTTGGGATCTCCTTACTATGTGATATAAGACCATTCTGGATTATTGCTCTATATTTTCAGGCTGGAATTGTAGTACCAGTAAATTCATTTGCTCCTATTGATGGTAAGAAGGTAGTTCCTATGTTTAATGGTGTAGCCGGTATTGAGTTTAGTTTTACAAAATATTTTTCTCTTCTTGCTCAGTTTAATATAAAAACATCTCCAATGAATGGGAATTTTTCTACTTTAAATAACTTAAATATTATAGTAGAATATTTAAGTTCACCTCAAACAAATTTACTCGTTGGATTTATAGTTAAATACAATGAATTCAGTTGGCAATTCTATTTTGAAGAAGATACTTTTACAAATGCTGGAGTAGACATTTCTTTTAATTTTATGTTCAAACAGAATATAAGATTTAAAAAATAAAATGTTTTCTTATGATTGCTTTATTTTTTATTAGGGACATTTTCTTTTTGTTAATTTTTTTAAAAAAGGGGTAAAATATGATCCATCACCAATTAAATACTTTCAGTATTGCAACTCTTATGCGGGATATACCGTAGGTATATTTTGAAGGAATCAAAGAGTATTGAGAAGATAAGTTTATTGATATAGCGAAAAGAGATAATGAACAGATAGAGCGTATGAGGATAAAAAAATTAAGTATAACTAAGATGAGGCAGGATATCCCCCAGCTAGCAGCCAAACTATATAGTTATTTAATGTATTTTTCCTACAATTTTTCTCTTATTGAGTTACAATTTTTATAATTTTTCTTGATTTTTATTCATTTAATAAATCTTTCTACTCTCTTTTGTAAATTTAATTAGAAAAAATTTGCCTATTAAACGACTTCAAAATTCTATATCCACTTATCAATTTCTCTTTGATAAGAGAATATCTCTTTTTTATCGAAAAAATTTTCTATTTCTCTTTTTGCACTTTCAGGACCATCTGATGTATGAACAACATTTTGCCCAGTATGAATAACAAAATCCCCTCTTATTGTGCCGGGTTCTGCATCGATTGCTTTTGTGGCACCAACCAGTTTTCTTGCCAATTTTATAGCATCATCACCTTCTACCACCATTAATATAACTGGAGAACTTGTTATAAAATTTACCAACTCTTTAAAAAATGGCTTCTCTTTATGTTCAGCATAATGATATTCTGCCTTTTCTCTTGATATTAGAGTCATTTTCATAGCTACTATTTTTAAACCTTTTTTTTCGAATCTTGAAATGATCTCACCAGATATCCCTCTTTGGATAGCATCTGGTTTTAATATAATTAAAGTCTGTTCCATATTCAAATCCTATTTATAATTTTTGATTGATTCTTTTATAATAATATTTCTCTTTTGTCAATTACAAAATTATATTTTAATATTATTTGGGTGCAATTTATTTTTAGGCAAAAATTTTTTTAATTTTTTTCTAAAAGTTGTAAAGGATTTTCTAAGAAATTTTGTGATTAATATATAGAAAATAATTTTTTGTTAAGGAGGTTTTTATGAATAATATTCGTAAGATTTTAAAAAACTATAATTTTGATCACGAGTTACACATAGTAGTTAACTCTGCTATGAAAAAAAGACTGGAAAATATTGCAAGGAAATTTAACATCTCTATTTCTGGACTTGTGGTATATATTTTGCAAATATATACTAATAGAGTAAAAAAGATATATTGTTTCGGTCCAGAAGATGGAAATAAATACGAAAGAATAGATGGGGATAGTAGGATTCATCTGTATTTGTCAAAACAGGATTATCGTTTTTTGAAGAAGCTCCATGCAGATCTTAATTTTTTCAGTATGGGTGTTTTACTGAGGAGAATTATCCTACTCTTTTTGGAAGAGTATGAGAAACTTGGGATTATAGGGGTAGAGATGAAGTGTAGTATAATAACATTAAGGTTATTTTTGAGACTAACAAAGATGAAAAAGTGGAATAAGAGCAGAGAATTATCCCACTTTTCCGGTAACACCACCCCATTCTATAAGGCAATCTACAACGATTGTTATCAAGTAGTAGGCTTTGAGACATACTATTGAAAGAATTTATTTTAAATTCTACCAAAAAATAAATGAGGTTATTACAATTTTTTCTCAAACAAAATTAACATTAGGATAAATCTATCCTCTTAACTGACTAAAAATAAAATCACTACCTAAATACTATAAGTTATATTTTCTTTTAGATTCTTTTAGACCTCAATTATATATCTACTGAATTGCAATATTAATATAAGACAATTGTCCTAGTTTAAAATTGAAATTTTATAATTTTTAAACAAATCCTATAAAGAGAACTTTAAAAATTTTAAGATTTAGCATAAATAAAAAAAGAGGTTGCTTATTTTTAAAATTTTATATATAATAATAAAAAATAAATTTGAGGGGGCTTTATTATGAGAAGGATATCATTTTTGATTATTTTAATATTAATCTCTTATGGGATATTTGCAGAGGATAATCAACCCAAAAAAATAACAAAAGACTGGGTAAAAACAGTAAAGATAAAGAGAGAAGCATATTTGACAAGAGATGAAAAGTATGAGATATTACCTTTTGATAAAGAGTTACTCGAATACATAAATGAGGCAGATGACCTTAACAAATTTGAAGATGATGTTGCTATTTTAATTAATGAGATTATTGTATTAGGCAAACACTATAATGAAGCAAATATTGTAAAAGGGCTGGATATTGCCTTAAATAGATTTAACGCCAAAGAATATTTTTTATCATTTGCATTTGATATATCAAATTCAGAAAAAATTAAATACCCAGGAGTCATTTTAAAAATACTCGAAGGTTATACCAAACTCCTTGATAAACATGATAAAGAAATCTTTACAAATTTAAAACTTATATATGCAGAAATTAATAGTTATATTAATGATCAGAGAAAAAACAATCATAGAGAAGTTGTTGGGGCATTTATGGGTTTTTTATATAGATATATAACTCTTGTTGATAATGAAAAGATTAAAGATAGCCAGAGAAAGATAGTAACAGAATATTGTGAAAAATTGGAAATGAGCAAAAAAACTTCATCTTTTCAAGAAGAGTACCCTTATGGGGCTAAATTAAAAGAGGCTTACTTTTTTTATAAAGATATGGGCAAATAAGGTTTAAACTTTGATATTGGAGCAAAATTTAAGATTTTTATCAAAAAGAGTAAAAGAGATTTTAAAAGATACAAAAGAGGCTTCTCTCGAATATAAGATAAACAAAGAGGGGATAAAAATTCCTTTTTATAATAAGGTAAGCATTCATTCTTTATATAATCCGTTTGTCGAAAATAAAAATTATGATTTTAAAGAAAATACACTCATAATATCAATAGGTTTTGGCGCTGGATATCATCTTGTTAATTTAATTTCAAAATATAAAGAGATAATTGTCGTACTTTTTGAATTTGGAATATTTAAATCGATTGTTTCTAATATTGATCTAACTACTTTTTTTAATGAAAATAATCTAAAAATTATTACATTGGATGAGATTCTTGATTATTATGATTTTTTTCACTATGAATCTTATCAAATAATATATCCTTTAAGTTATGAAAGAATATTTAGTAGTGTTCTTCTTGAAAATATAAGAAATATAAAGGCAGTACTGAATAATAAGATTGTTGATATTAATATCCAGAAAAAATTTGGTAAAATCTGGCATAAGAATATATTAAAAAACATAAAATATTTTGATAGATTCAATAATTCGCCATTAACTATAGATAAACCAATATTAATTACAGGAGCTGGCTACTCCTTAATTGAGAATATCAATCTAATAAAGAGATTAAGAAATTTTATATACTTAGCAGCAACAGATACCTCACTTAAAATTCTTGATTCTTATGGTATTACTCCTGATAGTGTATTTACATTTGATTGTCAAAACTGGACACTTCATCATTTTCTCGCTTTAAAAAATTATAACTTCAGACTATTTATGGATTTTACAGTAAGGATTCCATCTGAAAAAATAGAAAATATTACCCTTCTATTTTCTAATCATCCCTTTAAAAATTTTTTTTTACAGCAGAAAAATAGATCTCAAATAGATTCATCTTCTGGGAATATAGGAGCATCAACAATTGATTTTTTTTATAGATATTTTAAAGATATCCCCATAATAACCTGCGGCATAGACTATGGTATATATAACTATTTTGTCTATGCAAAAGGAAGTAGCATAACAATAAATAATAATATAAAAAGCAATTTTTTTCAAACTATGGATAATTTTGATACAAGAATATTATACAACTATAATATTAAGGATAGAAATGGGATATGGTGCACAAATAGTCTATTAAAGTCTTATAGCGAGTTTTGTAAAAATCTCCCTTATGTTACTGAAATATTTACCCTTTCAAATTCTCCATTTACAAATTTTACAAAAATAGAGAATTTTGAAATTTTTTTGAATAATATTTCTATCAAAGAAAAAACATTATATTTTAGTAAAATTGATATTGATAATCTTTATAACAATTTTAAGAATTTTTTATGTAAAAATAGAGATGCTCTTATGCCATATTTTCTTGCGATAAAAAAAATTCCAGATGAAGAAACAATTAAAAATTTAATAGATTATTCAATTGATTTTTTAAAACAAAAATAGTCATTAAAAATGGGATTATTAAAATATTATAAACAAAAAGAATTGTCGTATTTTTTTTCTCTTTAATTATATCTTTTTGAAAATCGGATTTCTTATAAATTCTTACAATATTTAGAAAGAAAGACTTAAAACTAAATTTTTTATTCAATAGCTTTAAAAATTCATTAAAATAAAGCATAGAATCAAAAAAAAGATTGTTTTCTGGTATTATATCAAAAAAATTATCTTTAAAATAAAAAATGTTTGATGTAAAAAAGAAAAGGTTTAAAAATATAGAAGATTTTTTCAAGGCATTAATAAAGCCTTCATAAGTAATATAAAAATTCAAGATTTTAAATAAGATCCTACCATCAATAAAAATTGTATTAAGAATAAAGATAAAAAAAATAAAAAAAAGTATTCTTAAAATTTTTTTAAAATTTAGCCTATTGATAATAATATAAAAAATAAATTCATAGAAAGTCATTAAAAAAAAACATATATTTAATAAAGGTAAGAAAATAAAAAATAAATGAATAAAAATGAAAAAAATAGAAAATTTTTCCCTATTTATTTTCAAATTTTGAAATATCTGTAATAAAAATATTTTTAAGAACATCTTTTAATTCTTCACTATTAGAAGCAGAAACAACTCTTGCTCCAAAATCTTTTAGTCTGGAAAATACATTCTCTTCAAGGTCAAATCCCACAAAAGTAACCAATATAGTATTTGTAAGAACCGGAAAATCGGGAGTGCTGAGGTTATTATTATTATTTACAATTGCCTTTAATACTGCCTCTGGAGCAACTCCTTCTGTATTTTGTCCATCAGTAATTAATATAAGACTCTTAAAAATGGTGCCTGATTGCATAAGAATCTCTGTCCCTTTTTCAAGAGTGGCACCTATTGCTGTCCTTCCCGATGGATAGAAATTATATGGATTAGAAGTTATCTCTTTTATACTTTTAAAAATAGAATCATTCACCTCCTGTAAATCAAAAACAACATTCACATCTGAATTAAACTTTAATATAGCGAGTTTTAATTTTATGTTATTTTTCTTCATTTCTTTATTATAAAAATCTTCTAAAAAAGAGATTACTTCATTTAAGGATTGAGATGCGACTTTATACTTTTCTGGTTCATCCGGCTTTGCATTTGCAGCCCAATCTTTCATAGAACCAGAACAGTCAACCGCAATCACAATTGATATCCCCAGATCATCCTGAGTAACAAGCCCTTTTTTAAAATCCTTACTAAATTTAATCTTATAATTTTTTACAGATAAAAAATTCTCTTTTTCATTAATTTTTCTTTTACAATATCCTATTAATAAAGTAAAAATAAATATTATTATTATAAAAATAGCACCACCGCCTTCAGATCTCTTTCTTTTTATTCCTGGCATAATTTTTCTCCTACTTTAAAGTATCATAAAATTCATTAATCTTGCTATTTGTATTATCAAGAGTCTTTATCTTATTTTGTATCTCTTCAATTGACTCTCTGGAAGAAACTCTTTTTGATATATCATCTGTTAGTAAAATAGCAAGTTGTGTATGAATTGTTTCAAAAGTTTCATAAATTTCTCTGTTTAGTTTTTCATAATTATTCTTTAACTCTTTTAATTTATTAATTTTTTCTTTTATTGAGGGACTTTCAATATTGCTTTTTTTAGCAAGAAAATCATCAATAAATTCAAGTTTTATATAATTATTTGCATACTTATCTATTAGATCATATAAATCAATTGATAATAGAGAAGATACTAAATTCTCTTTTATCTCATTAAGATTTATTTTCTTGCCGAGTTTCTCAATTTCATCTTTTAAATTAAATAACTTCAAAACTTTTTTCTGATTATCTTTGGAAAGATTAGAAAAATACTTTTCTTTTATCTCATTATCTTTTGTAATAATGTTTAATTTTTCATTATAGAATAGATTATAAAGTATCAATAAGAGAATTGTCGTAAAAGGGACAAAAAATAGTGTAAAGATATTCAAAATATCAATATCAAACAAGACATTTGAACCAAAAATTAATATATAATAACTTAATACAAAAATAATGAAAGATGGCTTTTTTAATAGATAAAAAATTTTTGAAAAAAAACTCATTTATTTAACTCCATTTTATCCATTTTTTCACTAAAATAACTTACCATTTCTAAAAAATCTTTTCTTCCCTGAGCAATTCTTGCTGGTTCTGCTGGCCTTGCTAAATATTCTCTCAAAACAATATCTCCTTTATTTATAATCCAGATAGTATCACCCAGATATACTGCCTCTGGAATATCGTGTGTTACAAAAAGAATAGTAAGTTCCTGTACTGGTTTTAAAAAGAGCAATTCTGCCATTAAATCCTGCATCTCCCATCTTATCTTTCTATCAAGAGCCCCAAATGGCTCATCCATTAGAATAATCCTTGCTCTCATACATAAAGTTCTTGCAATAGCAACTCTCTGCTGCATTCCACCTGATAATTGATGGGGATATTTGTATTCAGCACCCTTTAAATACATTTTATCTATCCAGTATTTAGCCTCATCAAAAGCCCTTTCTTTTGAATATTTTTTTACATGAATGAGAGGATACGCTATATTTTCTATAACATTTAAAAAAGGGAAGGATGAATATTTTTGAAATATCATGCCTCTATCCATGCCAGGTCCTTCTATTCTCTTACCTTTTACAAAAAGATCCCCGGATGTTGGCATTATAAGACCTGCGATCAATCTCAGAATTGTGGACTTGCCACTCCCGGAAGTACCAAGTATTGTTATTATTTCTGATTTGTCTTTTATATCTTCTATTACAAAATTTAAATTAGGAATTACTAAATGAGAGCCAAATTTCTTTACTACATTTCTTGCTTCTAAAATAGATGGCTGAATCTTTTCTTCTTTATCTCTTTCGAGACTTAATTTTTGAAACTCTTTAAATAATTCTGGACTTATTTCTGGTGATATATTTATCTTTTCTTTCATACATTATCTCTCTCATGTTTAAAAATAAGATATCCCACTAACTTGAATAAATAAGAAAATAAAAATGCAAAAAATATTATAATAAAAAAAATAGCATACATATCTGCAATTTGAAATCTCCTCTGTCTTGCAATAAAAAGCCAACCTATTCCATTAACAGACTCACCACCAGCAGTATTTATCATCTCCGCAAAAATTATATATCCCCATCCGAGTCCAAAAATGGCAGAGAGATGTTTCCATATTCTTGGGAGTGCAATTGGTAATATAACAAGAAATACTGTTTGCAATTGAGAATAACCGAGGGTATATGCTGTATGAAGATATATATCATCCACTTCATCCATTTCTTTCATAACAAGACCGACAAGAACAAAAAACATTCCAAGAGCAAGAAAGATAACCTTTTGAAGTTCACCTATTCCAAAGATGGCCTGTGTTAAAGGTATGAGTGCAGCAATAGGTATGAATGTGCCTATAATGATAGAAGGCATAAAAAGAGATCTAATTTTATTATTAACACTCATAAAAATCCCGAGTGGCATTGCAATAATAATCACAATTACAAATGCAATCAATTCTCTACTAAGTGAAAGCCATATTGCATAGAAAAGCGATTTTTTCCATTCAAAATTCCCTGGTGTTTGAGTTCCTTTTATCAAAGATGGGAATGTCTTTATTATTTCTACTGGATTTGGCAAGACATTTCTTGAAATCAATCTTTTTTCTGGTGTAGAAGCAGTTGTAAGTATAAACCATATAATCAAGATAATAGAAATACCTATTGCTCCGAATATAAATTTTTGAAAAGTAGAAATCTCTCTTCTAATCCAGATTTTTTTCTGCATCTTTTTTAAGGACCCCTTACAATATGTTTAGAAATATATAAAAATATAACAAAATTAGATGATTATTTCAAGAGAAAACTTAAAATCTTTATTAAGGAGGATACAATTTTATTTTTAGGCAAAATTTTTTTAATTTTTTTTCTAAAAATTGTAAAGGATTTTCTTAAAAATTTTGTGATTAATATATAGAAATATTTTTTTTATAAAAAGGAGATGTAAGCATGAAAGAGTTTGATTTTGTATTGAATCA
>DAONLM010000077.1:0-12830 GCA_035406685.1 Spirochaetota bacterium
TCATTCCGCATAAAATTGGTAAACTTTCAAATTCCATGACAAACTTGGGTTAATAAAAAAGAGGCTGTAAAAACAGCCTCTTTTTTATTTCTGACTAAAATTATTTTATAGGTATTATTCTCCATTTTTTTGTATCAGACATTTGCGGAGGAAGATCCCCTATTTTCCAGCCAGGATAGGTGGATTCTACAAAATAGTATCTGTTATTGTTATACTCTTTATATGTTCCACTTGCGTTTATATTAAGCCCAACCATTGCATGTCCATATTCTGCTGAATAATATAGGCATGCGTCATATCCGAGACTCCTTAATATTAAAACTATAAACATAGATTTTGTATCACAATCTCCCTTTTTATACCAGGCAATTTCATTTGGTGTAAAATAATCAAGAATATTTGCCCCTTTTGTCTTGTCTGTTACAATATTATAAGGCCTCTCATAAGGTATATTTTGAACACTCTTTATAACCTGATATGCAAGTTCATAGCTATTCCAGCCTCTTTGTTGAGCCTCTTTTCTAAAGAAGTCGGCGATATGATTTATCCTATAAAAATTTTTATTGAACATCTCCTGATAAAATTTCTTCCAAAAGGTAAAATTATAATCAGGATCGTTATAAGTATCTATGCCAAAATATTGCCATACACTCGGATTAACAATCGCTGTAACTTCTTTTTCTGCGTCTTGAAGATCCTTTACCTTAAAGACAAAAACTTTTTTGTATTTGTCCCATTCCATTGTAATATCATATTCACCACTATCTTTTGATTTATTTGATTCATCAAAAGAGTTGTTTTTTGTATTCTCAACAATATTTGTTGATGAAGAGTCATTGCCATACACTACATCATTATCATAATAAATCTTCATAGAATTTATAATCTTCCACATCGTATTTTTGTAATTATTATACTTATTTGAGTATGTATATGCCAATGGGACATAATAAAAGTAGTTGTCTTTAAATACAACAATTGTAAGATTAACATCTACCCCATTAAGATTAAATGAA
Organism: Spirochaetota bacterium; assembly: GCA_035406685.1. Classification (GTDB taxonomy): domain Bacteria; phylum Spirochaetota; class GWE2-31-10; order GWE2-31-10; family MWDO01; genus DAONLM01. The sequence goes on from DAONLM010000077.1 coordinate 1,017, forward strand.
TAATCCCCTTTAATTGCTTTGTAGTTACAAAATGTTATATTAGAAGAAGAGCCTTTCATATTAAATCTATCAACAAAGGCTTTTAATACATCATTATTGGTTGGAACAGCATTTAAATCAAGAACAAAAATTTCTACAAAAAGATCTTTATTCTCATTTGATATAATTACATCATAATTAACAGAGTCATCAATATTCCATGAGTCTGGAATATCGACTGAATAATAAAAGTCATTATTTTTATAGAAGGCATTAAGATAGATAGTAATAAAGATACTACACAAGATTAAAATAATTTTTTTCATATCTTGCCTCCTTATTTTGGCTGGAGTTTAATCAGTCCGCCATCCTTTGGAAGTTCTGGTGTCTTTATTAAACCATTTAATATTGCAGTAATACTGTGATCGATCATTATTGCTAAAGAGAGAATAAGAATTGCTAATATTATAGCAACAGCAATATTTTTATTTTTGATTTCAGCAAATTCATCGATTTTTTTTGTAAGAAACACAAAAATATTCATTGAAATCCATATTACAACAAAAGCAATTACACCAGCTAATATAAAGAATAAAATAATTCTTATAATTACAAATATAATTGTTAAAGCAGTTGCCTTACTATCTGCTAAAACAAATCCTAATGCAGAATTAGCTGGTTCTATGGCAGCCTTTATTATTAACATAATAGCAAATATAAAAGCAGCCATCAGAATAGATATTGCTAAATTATTACTCTTTAATTCTTTTATTTCATCAATATCTTTTGTAAGAAGGTTAAATATTTTAAAACTTAAGAAAAATACAAAGATTGTGCCAACAATTGCTATTCCAAGTTCGATTAAGCCATCAAGAAAAACAGAGAGAGTAATAAAAGAATTAATGCCAGTATTAGATGGAGGAGCAACCAGACCATTTAATACAGTCTCTAATGGTTTTGATAGTATTAAAGACATGCTTATAATTAATGTGGCAATTATAAAAGAGACACTCACATTATTATTTTTAATCTCTTCCATTTCATCGATGTCTGTTGTTAGTAATGTAAAAAGTTTGATCGCAAGCCATAAAACAATAAATGCGAAAATACTAAAGAAAATGAAAAATACCACTATTCTTATAATAGCAATTATCACCATTATAAATGTTGACTCTTTTGAACTAAGAACAGTTGTTAAGGTCTCCATCGCAGGTCCAATAGAGGATTTAATTAATAGCATAATCCCAAAAATAAAGGAGGCAACTAAAATAGAAACAGCAACATTGTTGTTGCTTATTTCTTTAGCTTCATCAATATTTTTAGTTAATAGAGAAAAAACTTTAAAGCTCAAAAAAAACATTGATAAACCAAAGATTACGGAAATTATTAATTCAATTAAACCTTGACTTAATAAGACTAAATTCATTTTTTTACTCCTTAAATAAAAAATAATCTTCATAAAATGAAGATATATTTATTTTAAATCTTTTTTAATATTTTTTCAATAAAAATTTAAAAATATATTTATTTTAATTAATATTAAGACATTTTTTGATAATTAAAAAAATATTTTACATAAAGTTATATTATGAGGCGTTTTTTTGAGAATTTAAATAAAAAGATTTTTTAAAATAAAACTACAACCACACCATAAGGATGATGTGGTTGCCATAAAATATAAATGTTTTTTTACACACTACAAACAAGTTCTGATTCAAACATCTTTACACCTTCATTCTTGAAATATTGTTTTAATTCTTCAATAGATTTTTTTATTATTTCTGCTTCATTCTCATTACAATATACTATTAACATAAAATTTTCCTCAGGCCAGATATGATCACCCATTCTTGGGCCAGATGATCCAATTCCATGCACAACCGGTATTTTTGTATAAAATTTAACAACATTATTTTTTTCAAAGATATCAAATAGATCTGCTTCAATGGATCTGTTACAAATTATCTCTATTCTTTTCATAAAATATTACCCCTTATAAAATATTTATAAAATTATAATGATAAAAAAGGGGGATATCCCCCTCTCTTATTAAATATTTTCATTATTAACTAAAATATTGTCACTTAATATCATCTTTCTGTATTCAAGTTTCTTTCTTCTCTTTTCTTCTTTTCTTTTTTCTCTTTTTTCTGACATTTCACTGAAAATAGAATAAATTACCGGTATTAAAAATAGTGTAAATATAGTGCTTACAGTAAGCCCTCCAAGTATTGTCTTTGCCAGTGGTTGACTGAGATCTGAACCTTCCCCTTTAATAAAAGCCATTGGTGCAAGACCCAATATAGTTGTAAGAGTTGTCATTAAAATAGGTCTTAGTCTATTGCCGCCGGCCTCTGCTGTTGCATCTAATATAGACATATCTCTTTTTCTTAAAAGATTTGCATAATCAACAAGGACTATGCCATTGTTTACTACAATACCTACCAATACAACAAGGCCTACTGCTGTAAAGATACTGAATTTTTCACCGGTCAAAATATAAATCCATATTACACCAATAAGTGTAAGAGGAATAGTGAAGAATATTATGAATGGATCTAAAAAGGATTCAAATTGGGATGCCATTACCCCAAAGACCAGTGCAATAGCAATTATTATTATTACTAAAAATTTCAAAAAATACTTAATCATTTCTGCATAATCCCCTGAAAATTCAATTATTATATTCTCTTCCTGAGGGATCTCTTCTTTTATCAATTTTCTTATTTTAAGTTCTACTTCATTTAATTTTGCTCTTGGCTTTAATCCACCTGTCACATGAATTACTCTTGTTTGATTTTCTCTTCTTATCTTAATAGGCCCTGTAGTTTTTTCAAAATGAGCAAAACTGGATAAAGGTATCATTTTCCCCATTTGATTCACAACAAATATCTTTTCAAGATCTGGCAAAGAACTTCTATCTTCTCTATCGAGTATTACAAGAATATCATATTCACTACCTCCCTCCTTATATTTTGAAGCAACAACCCCATCTATATTTGCTCTTAATTCCTGACCTATATTATACATATTTAATCCAAGTGAATATGCTTTATCTTTATTAATCATTATCTCAATCTGAGGTAAACCATCTTTCAGGTCTATTGCTGGCTCTGTAACTTCTTTTACCTTGTTCTTTAATAGATCTTTTATCTTTTCAGCAGTCTCTCTACTTGTTTTTAAATCATTTCCTTTTACGAGAATGTCAATAGGAGATGCGTTTCTCCTTATCTGTCTTGTGCCAAAAGAGAATACAACTGATGGAAAATCATTAAAATGCTTCCTCATCTTCTCTTTTATGGTTTCAGAATTATCTATTCTATCTTTGAATGGGGGGAGTGTAATAGTAATAGATCCTTTGTTAGAATCAGTAGATCCTAAAAAGCCCATAAAGCCTTTTCGTCCACTCTGAACAATAATGTCTTTATATCCTTTAATCTCTTTCTTGGCAAGTTCCTCTATTTGTGTCATTACACTCTTTGTCACTTCAAGAGTTGTGCCTATGGGTAATTCTACATTTATAGAGACAGCGTCTTCCTGTGAAGTTGGCATAAATTCAAAACCTGCTATTGGTATTAAGAATAGAGACACAAGAAAAATCAAAAAAACAATAATAATAGTAATTTTTCTGTGTCTTAAAACATAATTTAATGCATCTTTATATTTATTACTTAAACCAGTCCAGAATTTTTCTAATTTATCATCAAGGATTTTCCATATACCGGTAAGAGGCTCTTCCATTCTTGTGGAGATAACAAGATATCTACTTGTTAATACTGGAACTAAAAATATAGCAACAAGTAATGATGATACAAGAGATATTACTACTGTAAAGGCAAGCCCACTGAATAGTTCACCAAGCATTCTGAGTTGATTCTTAAACATTACAATAGGAGCAAAAACACAAATAGTGGTAAAAGTAGATGCTGTTATTGCTGTCATCATTTCCTGACTTCCTAAAATAGCAGCAACCTTTTCTTTTGCCCCTTTTTCTCTATAACGATATATATTTTCAAGTATTACAATGGAGTTATCAACTAGCATTCCAACGCCGAGCGCAAGGCCTGCTAATGTCATAAGGTTTAATGTAAGATTAAAAAAGTACATAAGCATAAGTGTTATTATTACAGAGATAGGTATTGAAACGCCTATTATTATAACACTTTTAAAACTTCTTAGGAATATAAAAAGAATAAGAACTGCTAAAAAAGCACCACTAATAACAGAACTTACAACAGTGCTTAAAGAATTTCTTATGATTTTTGTAGTGTCATCAATTACTTCGATACTTACACCAGCAGGAACTTCTTTTCTTATCTTTTCAAGCCTTTTAATTACATTATCTGCTGTTTTTACAGAATTTTTACCACTCTGTTTCTGTATTGTTATATAAATTCCTGGTTTGCCATTTACAATAACAGAATCCTCCTCATCTTTAAGCCCATCATATACTTCTGCTATATCTCTTAATCTAACTAAAGCAGTATCTCCGCCGCCAGCCATAGGATTCATTGGGTTTTTTATCCCGGTTGTTTTATATGAAATAACAGTATTCTTAATCTGTTCAATATCAGTATATTCTCCTGATGTTCTTATAAGATAATTTTTATTTCCTTCTGTTATGCTTCCAGCACTTATCTGAATATTCTGTCCTCTCAACATGTTTGCTATCTGGGTTAAATTTAGATTGTATGCTTCAAGTCTATTCTGTTTTATCTCTACTCTTATAAGTCTCTCTCTTCCACCAGAAATCCTAGCCATTGCAACACCCTCAACCTGCTCGAGTCTCGGTTGAATTATGTCTTCTGAAATTTTTCTTAATTCTTCTGGACTTCTATTTCCACTAACAACAAGATATAAAATTGGTATCATTGCCGGATCAAATTTAAATATCATTGGATCTTCTGCATCATCTGGTAAATAATTCTTTACAAAAGAGAGTTTATCCCTTACATCATTGGCAGCCTCATCCATATTTGTCCCATAGACAAATTGAATTATTATCTGACTTGCTCCTTCTGATGAAACAGATCTTATTTCATCTATATTACCTACATTACTCAATACACTCTCAAGTGGTCTTGTGATAAGTTTTTCAATCTCCTCTGATCCTGTTCCTTTATAGTTTGTAGAGACTAAAAGAATAGGAGGATTTATTTCTGGATAAAGATCAACAGAAAGATCAAGACTTGCATAAATACCAAGAGAGATCAATAATATAAATACTATAACAGTAGCAACTGGGTGATTAACACTAAATTTTGAAATCATATTTGCCTCCTACTCAATACTATCAGTAACCGATAATGGCTGAATTCTATCAACAATTTTTATTTTTGTTTTATCTTCAAGTAGAGTCTGGCCTCTGAATACTATCTCCTCATCTGGTAATAATCCTTCCATAATTTCTACCTTATTGTCTATTCTAATTCCTATTTTAACCTTTCTTTTTTCAACATAACTTTGATCTTTTACAACAAAGACAAAATCTTCCCCATATCTTTTTACAATACATTCTTCTGGAATCTTTACAATACCTTCTTTTTTTTCGATTATTATCTTTAATTTAGCAAACATACCAGGTTTTACCCTTAAATCTTTTTTTAAAAGAGATGTTTTTACTTCAAGCATTCTTGTTTGAGGATCAACAACAGGGCTTGTCTCTGATAATACTCCTTTAAAACTTTCAGAAGGATATGCCTCTAACTTTATAATAACTGGTAAGCCAACTTTTATCTTTGATAGATATTTTTCAGAAACATAAGAGATTATTTTTATATCAGTAAGATCTCCTATCTTAACAATGCCAGTCTGCTGTGTAACAGTTGAGCCTATTTGAAAAGGGATTGCTGTAACTGTGCCAGAAATTGTTGCTTTCACAGGGCTTAATTCATAATTCATTCCGGGTCTTGATGGATCTACCTCTGCAATAACAGATCCTTTCTGGACATAATCGCCAACATTAACATAAAGCCTTGCTAATTTGCCCATTGTATCCGGGTAAACATCCACTTCCACTCTTGTTTTAATCTCCCCATTTAATTCAATGTAGTTATTTATCTCCCCTTTTACTGTCTTTGTAGTAGTTACGGCAAATATAGTCTCTACATTATCAAGGGATTTGATATTTGGTCTTTTTGTGTTATCAGAACCCTTTTTACAATTAAAAATTAACATACTAATAAATAATAAAATTAAAATTCTTTTAATTTTCATAAAAAACTTCTCCTTAAAAAATATATTTATTTATGTTCTTTCGAACATTAAAATCATATCTTATTTAAAAACCTCCACCCATCATCATTGAAGGATCCATTCCCCCAAAGGATGAAAAATCCATTGACATTCCGCCCATGGAAGAGGTACTTCCTACCTCAAGGGCATATTCAAGGTCTAATAAGTTTATTGTATAGTTATACTCTTCTTTTAATAAATTATATCTTGCAGTGTTTAGTTTGTTTTGAGCATCTTCAACATCAAGGAGATCCCTTGTCCCGGCCCTGTATGCCTCTTCTGCTAATTTGTATGACTTTTCTGCTAATTCTACATTAAGTTTTAAAAATTCTATCTGTTTTCTTGATTTGTCGAGTTTTGATACCAATTGTTGAATTTCTACTTCTGCATTTTGAATCTTTTGTTCCCTATCTATTTGAGCCATTTTTATATCATAATTACTATTAACAATCTTCATCTGTTCACTCGAAAATGGAAAGTATGCACTAATAGGAATAGAAAAAGATAAAACAAGAACTCCACTTCTCTGTTTCCATAGATCTTCTATACTCTTATCTTTCCAGTCGTCATATTTTGTTAAGTCATATTGAAATGTAGGATCAATTGTATAGCTTAGAATAAAATTAGGGGTTAAAGATGATATTGCGACATTTCTTGCATTTATTTTCTGTTTATATGTGATATCGAGTGATTGAAAATCCAGTCTTTTTGAAAGATATTTGTTTATTAATTCCTTGTAATCAAAATCTTTTTTTTCTGATTCAATGGATGTTTCTGTTAATAAGATTTTTACATCACTCTTTAAGCCAAGAGTCTGTTTAAACTGAATGAGAGCAATTTCGTAGTTATTAATATATTCCAAAAGTTGAGGTTTTAAATTTTCATAGCTAACTCTTGCACTTAATAGTTGATACTCTGGAATTAACCCGTTTTTATAAGAAATTTCAGCCTGTTTAAGTCTTTTTTCTGAAGCACTGAGTTCATCCTTTTTAATCCTTATATATCTCTCTTTTAATAAAAGATCTTTGTATGTTTTTTTAATATCTTTTATAAGTTTTCTCTTTGCAGTCTCGACACTTATTTTTCCATTTTGATAATCAAGAACTGTCTGATACATCCCTAAAAAAAGGGATGCAGTAAATACCCATTGTAATGAAAAATTAAATCCCAGTCCCCATTCTGGTAAAGTCGTCTCATAAGTGGTAGGCATAACAGAGTTATAACCTTTTGGATTAAACGGATTTGCAAAATTCGGATCATTATAAGGGATAAGAGTTGTGCCACTTATTTTTCTTGCATCGTCATTCAGTCTATTAAATGCAACAGAAAATTTAACCTGTGGGACAATAACATTCCAGCAGGTAATAAGAGCCCATTTCTTTTTTTCTAATTTTAATTTTTCAGTTTCAATGTTGAGATTGTTTTTTAATGCTAATGAGATACAATCATCCATTGTAAGTTGAGTAATGTCTGTTGTTGAATCATTTTTTTCTTTGGTTAAATTTTCTTGAGAATTTAAGAAAAAAGTCATTAACATAAAAATAATAATTAATCTTTTTTTCATATAGTCAAACTCCATTAAATAGTATTAGAAATACCGTATAAAAATATTAAATAGATTGCTCTTACATCTGAAAGAACAACCTCTTTTCTCATCTCAATATCAATTGCAAGATCTTTTACAATAAGCATATTCATTAAGCCTATAAAATCTTCAATGTTAAAGTTATAAGTATTTAATAGATTATTATTAAATGCCTCTATTAAAAAGAAATATCTTTTTGAGATAAATTCTTTAGTAGCCAATTTGGATTTGCTAATTTCTTTTATAGAGGAAAAATTAAATCCCTTTATTTTTTGAAAATGAAGCCAATCAAAATAGTAAAGACTTTTTATATCTTTTAAAAAATATGATCTATCAAAGACCATGTTAGCATATAGAAGTTCATAAAAATTCATATTTTTGTCGATTTTTGATAAAAAAAGGTTATTATTTCTCGATATTTCTTCAAAAAGTAAGCCATCAAACATCTCTTTCTTATTTCTAAAATAATAAAAGAGTGTGGATTTATTCATGCCAAGTTCTTTTGCTATTTTTTCAATTGACGCTTCCCATATACTTGTTTCTGAAATAACCTTGACAATCGCATCAAAAATTCTATCTCTTTGAGGAATTTCTTCTTTTTTTATTTCATACTCTTTTTCGATTTTAGAAAAATCTATTGGGATATATTTTTTAGAGGAAAAACCATTTATAATGATATTAGAAAGATTCTCTATAAGAAGCCCTTTTTGTTTTTCTTCAATACTTGTAATAGAAATAATAAAATCCTTTTTAGAATAAAATAGAGATTTTATCTCTTTTATTATCAGAAAAAACATTACAATATAAATATATCTTAGTAGAAAAAAAGAGTCATAAGATTTTAGCCAGCAATTTTCTTTTAAAAATAATTTTTGTAATATCTCTTTTTCTTCTTTTTTTCTATATTCAGAAAGAAAAATGTTTTGTATAAAATATTTTTTTGAAATAGGTGATACAAAGTAGAAAAAAAATGGTATATAATCAAGAAAAAAATTAAAGTGTTTTTGAATATAAAATTTTATAAAGTCTTTTAAAGTAAAATTTTCTACTTTTATGGAGATAGCCTCTTGTAACATTGAGTTATAGTTTTCAAAAAAATAATTTGCTATCTCTTTTAGCATATTATCTTTTGTTCCAAAATGTCTTAAAAGTCCCTGCTTTGTCATGTTAAATTTTACTGCCACATCTTTAAGACTGGTATTAAAAAAACCAGTTTTACCCCATATTTCAAAAGCAGTCTTTATAATTTCTCTCTTTTTTTCTTCTGAATTTTTAGCCATTTTTGAATCCTGATTGACAATCGTTTGGTAATATTACCAACTGGTTGTCGACAAATATAATAATATAAAAAAATAAAGTCAAGGCAAATTTTAATAAATTACCTTTAATTTAATTTAAATTTACAATTTCTTTATTTTTATTAGTAAGAGTTTATAAATGTTATTTTGTGAAGAGATGAGGCTAATTTAAAATTTTATTTTAAGTTCATAAAATTTACATTTTTTTTCTCAAATTTTGTAAAGGATTTTCTCATAAATTTTGTGATTAATATATAGAAATATTTTTTATGGAGGTTTAATATGGAAAAGTTTGAATTTGTTATTGGGGAAAATTTATATCAAAAAATTAAAAATTTAGATCAAAGTAAGAATGTCTCAAAAACTATAAGAGAAATTCTTATAAAAATGATTCCTTTTATTACAAAAAAACATATAATAGAAAAAAGAAGAAAAAAAGACTACCCGATTGTAAACGCTGCTAAAAGAATAAGAGTATTTTTACCAGAAAAACTTTACAACCATTTGAAGGTAATTCATGATAACCTGAATACATTTAGTATGGCAACTATTGTACGGGAGATATTGGAAGAGTATTTTGTTAGTAAGGAAAAATATGGGATGGATCAATTTGAAAAGATAATAAAAGAGACTGAAAATGAGATAGAGGAGATGAGAAGGGATAAGGCAAGGGTGAGGAAGGTTGGCGTTGATATCCCCCTTGATTTCGCCAAACATAATAAGTATTTACTTTATCTTGACAAAAATTTTTATCTTACTGAGTTTCAATTTTTATAAATTCGGGTGATTTTATATTATAGAAGATATTTTCTCTCAAACTAAATTTTATATTAGGAAAAATCTGCCTATTATAAAATATTTTTTCAAGAATAAAAAATAAAATTGTATCTTTACAATAATATTGACACTATCAGTATAATTTGTTATATTCTTTTTCAATTAAAAGCCTAATAAAAGGCTTATTTTTATCAGGAGAAAATCTATGTTTAGAGTATTAGTGGCTGATAGTATAGCCAATGAAGGGGTGGAAACATTAAAAAAGTATAATAATATCCATGTAGAGGTAAAAACTGGATTAAAACCAGAAGAGTTAGAAGAAATTATTGGAGAGTATGATGGTCTTATTGTAAGAAGTGCTACTCAATTTAAGGGTAAGGTTGTAGAAAAAGCTACAAAGATGAAAGTGGTTGGTAGAGCTGGTGCTGGCGTTGATAATATAGATGTTCCATTATCTACTAAAAAGGGAATTGTCGTAATGAATACACCTGGAGGTAATTCGCAGGCAGCAGCAGAACTTACAATCGCAATGATAACAGCATTATCAAGAAATATTGTTCCAGCAACAATAAGCATGAAGAATGGTAAATGGGAAAAGGGAAAATTTGAAAAAACAAGTGTTGAAGTTGCTGGCAAAACATTGGGGATAATAGGCGCAGGTAATATCGGTAGTATTGTTGCAGCAAGAGCAATAGGCCTTAATATGAAGGTAATTGTTTATGATCCTTTTCTTACTGATGAAAAGGCTGCTATACTTGGTGTAAAAAAAGTAAGTACTCTTGATGATATTTACAAAGATTCTGATTATATAACACTTCATATTTCTAAAAATGAGCAAACCGTTAATCTTATAAATAAAGATTCTATCGCAAAAATGAAGGATGGGGTATATATTATAAATTGTGCAAGAGGTGGCATTGTTAATGAGAATGATCTTTTAGAGGCACTTGAATCTGGAAAGGTAAAAGGTGCTGGACTTGATGTATTTGAGAAAGAGCCAGTTGATCCAGATAATCCTCTTGTTAAACATCCAAATGTTATATGTACTCCTCATTTAGGAGCAAGCACAGTTGAAGCTCAGGTAAATGTAGCTGTAGAAATAGCAAGACAGATAGGAGATTATCTTACCAAAAATGAGATTAGAAATGCGGTAAATATACCAAATATAGATTCTAATACAATGTCTGTAATGAGACCTTATATTAATCTTGCTAAAAAGATAGGCGATCTTTACAGGCAGTTTGCAAATATTAATATCCATAAAATAGAGATAGATTATGCTGGAGAAGTATATAATTTACCTATAAATCCAATTACTCATTCTTTACTGATAGGATTATTATCAGATATAGCAGAAGGAATAAATTTTGTAAACGCTCCTATTGTTGCAAAAGATAGAGGTATAGAAATAATAGAAACAAACAATAGTGTCTCAAAAGATTATGCATCACAAATAACTTTAACTACTTATCATAAAGAGGGGAAAACTATAATAAAGGGTGCAGTATTTAAAGAGGGATTAATAAGAATTGTAGGGATTGATAATTTTAGTGTTGACTTTATACCAGAAGGAAATCTTTTATTAACAATAAATGAAGATAAACCGGGTTTTATTGGATCTATAGGGACAATATTAGGTAATGCTGGCTTGAATATAGCAAATATGGAACTCGGAAGAGATATTCTCAAAAAAGAGGCTTTAAGTTTTATTCAGATAGATGGTGATATCCCTGATAGTTTAATTGAAGAAATGAAAAAAAATATTCCTACTTTAAAGAAAGTATTTAAAATAAAAATGGATTAAAACTTTTTTATAATAGGGCTATCTAATAAAGATAGCCTTATTACTAAAATTTTTCCTTATCTATCTTATCTACAAAGGGTGCGATTTTATTTTTAGGCAAAAATTTTTAATTTTTTTCTTAAATTTTGTAAAGGATT
>DAONLM010000078.1:0-12582 GCA_035406685.1 Spirochaetota bacterium
TTAAAAAAATATTTCTATATATTAATCACAAAATTTTTAAGAAAATCCTTTACAAAATTTATGAAAAAAAATTTAAAAAAATGGCTAAAAATAAAATCGCACCCCTCATCTTGCTTTTTTAAAATTTTTTATTGCTTTTTTATGGATTAATGATATTCTTTAATCAATCTATTTTTAGGGGGCTTATAAAATGAAAAAAATTAATATTACAGTTTTATCAGTTTCTATACTGGCTATAATTATATCGATATTTAGTTTTATTACCGGTTTTTTAAATAATGAGAAAAATTATATTTATGCTCAAAATATAAATATAGAAGATAGTTTACAAATTGCCTTAAAAATGCAGGATATTTTTCGGGATGTTTCCAAAAAAGCAATTCCATCTGTTGTTAGAATAGATGTTTTATTAGATAATTTACAGTATGGTTCTACAAATAGGACTTTTGGATCTGGGGTAATTTTTGAAAAAAATGGTGGATTCTATTTTGTAATGACAAATAATCATCTTGTTGATAATGCAAAAGAGATTTTAATTACGACATTTATGGATAAAGAATATAGAGGAGAATTAGTAGGAAAGGATTTAAGAAGTGATCTTGCAGTTGTAAAATTTCAGACAAATGAGATTTTGACTCCTGCCAAGATTGGAAAATCCGAAGAGGTAAGAGTGGGAGATTGGGCAATAGGTATTGGCAATCCATTTGGTTTTAATGGTAGCGTAACTGTTGGCGTTATTAGTGCCTTAGGTAGGCCTATGTGGGGAAAGACTGATGCAACTGACTTTATTCAAACTGATGCTGCTATAAATCCCGGTAATTCTGGTGGACCTCTTTTAAATATAAAAGGTGAGGTCATAGGTATAAACTCATGGATAGCAAGTCAAACCGGAAGTAATACTGGCCTTAGTTTTGCAATTCCTATTGATAATGCAATTAATATTTATGAGAAACTAAAAAAATTTGGTAATGTTCAATATCCCTGGCTTGGAGTTGCTATTAAGTCTCTTACTGATAGTTCTTTGAGAAAGAGTTTAGGCATTACAAGAGAGCATGGGGCATATGTTACTGAAGTAATAAAAGATTCTCCTGCTGATAAGTATGGCATAAAAGTAGGAGACATAATAATTGGTGTTGATGATAAAACCATAAAAGATGCTAATGAATTAATATGGAGAATAAGTAAGTATAATCCTGGTGATAAAGTTAAGATTACTTTCATAAGAAATGAAGAGATAAAATCGATTGAAATTATTCTTGCTATACGACCTTCTGATGATAAATTAAGATCAGAAAATAATAGTGAAAATAAAGCAATAAATGAAGAATTTTTAGGTGCCTATTTTACTAATATTACAGAAGAATTAAAGAATAAACTTAATCTTATAGATAACAATGGAGTTATAATTATAAAAATAAATGAAGGATCATTTGCTAATATTTATGGTTTAAGGATAGGGGATATTGTAAAAAAGATAAATAAAACAGAGATAAAGAATATTGATAACTTAAAAGATTTTATAAAACAAGCAGATAAAGATAATATAAATACTTTTTATTTTCATATAATCAGAAATGGAAGAGAACAGATCATTGGTGTTATGAGAAATTAAAAATAGTATAGAGTGAGATAAATTTGACTTTTTTATCTTTATAAAGATAAAATAGAATGAAAACTTAAAACCAAGGAGGGAATTATACCAGAGTTATTTAATGGTGTTATTAAATTTAGAGAAGAAGATTTTATTCTTCATAAAGATCTTTTTGAGAATTTAAAAGATAAACAATCTCCTCATACTCTTTTTATTGGATGTTCTGACTCAAGAGTTGTCCCTACTTTAATAATAAAGAGTCTACCGGGTGAATTATTTATTATAAGAAATATCGCCAATATTGTTCCACCTTACAGAGAGACAGAGGAGTATGTCGCTACTACTTCTGCAATTGAGTATGCTGTTCAGGTTCTTAATGTTGAAAATATAGTTGTCTGTGGACACTCAAATTGTGGTGGATGTAGGGCGTTGTATATGGAAGATGAGAAACTTCTTAAAATACCTCATGTGAAAAAATGGCTTGAATTAGCAAAAAGAGCAAAAGATAAACTATTAAGTAATTTACAGGATGATTCATTACCAGAGGATAAATTAGAATGGATGACAGAGCAGGCAAATGTTATTGAACAGATAAAGAATTTATTAACATATCCCTATATTATTGATAAATATATAGAAGGAAAATTAAAAATTTATGGATGGTATTATATAATCCAGACCGGAGAAATTTATAATTACAATAAAGATAATGGCTATTTTGAATTAATAAAATGAGAGATATTTGTATTATTATTCTATTTTTTACATTGATTAATCTAAATTCTCAGCATATAAAAATAAGTGCCATTGGTGATATAATGGCTCATGATACATTACAATATTATGCTCTTTCGACAGAGAATAAATATTTAACACTGTTTGAATCAACAAAGCCTATATTTTTATCAGATGATCTTACAATTGGAAATCTTGAGACACCTATCTGTGATAAAAAACCAATAAGTAACTATCCACTTTTTAATGCTAACTCGAATCTTGCTACTTCCATAAAACTGGCTGGCATTGAATTACTTTCTACTGCAAATAATCATTCTTTTGATCAGGGATATGAAGGTGTGGCAACCACAATTGAGGCATTAAAGAGAGAGAATGTTTTATTCAATGGGACATCCATAAATTCAGAGGAGCCAAAGCCTTTAATTTTTTTATGCAATGGGGTAACAATCGGCTATTTTGCAGCAACATTTTCTCTTAATGGACTTTCTTATAAAGAAATTAAAAATAATCCATCCGTTAATTATTATTCAGATTCTCAAAAGGATATAGAGTCTCTTTGTAAAATAGTTGAAGAGTATTGTAGGCTTGTTGATGTTATGATTGTCTCATATCATGGAGGCATAGAATACCAATCAACCCCATCTTTATATTATGAAAAAATATATAAAAAGATTGCAGATTCTGGTGCAATGGTTGTGCTTAGCCATCATCCTCATGTTTTACAAAAAATCGAGTATTACAGAACAAAAGATGGAAGGGATGCTCTTATTGCATATTCACTCGGCAATTTTATAAGCGCTCAGGCAAGATATCCATTATCTTTTGATAATAAGACAAAAGATAGCATTTTTAATTCTACATTTACAAAAACCGCAGAAGGTGTTATTCTTAAATTTGATATATCAAGATGGAATAATCAATACTATATAATAAATGCAGGGATAATACCAATTTTTACAGTAAGATTTAAATACGAAAAAGATAAAAAAGTATATACTGGTTTTGAGACAATTCCTATTGATTATATTTTAAATGGTAAATATAATGAAAGAGTAAAGAATAGCATAAATGAAGATTTAATTGAACTTGTAAAATATAGACTAAAAAAGATAGATGATTTAATAGAGATAGAAATTATAAGTTTAGAATAATTTTTATTTTAGAATAGAGGATTAATTATGAGTAATAGAAGAGGATTTTTTGTTTTTTTTACCATTTTTTGCGGATTTATTTTATTGTCTATATTCATTTTTGTTGTGATTCATTACAAAAATCCAATAAAAGTAGGTTTTTGTGGTGTTCTTAGTGGTATACCATCAGAATTAGGAATTTCAGTACGAAATGGACTAAAAATAGCATTTGATAATATAAATAAACATGGTGGAATAAAGGGTAGAAAGTTAGAATTGATAATAAAAGATGATGAAAATAATGAAGATACTGGGTTACAGGTGGTAAAAGAATTTCATAAAGAGAAAGTTGTAGCAATACTCGGACATATCACCAGTGCTGCGACTGGCAAATCTTTTGAGTATATAAATAAAAATAAGATTTTAATGATAAGCCCAACAGTTAGTAGTTCTCTTTATGATGATAAGGATGATTATTTTATAAGAGTGGTATCATCAAGTAAGGTTCAATCTGAGCATCTTGCTAAAAAGATGATAAAAGACAAAAAGGAGAGAGTAATAGTAATTTATGATCTTAAAAATAGATTATATACAGAGAGTACTTTTAATAATTTTAAGTTCTATTTTGAAAATATGGGTGGCAAAATATTAAAATTAGTTACTTTTTACTCTGGTGAGAATAATGGTTTTTATGATATGATAAAAGAGTTGATTCAGTATAAGCCAGATTCTTTTTTATTAATAACAAATGGAATTGATACTGCCAATATCTGTCAGCAGATAAGAAAGTTTGATAAATCACTGAATATTTATGCTGCATTCTGGGCAATGACAGAGGATTTATTAATATATGGTGGTAGGGCAGTTGAAGATATATATATTTTTGGAGAATTGGATATTAATGATAACTCAAAAGAATATGTTGAATTTAAAGAGCAATACCTTGATAGATATAAAGTTATCCCATCTTTTTCTGCAATTTATGCATATGAGGCAGCAAATCTTTTATTCTTAGCATTAAAAAAGTCTAAAAAGTGGGATGCTGATTCTTTAAAAGAGACAATTTTAAAGATAAAAGAGTTTAATGGATTACAGAAGAAATACATTATAAATCAGTATGGTGATACATATAGAGATTATTTTCTTTTTACAGTAAAGAATGGTGAGTTTATAAAACTTGAATAAAAAAGAGTTTAAAACTTTTGACAAAATTAAAAAAATCTTATATATTCTACCTCAAAAAAATATTGGAGAGAAGATATGGTTGATACTTCATTGGAAGGGAAAGAGTATTCACCTTTTACTTTTGAGGTGGATAGATCAAAGATTAAAGAATTATGTATGGCAATAGGGGATAATAATCCTTTATTTTTTGATAAAGAATATGCCATAAAACAGGGTTATAAAGACACGCCAGCCCCTTTAACTTTTGCAACAGTTATGAATTTCTGGGGAAATCCAGAGATATGGGATAGAATGAAAGAGATTGGGATTGATATTAAGAGATTATTGCATGCAAAAGAGGAGTATGAATATTTTTCGCCAATTTATCCGGGTGATATCTTGAAAGGTGTAATGTCAGTTGATTCAATAAGATCTTCGAGCTTAATGGATATGGTTACATTTAAATCCACTTTTACAAGGGATGGTGAAGTTGTCTTAATAGCAAAGATGACAATTGTCGTAATGCAACAATAAATATTTTAAGGAGAATAAAAAATGAATTTAGATTTTAATAATATACAGGAAGGGTTTGAATTACCATCATTAACAAAAGAGCCAATAACTCAGATTCAATTGGTTAGATATGCTGGTGCTTCTGGTGATTTTAATCCTATTCATACTGTGCCAGAATATGCAAAAGAGGCTGGGCTCGATGGGACAATTGCTCATGGTATGCTTATTATGGGCATACTTGGCCAGATGATTACCAATTTTTGCGGAATAAAGAATGTAAAGAAATACAGTGTCTCTTTTAAGGCAATGACAAAACCAGGGGATATTCTTACAGCAAAAGGTGTTGTAAAGAAAAAGTATGAGAGTGAAGGTGAAAAGCTTATTGATTGTAAGGTATGGGTAGAAGATAGTAAAGGTGAAGTAAAGGTGGATGGTAAGGTTACAATAAAATTTTAATTTATGAATAGAACAAAAGAAAAGATAGATCTTGATTTTATAAAAAAGATTATAGATTTTATAGAATCAAAGAAGGGCGAAAATTTAGTAGTAATTGATATAAGTGAAGTCTCTGTTATTTCTGATTATGTGTTTATTGTTACTGTAAATTCTACCACTCATTCTAATAGTTTAGCAAAATATATAGTGGATTTCTTTCTGGAAAGCGGCAATGCTAATATGCTTTATAATAAAAATCTTACTCTTGATAACCCATGGATCTTGATAGATGCAAAGGATATAATAATTAATATTTTTTTACAGGAAACAAGAGAATTTTATAGCCTTGAAAAATTGTATTTTAAAGGAAAAATTATTTATAGCAGTAGCAAGAGTAACTCTTTTTTAAAAATTTAAATTTAGAAGGTGTGATAATGAAAAAATTACCTTTTACAAAAGAAATGATAGAAAAAATAATCGAGAAATATCCAACCCCTTTTCATATTTATGATGAAAAGGGTATAAAAGAAAATGCAAAGAAATTAATTAAGGCTTTTTCAATATTTCCCTATTTTAAAGAATATTTTGCAGTAAAAGCAAATCCAAATCCTCAATTGATAAAAATATTAAAAGAGATAGGATTTGGAGCTGATTGTAGTTCAATGACAGAACTTATAATTGCTGAAAAATGTGGTATCACTGGTGAGAATATTATGTTTACATCAAATGATACTCCAGCAGAAGAGTTTATAAAGGCAAAAGAACTTGGTGCAATAGTAAACCTTGATGATATAAGCCATATTGATTTTTATGAAAAGTATTGTGGAGTGCCAGAATTAATCTGTTTTAGATATAATCCCGGACCTTTAAGGGAAGGCAATGCTATAATTGGTAAGCCAGAAGAGGCTAAATATGGGTTGACAAAAAAACAGATATTTGAGGCTTATAAGATAATGCGGGATAAAGGGGTAAAGAGATTTGGCCTCCATACAATGATAGCATCAAATGAACTTAATCCCGACTATTTTATAGAGACTGGGAGAATGCTTTTTGAACTCTTAGTAGAAATAAATAAAGAGCTTGGAATAAAGTTTGAATTTGTTAATTTAGGTGGTGGACTCGGTATTCCTTATAAACCAGATCAGAAAGAACTGGATATTTTTTATATTGCAAAGGGTATCAAGGAGCATTATGATAATTATATACAAAAAAATAATCTTGGTCCTGTAAAAATATTCCTTGAAAGTGGTAGATTTATTACAGGTCCTTATGGTTATCTTGTGACAAAAGCAATTCATTACAAAAACACTTATAAAAATTATATTGGTGTTGATGCCTGCATGGCTCATTTAATGAGGCCAGCGATATACGGTGCATATCATCATATAACAGTAATGGGCAAGGAGAATGAACCTTTAACTAAAAAATATGATGTTGTTGGTTCGCTTTGTGAAAATAATGATAAATTTGCAATTGATAGAAATCTCCCAGAAATTAATGTAGGGGACATACTTGTTATTCATGATACTGGGGCTCATGGCTATGCAATGGGATTTAATTATAATGGTAAATTAAGATGTAAGGAATTACTACTAAAAGAGGATGGCTCTGTTGAATTAATAAGAAGAGCAGAGACAGTAGAGGATTATTTAAGCACAGTCTGGTTTTAATTTACATAAGTATTAAATAAGTTTTAAAAAGATATATTCATCGTGCGACAATTGTCGTATTATTTACTATATCAGAAGGCATCTTTATATATATATATTTATCTATTATACCGCTATTTTTCATAACTTGAGAATTTATATGGATCTAAGTTATTTAAAAATAGAAAATTTTTTATAAAAATAGGCTCTATGATAGAGCCATATTTTTATTAACTTATTTATTTATAAGCAAGTCCATATGAAACTATAGCACTAGTTCCATTTGCAATACCTTTTAAATGAAAAATTATAGTGTGTTTACCAGTATATGTTGGTTTATAGTATATTATTATAGCATCTTTAAATTTTAGATAATTAGCAGATTCTATAATAATCTGTTTATTTTCAGAATCAAATACATATACATCCATATCTGTAACATTATTATCTCCTACCATTATTATAGCATAGATTGCATTGGAATACATTGTTAGCTGATAACCAGTAAAACATGATTCCTTAACATAAGGGTATAATTCTGCATATTTAAATGTATCTTTAATGGTTTGCATATTATATTTAGTAAGTTCATTTAAAATCATATTAAATTTTGGTATGCACTCTTCAACTGATCCAAAAATAGGATTTACAAATAGGGATAATAAGACAAATAAAACAACGAATAAATTTAATTTTTTCATAATATAGCTCCTTAATTAAAGTAAAGTTTTAATTTCACTAGTTAATTTGTTAATCTTTTTAATGTCATCAAGAGATATTTCTTTGTTATTAATTATCATTTCTATTTCTTTCAAATTAACAATAGATTTTATAACAATAGGAGAATCTTTTTTTTCTAAATTAGAAAATGAATTTAAAAAGAAATTTATCTCTGTATTCTGTTTTAATATCTCTGTTGCTTCTTTTTTGTAATTATCAATAAGAATTTTACTCAATTTATCAAAAGAATTTATCCATAAACCAAATTGTGCATATACTGGTAGGTTTTTATCTACCATTTTTTCTAGCTGAGACTCAAGATGACTCTGAATTCCATCAAGAACTAATTTTGCATTTTTAGAATCCTTATTTTTAATGGAATCTTCCAGTTGCAATGCAAGATTTTCAATGTCCTGATTGGATACATGAAGATCATCTGATAATTTTTTCATTGAAGAACCAATTTTTTTTGCTGTATTCCAATCCTCAACCTTTACAGCAATAAGAGCATCAACTAATTGAGAACCTATATTCATTGATTTTAACATATCATCTTTAATTTCTGTTTTGCTATTGTTTTTTTCTAAATAGTTTTCCCATTTTAAGTCTGGATAAACAGAAGTAATAGCAATAAATACTGGTTCTGGTCGATAAATAATAGGAAATGGTTTTGTTAAATCAATCTCCTCTAATTTTATAGGTTGATTGTTTGTTGTTTTATCTTTTTTGCAATTTCCGAGGCAAAAAATTAAAGCAACGATTAATAGAATAACAAAAAGTCTTTTTTGCATAAAAAATCTCCTTGAATTAAAATTTATTTTAACAACAAAAAGTTGTTTTTCTATTAAAATATTTTATTTATTTTTTTATTTTTCTTTCTCTGTCCAGTAACAAAAATGTCAAAATAAATAAAACTATTGTCCCAAATAATAAGACAATTGTATTAAAATATACTGTGCTTATTTTATAGTGATAAATCATCTTTGTGCTTGATGGAAATACATTTCTATTACTTAAAAAATTTTTTAGAAAATCAAGAATATTCTTATCATTATATCTTTTATTAAGAAAATCTATATATCTCCAGCTTTTTTCTGCATTTTTTATTGTTATAAAGGCATAATCATTGAATTTTAGTCTCATATTTTCATTATAGTAATTGCTTATATCTTTTATTTTATTGATTTTATCTGGATTTTTTTTATAAAATTTATTTGTTACCTCTATCCATATCTCATTATTTGGATTGAATTTATATGTTGTTATTAAAAGTCCTTCATAAGCCCATCTTGATATTATAAGGTCACAATAAAAGGGAACAGGCCTATCTTTTTGAAATATTCTACCGCCCATATCGTCATAGTTTAAGAATAGTCCACCAAATATTATTTGTGGGATTATTAATATAGGTATTATTGTAAAGATTGATTTTTCTGATTTTAGTAAGGCTGAAAAAAATAGGCCAAGCATAACAGAAATAGCAACAGTTAAAAAAGATATAATAAAAAAGTTTATTAAAAGAGGAGTTCCATAATATTTAAATTCTGGAATTGCAAATGGTATCTGAAGTATAGTAAAACATAGTAGCATATATAGTAATACCTGAAAAAAAGAAAATATAAGAACTGTAATCAATTTCGTAGATAGATAATCAATACTTTTTATATTTATAAGTCTCTCCCTTTGAATTTTTGCTCTATCTTTCAGTATTTCGCTTATGGAACTTGTTATTCCAAGAAAAATAAATATTATAACAGTTAAGAATAAAAATTTTTCAAAACTTTCATTTTTTTTAAATAGATATTCTGCCCAACCTCTACTTTTAAATATACTTAAAACATTCTTTTCGGTATCTTTATTTATATCTTCTTTAATCTTGTAATAATCATCTATTTTTTCATATACTTCACTTATACTGTTTTTTTCTTTTTCTGTTACTTTTGTTAAGATACTTCCTTCAAATTTTTTTATATCGATTTTATCCGGAAGAGATTTACTCCTCATTAAGAATGAGAGTATTATAACTAATAAGACTGGCACCAAAAATATCATAACTATATTGACTTTATCTCTTAATTTATCTTTAAAATTTCTTATAAAAAGAGTCTTAAATCTTATCCATCTATTTGTTAATTTTGTTATAAAATTTTTCTTTTTATTTAAAATTGTTTTAATATCTGCCTCGTTTGTCCCATTAATATAAGAAATTTCATTCTGACTTCTATAATTTTCAAAAATTTTTTTCCAGACATCCGGGCTTTTGACTCTTAAAGGAATTTTGTTGTTTTTGACTTTAGTATAAATTGGATTACCATTTAAGTCTCTTCTAACTTCCTGTAAAACATTTAATATTAAATCTGGTGAACTTTTTTTACATACAGGGCAACTGCTACTGTCATCAATCCTTATGCTCCTTGAATTAAAATAGTCAATTGCGATTGCAGTATCTCCAAAATATGCTAACTTTCCTCCATAATCAAGTAATAGTAGTTTGTTGAATTTATAGTATAATTCAGCAGATGGCTGATGAATGACAACATAAATTATTTTTCCTTTTTTTGCATAGTTATAGAGTAGATCTATTATCTTTTTACTATCATAAGATGAGAGTCCACTCGTAGGCTCATCAAGAAAAAGAACATCCACATCATTCAAAAGTTCAATTCCAATATTAAGCCTTCTCCTTTCACCGCCGCTCAATGTTCTTTTAATCTCATTACCAACTGGTAAATCTCTTTTTTCTGATAAGCCTAATTCTATTAAAAGCTCATTTATCCTGTTATTTAGTTTCTCATTAGAAATTTCTGGATTTTTTAATTTGCCAGCATAAAAAAGATTTTCATAAACCGTAAGATTTTCAAATAATAGATCATCTTGTGGCACATATCCAACAAATTCTTTTAGAATATTAAAATTTTTATGAAAAGAAATTCCATTAAATTCTATAGAACCGGTAAAATCTGATAGATACCCCAACATTAACTTCATTAGAGTGGATTTGCCGCAACCACTGGGGCCCATTATGCAGACGAAATCCCCATATTTGTTTGAGAAACTGATATCATCCAATGCTATATCTCTACCTTTGTATTTATATGTAACATTTTTAACATCAACCCGCTCTATTCTGACAAAATCAGTAGATATCATACCCTTATCAAAATCACAATTTATTATCTCTCTATCAATTAAAATCTGAGATATTTTATCCAGTAATATAATATCTTCTGTTAATCTCTTACCATTAACAAATATGGGTAAATATGATCTTTTTACTTCTAACATAGCACTATTTTTACTGATTTTTATTTCTAAATCAATGAATTCATTCTCTTTTTCTGTTTTATGATTTTCAAGAAAAAGATCTGCACTTTTATTATGATTACTTATCTTTTTTACTATAGATTCTCTATTTTCAATATAGAAAGTGTTTGAATTTATATTTTTACTTAACAATTGTTGAATATCTATTTTTATATTTTCCAGTTTGTTTACTTTCTCTTTTTCTTTTATAGTAATTGGTTCGTCTATTCCAAAGAATACTTTCTTATTATTTTCTATTTTTTCTTCATCAATAAAAATGACTATATCATTACTTTTATTAATAATTGAACATATATTACCTTCAATATTTATCTCTGCCAAAATTTTTTTTATGCTTATATTACTATCACTATCAGATCTAATTACAAAAAATTTATTATTGTCTCTCTCTTCTGATAGTATAAAAAATTTTTTCTTTATATTTTCATTTTTGGTTTTTAATCTTCTTTTTATCTCATCATAAGTTATTATAGTTTTATCTAAAAGAATTGAGTCCTCTTTTTTTATCTCTGTTGCTATTTTATCAAAAAATATCATACCTTCAGTTGTTGTAATTTTTCCATTTGTATCTATTCCGTAAAAATATATCTTTGAATCAAGTGGAAAAATTGTTGCTTTAAAATTTTTTCTTCTTATTAGTAAATCTGCCTCTTCTGGATTGTTTGATATATAGAGAATATTTTTATTTAGATCGTCCTCTTTTTTGTTTTTAAGAATTTCTTTTGCACCTGTAATTTGGCTTATTAATTTTACTTTTTCCTCTTCTATTTTAAAATATTTTATTATAGAATCTATTCTTTCTATTTCAGATTTTTCAATTTTGTCTGAACAGGCAATTCCTAAGGCATTAATTATAGAAAGAATTTTATTATGATCATCTATTTTTTCTAATTGTGAGATTACTTCTTCAAATTTGACAAGATTTGATATTTTTATATCTCTAAAAATATCAGCTAACTCTAAATCATCTCCTCTAATTTTAGTTAAAAATTCCTCAAAATATTGAATTTCTTCATCTGATATTACACCGTCAGCCTGAGCAATATATTTTAAAAGAATTATAAAACTTTGAATAATATTTAAATAAGATTCTACCATAAGATTTGATTATATTTAATAAAGAGATTTATGTCAAGTTATATTTATTTATTTGTGTGATTAGTGCGTGATTTTATTTTTAGGCAGAGAAAAAGATAGAATTATCCTAAGGGTAAGTTTTGAGTAAGAAAGATAGAATGGTAAAATTTTAGAAAGATGGTTAATTTTATAAGAATTTTATCTCTTTCAGGCAAAATTTTAGATTAAATCTGAGTAAAAA